>JBNKPL010000006.1:0-41855 GCA_050295355.1 Sedimenticolaceae bacterium
ATGCACCAATATCAAGTTATATCGAAAACATACATCAGGGAAGAAAACAGACATCTCCTCCCTGACGCAGACTCCAAAAAAAGGGCGTACCGATCACAACCGATACGCCCTTTCGTTATTTTGCAGCGGCCGCCTTTTCGTCCGGCTGCCGAAACAGGGTTCTGGCTACGCGCAACCCCGTGGTGTTTACCCGCAGCTCTTTCCAGAGCGGGACGCGGGCTGAGGCGCGAATCTCATCGGGCCCGCTTTTCCAGGAGCCGCCGCGCAGCACCCGGCGGTTGCACTCGCCAGTTGTCCACGCCGATCCGTCGATCGGGGCCTCCCTGTAGTTCGGGTTCCAGCAATCCTCCACCCATTCGGAAAGATTGCCCAGCGCATCGTGCACGCCGTATGGGTTGGCTTGGAAGCTGCCTATGGGGGCGGCCTTTACATGTCCGTCGCTACAGGCCACGCTCTTGACCACGGCGACGCCTTTCTCTTTCAAGGTTTGGTCGGCGCTGTTCCCGTATTCACACCCTTCGGCTGCATCGCCCCAGAAACGGTCCTCGCGCTTGCCGCCGCGGGCAACATATTCCCACTCCGCTTCCGTAAGCAGGCGGTACTCCTGCTTGGTCGTATTGCTCAGCCAGGTGAGATAGGCCTGGGCGTCCTCCCAGTTGATCCCGGTCACGGGACGGTTGCCGCGCCCAAGGCCGTCATCATCGGGACGGTGACCGCACCCCTTCTCCGCCACACAGAGATCCCACTGATCGTAGGTCACTTCAAACTTGCCCGCGGCGAAGATGTAGTCAAGGATGACCTTGTGGGCCGGGGTCTCCTCCCGATGACCCACGTTCATGTAGCCCATCCAGTAGCTGCCCATGGGCATGACCACCATTTCGGGACACTGTTCGCAGTCCTGGAATACCTTGCCGGCGGGATATTTCTTTCGCGCCTTTTCCAGCAGCTTCTGCTGGCGTTTTTCTATCGCCTCCCGCTCTTTGTCCGACAGTTGGGGAGGCTGCTCTGTTTCTATTTCCGCTTTCGCTTCCGTTTCCGACGCGGGGGCCTCGGCCACCTTCTCCGCTTCCTTCTCCGCCGCTTGCGGCTTCTCTTTTTCTTCCTCGTCGATGTTCAGGATGTCGCTCACGCCGGATGCGGGAGTCAGGAACTCAGGCGGACTGGAGAGGAGTTCCACCAGATCGGTTTCACTCTTTTGTGCCTCCTCTTCCCGTTTGGCCTCTTCCTCCACCACCTTGAGCGTCTCTTGAAGCGCCGGCCACTCGGGAAAAAGCTCCACCGCGCGCTGGAGGTCACTGAGGGTATCGGGATAGTTTTTGCGCCGGGCGTGGATTCTGGCGCGGGCGTAGTAGACGGTGGCCGCATTGCGCGGGTTCAGTTTTCCTGTTTCCAGCACATCGTTATAGATCTCAATGGCCTTATCAAAGTCGTGGCGCTTCTCCGCCTCAATGCCTTTCTCGAACCGTCCGTACACTTCGGCGATGGGACGCACCTCGGTCAGCGCCTGTTGCGCCTTCGCCCATCCGGGCCTCAGTTCCAGGGCCTTTTCATAATCGGAAATGGCGCGGCGGAATTTCATCTGGTGCGCGTGGGCGCTGCCGCGATTGTAGTAGGCCGCCGCATTGGCGGGGTCCAGGCGGATCACCTGGGTGTAGTCCCGCGCGCCGAGGTCGTAGCGGCCGAGCAGCGCATAGGCGCTGCCCCGGTTGTAATAGCCGGAAACAAATTCCGGATCGAGTTCGACGACCTTGTCGAAGTCCTTCACGGCGGCGAAATAGTTGCCCTGCGCCACATAAACATTGGCGCGGTTCAGATGCGCCGCAAAGGTGGGGAAACGGGCCCCCGCCAGCGCATCCTTCTCCAACAACTCCGTATAGAGCCGGACGGCCTCTTTCAGATCCCCGCTCTGCTGCGCCGCATCGGCGGCGGCGAAGTGGCTGTCACGCAGCTTGGCCCCCGCCTTGATCCGTTTCAGCAACTCCGATGCTTTCTCCAGGTTGGATTTCAGCCCCAGCGCCTTATCGAAATCCTGAACGGCGCCCGCGTAATCCCCCTCATGGAGCAGCACCATCCCGCGCCCGTAATAGGCCTCCGCCAGCGTGGCGTCGCGTTTGATCGCCTCGTTAAAATCGGCATAGGCCTTGTCGTTGAGCTGTTTCTCCAGATAACCCCGTCCGCGGTTGGTCAGGAAATAGGCCCCCGCCGAGGTCTTCTTGGTGTCCGCCTCCAGCGCCTGGGTGCAGGTTTTGATTACCTCATCCGCAATGATCTGGTCCCCGAACTGAAGGCACTTGGTCTCCGGGTCCTCCGCCAATCGGGGCTCAACGGCAACGGCATTCGCCGCCATTTGCCCGGCAGCCAACACCGCCAGAATCGTAATCAATCGGCTTTTTCGCATGCAGACACCATCCCTCTTTGGAATTCCGGCCCATATAGTATCAGGATTCACCCGCAGGGAGCCCGAACCCGATTCCCGGATCGCGGCCGCCATATCCGGGAAATTTGCGAATAGTCTACGCTTTAATTCAGTGACGGATCGCAGACAAAACAGGTTTATACCACCTTCCCCCACTATGACCTTAAACGGAATACAAAGCCCGGAAAACGGAGATCCAGCTCAGGCCCTGCTCGATCTTCTGCG
Source organism: Sedimenticolaceae bacterium (assembly GCA_050295355.1). Lineage (GTDB taxonomy): Bacteria > Pseudomonadota > Gammaproteobacteria > Chromatiales > Chromatiaceae > CBFDBF01. Next base: position 2,642 of record JBNKPL010000006.1, read on the forward strand.
CACTCTGGTCGCTGAACTGCACCCAAAGCGAAGGCTTGCCGAGCGGGTGGAACTGGATGCCTCTCTCGAGCGCGATCTGGCCATCGATAGCCTGGCCCGGGTGGAGTTGCTGTTCCGTATTGAGCAGTTGTTCCAGGTCACACTGCCGGAACAGCTTTTCATGGCCACGGAAACGCCGCGCGGGCTGCTGCGGCTGATCCACTCCGCCGCCCCAACCGCCGGGCGCGCGCCGCCCGTGGCGCCCAAACCCGTCACCCAGGGAGAGACCACCGATCTCCCCCATAACGCGCAAACCCTCGCCGAGGTGCTGCTCTGGCATGCGGAAAAACATGGGGAGCGAGGCTATATCCATTTTTATCAGGAAGAAGACGGCGAGGAGGCGGAGATCAGTTACGGCCGGCTGCTGAGCGAATCGCTATTGATCGCCTCCGGCCTGCGACAACGGCAACTCCTGCCGGGACAGACGGTGGCCATCATGCTGCCCACCTGCAGCGACTACTTTTTCGCCTTCTTCGGGGTGCTGCTGGCGGGAGGCGTGCCGGTCCCCATCTACCCGCCCACGCGGATGTCACAGATCGAGAGACATCTAAACCGTCATCTTTCGATCCTGGACAACGCCCAGGCCGCCCTGCTGATCACGGTGGCCGAGGCCAAACCCATCTCTCACCTGATCCGCCCCCGGCTGGAACGGCTGCGGCAGATCGTCACGCCGCAGGAACTGCGGGAGGGAGCGAGTGATGCCATGGGAACGGCCAGGACCCAAGCGCAGGATATCGCCTTCCTGCAGTACACCTCCGGCAGTACCGGCAATCCCAAAGGGGTGGTGCTCACCCACGCCAATCTGCTGGCGAATATACGCGCCATGGGTACGGCCATCCGCGTTGCGCCCTCTGATGTCTTCGTCAGCTGGCTGCCGCTCTATCACGACATGGGCCTGATCGGGGCCTGCCTGGGCGCCCTCTACTACGCCATCCCCCTGGTCCTGATGTCGCCCCTCGCCTTCCTGGCCCGCCCCCAGCGCTGGCTCTGGGCCATCCATCACCACCGCGGCACCCTCTCGGCCGCCCCCAACTTCGCCTATGAGCTGTGCCTGCTCAAGGTCCGGGAGGAGAGTATCCGGGGGCTGGACCTTAGCTCCTGGCGCATGGCCTTCAACGGCGCGGAGCCTGTGAGCGCACGAACCATTAGCGCGTTTCAGCAACGGTTCGAGCCCTATGGCTTCCGCAAGGAGACCATGGCGCCGGTCTATGGTCTGGCCGAGTCCTCGGTGGGGCTTGCCTTTCCGCCCCCTGGGCGGGCGCCCATAATCCGGCGCATACGGCGGAGTGATCTGGAGCGATCCGGCCAAGCGCTCCCGGCCGATGAGGCGGATACCAGTGCGCTGGAACTGGTCTCCTGCGGTCAGCCGCTGCCGGGCCACCAGATCCGGATCGTGGATACCCTGGGGCGGGAACTGCCGGAACAGCGGGAGGGACGGCTCCAGTTTCGCGGCCCCTCCACCACCAGCGGCTATTTCCGCAATCCCGAACAGACCCGCACCCTGTTTGACGGTGAGTGGCTGGAGTCCGGAGATCTCGCCTTTCTATCCCAGGGAGAGGTGTTCCTGACCAGCCGCATAAAGGACCTGATCATCCGCGCCGGACGCAACATCTACCCCTATGAGGTGGAACAGGCGGTGGGGGACCTGGAGGGTGTCCGCAAGGGGTGTGTGGCGGTATTCGGCAGCGCCGACCCCGGCTCACAGACGGAACGGCTGGTGATCCTGGCGGAGACCCGGCACAAAGGGGCCCAGGAGCGGGAGGCCCTGCAACAGCAGATCTCGCAACTGACCACCGACATCCTGGGCACGCCCCCGGACGAGGTGGTGCTGGCCGATCCGCATACGGTGCTGAAGACCTCCAGCGGCAAGATCCGCCGTGCGGCCTGCAAACGGCTCTATGAAGAGGGGGATATCGACGCCAAGAGTAAACCGCCCTGGCTGCAGCTGACCCGGCTGGCCATCAATACCCTCATCCCGCGCCTGCGCCGCGGCTGGGGTCTGTTTCAGGACACCCTCTTCAGCGCCTACCTGTGGCTGGTGTTCCTGCTGCTGGCCGTACCGTCCTGGTTTCTGGTGGTCCTGCTGCCGCGCCCCGCCTGGCGCTGGGGCCTGATGAACCACGCCATCGGGCTCCTGCTGCGCCTCAGCGGGACACCGCTGGCGGTGCACGGCCTGGAGCAGCTTCCGGCCGACCGGCCCTACCTGCTGGTGGCCAATCACAGCAGCTATCTCGACGGCATCATACTGATCAAGGCCCTGCCGACCCGGCTGCGTCTGGTGGCCAAGGCGGAGCTGTTCTCCAGCTTTATTTCGCGCCTGTTCCTGAGCCGCATCGGCGCGGAGTTCGTGGAACGCTTCGACCTCCAGAAAGGGATCGCCGACACCCAACGCCTCAAGGAGCGGGCCTGTACCGGCGATCCCCTGCTGTTCTTCCCCGAGGGGACCTTCCGCCGTATGCCGGGACTGCTGCCGTTTCGCATGGGCGCCTTCATCACCGCCGCGCAGGCGGGCATCCCGGTGGTGCCCGTCACCCTGCGCGGCACCCGCTCTATTCTGCGCGCCGGTTCCCTGTTCCCCCATCGCGGCACCCTGCAGCTGTTTATCGGTCAACCCGTTGCGCCCGATGGGGGCGACTGGGAATCCGCCATCCGCTTGCGCGACCGCTGTCGGGAAGAGATGCTGCGCCGCTGTGGTGAACCGGATCTTGGAAACGATTAGAATACGCCCTCCGTAGGGTGGGGTCCTGCCCCACCACAACCGTTCAACCACAGACCAATCCAGACAGGCAACAGAGCAACATGGCCCAATACATCTACACCATGAACCGCGTCGGCAAGATCGTCCCGCCGAAGCGGGTCATCCTGCGCGACATTTCCCTCTCCTTTTTCCCCGGCGCCAAGATCGGTGTACTCGGCCTCAATGGCGCGGGTAAATCCTCCCTGCTGCGCATCATGGCGGGTGTGGATACCGATATCGAAGGCGAGGCCCGGCCCCAGCCCGGCATCAAGGTGGGCTACCTGCCCCAGGAGCCGCAACTGGATCCGGCAAAGGACGTGCGCGGCAACGTGGAGGAGGCCCTGGGCCATGTAAAAGAGGCCCTGGTGGAGTTAGACAAGGTGTACGCCGCCTATGCGGAGCCGGACGCCGATTTCGACGCCCTGGCCAAGCGCCAGGCGGAGCTGGAGAACATCGTCCAGGCCAGCGACGGCCACAACCTGGACCGCACCCTGGAGGTGGCCGCCGACGCCCTGCGCCTGCCGCCCTGGGATGCGGACGTGTCCAAACTCTCGGGCGGCGAGCGCCGCCGCGTGGCGCTGTGCAAGCTGCTGCTGTCGAAGCCCGACATGCTGCTGCTGGACGAACCCACCAACCACCTGGACGCCGAATCGGTGGCCTGGCTGGAGCGCTTCCTCCACGACTACCCCGGCACCGTGGTGGCGGTCACCCACGACCGCTATTTCCTGGACAACGTGGCGGGCTGGATTCTGGAGCTGGACCGCGGCTACGGCATTCCCTGGGAGGGCAACTACTCCTCCTGGCTGGAACAGAAGGAGCAGCGTCTGGAGCAGGAGCAGAAGCAGGAGGCGGCCCGCATCAAGACCATGAAGCACGAACTGGAGTGGGTGCGCTCCAACCCCAAGGGACGCCACGCCAAGAGCAAGGCGCGCCTGCAGCGCTTCGATGAACTGCAGAGCCAGGAGTTCCAGAAACGCAACGAGACCAACGAGATCTACATCCCGCCCGGCGAGCGGCTGGGGGATCTGGTGATCGAGGCCAAGGGACTGAAAAAGGCCTTTGGCGAGCAGGTGCTGTACGAGGACCTGAGCTTCAACCTGCCCAAGGGCGGCATCGTGGGCGTCATCGGCCCCAACGGCGCGGGCAAGACCACCCTGTTCCGCATGATCACGGGCGAGGAGCAGCCGGACGGCGGCGAACTGCGCGTGGGCGAGACGGTGCAGGTGGCCTATGTGGACCAGTCCCGCGACGCTCTGGACAACAGCAAGACCGCCTGGGAAGAGGTCTCGGGCGGCGCCGACATCATCACCGTGGGCAAATACGAACTCAACTCCCGCGCCTGGCTGAGCCGTTTCAATTTCAAGGGCACCGACCAGCAAAAACGAGTGGGCGACCTCTCGGGCGGGGAGCGCAACCGCCTGCATCTGGCCAAGCTGCTGCAGAGCGGCGGCAACCTGCTGCTATTGGACGAACCCACCAACGACCTGGACGTGGAGACCCTGCGCGCCCTGGAAGAGGCGCTGCTCACCTACCCCGGCTGCGCCGTGATCATCTCCCATGACCGCTGGTTCCTGGACCGCATCGCCACCCACATCCTCGCCTTCGAGGGGGACTCCGAGACGGTCTGGTTCGAGGGCAACTATGCGGATTACGAGGCGGACCGCAAGCGGCGGCTGGGGGCGGAGGCGGATCAGCCGCACCGCATCAAGTACAAGCGGATCGACGCGTAAGAACCTGCTCTGGTAGGCGCCCTGGCCGCCGTGGGCCGATAAAGGCGCCTACCCTTCTTCGGGGTGCAATGGCAGTTCGATCTCAACCAGCGTACCCTCGCCGGGCGTGCTGTGGATGGTAAGTGTCCCGCCATGGGCCTCGGTGATCATGCGGCAAAGATAGAGCCCGAGGCCGTAGCCGCCGGTCTCCCGCTGCCGCGCCGGGTCCACGCGGTAGAAGGGTTCGGTGAGATGGGGCAGGTGCTGTTCCTCAATGCCGCTGCCGAAGTCCCGCACCTGAATGGTGATCTTGCCATTTTCCTGCTGCAACAGAAGCTGCGGGGATTCCCCCTCTTGCGGGGAGTGCCGCAGGGCATTCTCGAGCAGGTTTTTCAGCATCAGCCGTAGACGAGAGGTGTCCACAAAGGCGCTCACCGCTTCGGCCGGCAACTGCAGCTGTATGGGTTGGCTTTCGAAATAGGTGGCGATCACCCCATGCACCAGATCATTGAGAGAGATCTGTTCCCGATTCAGCGCATGGTGGCGCGTGCTCAACCGCTCGGTCTCCAGCAGTTCCTCAATCAGCTTCTCCATCTCGTCCAGATCGCGGTTGATCTCCTGGCGGGTAGCGGCGTCATCCAGCAAGCCGAGAGAGACCTTGGCCCGGGTCAGCGGGGAGCGGAGTTCATGACTGATGGCCAGAAGCAGTTGCCGCTTGGCATCCAGCATCTGCTGGATGTCGTCGGCCATGGCGTTGATGCTGGTGGCCAGTTCCCCCAGTTCGTCCTTGCGGTCGATTTCGATACGGTGGGCCAAATCGCCGGAACCGAACCGTTTGACGCCGTCCCGGATGGCGTCGATGGGGGAGAACAGCCGCCGGGTGGCGTAGTAGAGGAGCACCAGCAGCAACAGCAGTACGCCGATGCCGATGATCCCCCGCCATTTGGCCTGCTGGCGAATATCGCGCACCGAAAAGGCGATGGCGTATCCGCCCTCCCTGCTCACCAGATATTCGCGGCCATCCAGATCACCCAGGATGTAGCGAATCCCATTGCGGAAAAAAGTGCGGTACGGGCGGAGCTGGCGGAGGTCTATCGGCTTGCCGTCGGATGCCCAGTCGATGCCGGGGCCGCGGATATAGATTTCTACCGGCAGTTTTTTTGCGATCTGCTCCGCCTTGCTCGGATCGGGCGGGATGCCTATATCGTTGCGGATATACTCCATGTAGTGGTGCATATGGGGGCGGATGTTTTCCTTGAAATGGGCGCGGAAGGCGGCGCCTATACCCCCACCAGCGAACAGCGCCAGTAGTAACGCCATCAGCAGAAACAGCAGAACCAGTTTTCCCGACAGGGACCGAAAAGGCGCCAAACGCTTCATTCGCTTCTCCCCACGAAACAGTAGCCGCTGCCGCGGATGGTCTTGATGCACTCCAGCGGTTTGAGCTTTTGCCGCAGCCTGCTGACCAGGATATCCACGGAGCGGGTAAAGAGATCGGCCTCGATTCCCCTTAGCTGGTTCAGGATCTCATCACGGCTGAAGGTCTTGCCCGGATTTGCCGCCAGCAGCTCCAGCAGTTTGTATTCCATGCTGCTTAGTTCGAGCGGTTGTTCGGCGATGGCCGCTTCCCGCAACTCGGTATCAATGGTGAGATCGCCGAAACGGATGCGGGAGCCCGCTGCCCCGTGATGCGCGGTGCGCTTGAGGATGCTCTGGATGCGGGCCACCAGTTCCCGGGGTTCGAAGGGTTTGGGCAGGTAGTCGTCGGCGCCCAGCTCCAGCCCCACCACCCGGTCCATTACCTCGCCGCGGGCGGTAAGCATAATGATAGGGACCTCGCTCTTCTTGCGAATCTCCTTGCACACCTCAAACCCGTCCATCTCGGGCAGCATCACATCCAGGATCACCAGATCGAAACCGCCCTGCGTCAGCTTTTGCAGGCCGGCGCTGGGGCGCAGGGCGCTCTCCAGCTTCAGGTCGTGGCGCTCAAAATAACGGCTGAGCAGATCGCCCAGCCGTTCGTCATCGTCGATCAGGAGTATGTTGTGCATAACCGATAGATTACCCCATGCGGCTCTCTTGAGGGAGCCCGCTCCCTCAAGAGAAATCACAGCAGGTTACATCATGACTGGGCGTTCCCCATCGAAACGACGCGGACCTTCCTCACTGCTGTATCCGAACGCCGGACCCTCTTCCAGCTGAAAAGAGGTGCGCTCTCTCTTGCCGTCCTTTCTGGATTTATCCCGATCGCAGTCTTTGCGCCGCTCCATCCGGTCCTGAATGGTCTCGCGCAGGGTCTTTTGCTGTTCCGGAGACAGGCTGTCATAGAAGCCCGCGATGGCGGCGATCACCTTCGGCGCCTCCGCCTTCATGGCGTCACCCCGTTCTGTCAGCAGCCCCATGGCCTTGTTCTGATCAAGGGTGGGCTGGTCCAGCAACGCCATCAGTTGATCTTTTTTGTCCTTGCGCTGCTCGCGCATGTTTTCCCGCGCGGTCTTGATGGCGTCCTTAACGCCGTTGAGTTTTTCCACCTGGGCCTCAGTGAGCTCCAGTTTGTCGGTGACCCGGTCAATCATCCGCCCGGCGAATGCGTCCGGGCTGTAGTCTCTGTATCCGGGACCGGCAACAGCCAGGGTGCTGATCAGGGCGATACCTCCCACAGAGGCTATAATCCATTTGGATGCGGTTTTCATGTATGGTTCCTCACTAGGTTGTTTCTACAGGTTAAAGATTAGGGGGGAACCGGCCGAGAAGCCTTTCATTGGGGTAACGGAATGTTTCGCTTTGTAACGGATGAGATTTGGGGGTGCCGGGTGTTTTCCGCCCTGTTCCATCTTGATTTCCCTAGCTCACCGGGTAGCATGAGATCAGCATGCTATTTTTTTCAATTCTCACAACAGGTTGCCGGAAATCATGAGTGACAAAAAAAAATCCAGCAAAAAGAAGACCGAGTTGATTGAAGGCACCGCTCTGCGAAATGCCGACAATCAGAAGAAAAAGGGATATACCCCGGTCTGGATAAAGGATTGGCATCTGGAATATGAGATGGAACTGCGCAAGATGCAGATCGAACTCATGAAGCTCCAGAAGCATATGAAGAATACGGGGGAGCGCGTGTTGGCGATTTTTGAGGGCCGGGACGCCGCCGGAAAGGGCGGCACCATCAAGCGCATCATCGCCCACCTGAATCCTCGCAACACCCGCGTGGTCGCGCTGACCAAGCCCAATGAAACGGAAGTCACCCAGTGGTATTTCCAGCGCTATGTCTCCCACCTACCCGCCGCCGGGGAGATCGTCCTTTTCGACCGCAGCTGGTACAACCGGGCCATGGTGGAGCCGGTGATGGGCTTCTGCAGCGACGAACAGAACAAGCGCTTTCTCAAGGATGTGCCGCAGCTGGAGGAACTGCTGGTCAAGGACGGCATCAAGCTGTTCAAGTTCTATTTCTCCGTATCCAAGGACGTACAGAAGGAGCGGTTCGACTCGCGCAAGACCGATCCCCTGAAACACTACAAGCTGTCACCCGTGGATAACCTGGCGCAGACCTACTGGGATCAATATTCGGTGCGTAAATTCCAGATGCTTTCCGAGACCAACCGAACCATCGCGCCCTGGACCATCATCCGTTCCGACAACAAAAAGAAGGCCCGCATCAGCTGCATGAAGGCGATCCTTTCTCAAATGGAGTATGTGGATAAGTTACCGGAAGAGGAACTCATACCGGACCCGGAGATTGTTATTTCCGGGATCGACGAACTGAAGCACATGGAAGAGTACATTATGAACCCGGAGAAACTCCGCGGGTAAAACAAAACTTTCGACCTCCACCTATCAGTTTGTTACGAATCGGCAGCTGATTTCGCAACCCATCAAGGTGGGTTTTCTTTTCATGCTTCCTACTCAGGGGATCAGCAGTAGGGTGGGGCCCTGCCCCACCATCTACTCTCCAGCTGCTGTCACCTTTGTAACCGATACAGGCTCCTGTTCTCCCCAATCCGGCTCATAAAAACCGTTTCCCACATAACGATGTAAGCTGGACCATGGCCAATCCAAAGGCGCTTGCACAAGACCGTGCTTTACAGGGTTGAAATGTATGTAGTCTAAATGGCGACGGTAATCCTCATCATCCCGAATAAGGTGCTCCCAATAGCGACGTTGCCAAATACCGATCCCTCCTTTTTCGGGTCTTCCGCCTGAGACAGGGGCAACCTGCACCCCATTTTTTCGCAATCCTTTTGAAAACAGGCCTTTTATGGCATTCCATCGGCCGGGATAATCTGCATCATTTTCCGGTAATACCATTATGCAGTGAAGATGATCTGGCATGAAACAGATAGCCGGAAGGTCAAAAGGTTGGGATTGCTGCACTTTCCGGATAGAACGTTTCAGGCAATCCCTCGCGGCATTGGATGTAAGCAGGGGCCGCCGCCGGTATGTAACAAGGGTGAAGAAATAGGTACCGCCAGGTATCAAAACTCTTCTGTAGTTAGGCATAATCCTTTGCCTCTGTTGTTAATATCCACTCCATTTGGTGGGGTAGGACCCCACCCTACGCATGTGCGTAATTTTGTAGGGCGGGGTCCTACCCCGCCATATCACCCGTCAGCTCAGCCCCGGCGCCAGGTTGTCCCCTGCGCCCCATCCTCCAGCAGAATCCCCGCCGCCTGAAGCTCATCACGGATACGATCCGCCTCGCCCCAGTTCTTCTCCTTGCGGGCATCCAGGCGCTGCTGGATCAGGGTCTCAATCGCACCATCGCTGAGGCCGTCTTCACTTCCGGCCCCGCCGCGCAGGAACTGCTCCGGGTCATCCTGCAGGATACCCAACATACCGCCCAGTTCACGCAGCACCGCGGCCAGGGCGGCGGCCTTTATCTGATCGCTCTCCTTGAGCCGATTGATCTCCCGCACCAGATCGAACAGCACCGCCAGCGCCTCGGGGGTGTTGAAGTCGTCGTCCATGGCCTCGCGAAAGCGGGTCTCGTAGGACTCACCGCCCGCGGGTTCGGCATCGGGCAACCCGCGCAGGGCGGTGTAGAAACGGGTCAGGGCCGCGCGGGCGTTATCCAGGTGTTCGTCGTCGTAGTTGAGGGGCGAGCGGTACTGGCTGGTGAGGATGAAGTAGCGCACCTCTTCCGCCCGGTAGCGCTCCAGGATCTCGCGCACGGTGAAGAAGTTGCCCAGGGACTTGGACATCTTCTCCTCGTTGATGCGCACGAAGCCGTTATGCAGCCAGTAGCGGACGAAGGGGTGGCCTGTAGCACCCTCCGACTGGGCGATCTCGTTTTCGTGGTGGGGAAAGGTCAGGTCCGCCCCGCCGCCGTGGATATCGAAGGTGTCGCCCAGCGCCTTGGTGGACATGGCGGAGCACTCGATATGCCAGCCGGGACGGCCGCGGCCCCAGGGGGAGTCCCAGGCCGGCTCATCGGGCTTGGCCGCCTTCCAGAGGGCGAAATCAAGGGGATCGCGTTTGGCGTCCCCCGGCTCCACCCGCGCGCCGGACTGCAGATCCTCGATAGATTTGCCCGAGAGCTTGCCGTAGCCGGGGAAACTCCGCACATCGTAGTAGACGTCGCCGTTCTCCGCCGCGTAAGCGTGGCCCTGTTCGATCAGGCGTTCGATCATGGCGAGGATCTCGTCCATGTGGTCGGTGGCCTTTGGCTCGCTGTCGGGCCGCAGCACCCCCAGGGCGTCCGCGTCCTCATGCATGGCCCGGATAAACTCGGCGGTCAGTTCCGGGAACGGCACCCCCCGCTCATTGGCGCGCTTGATGATCTTGTCGTCGATATCGGTGATGTTGCGGATATAGGTGACATCGTAGCCGCTCGCCCGCAGGTAGCGGTACACCACGTCGAACACCACCATCACCCGCGCATGGCCCAGGTGGCAAAGGTCGTAGACGGTCATGCCGCAGACATACATTCCCACCTTGCCCGGCCGGATGGAGTGAAACTCTTCTTTCTGGTTGGTGAGATCGTTATAGACCTTGAGCATGCCTGTACCTGATTGCGGAACTACAAATCACTGAGCCGGTCATAGCGACCGTAAAACAAGCCATGGTATACGAAAGGGGCCGGGCGCGAAAAGGCCTCCACCGCGCGCGCGGCCGGATCGGGCTTTTTCCCGCGCGGCGGAAGCTATATCATGGGCGGTCTTAACCGGAAATGGAGCATATAAATGAAAAACAGGCTGCTGCATCTGCTTCTTACCACCCTGATCCTGCTGGGATTCGCCTCCGCGTCCCAGGCGGCAACCGTCCGTGTCCTCATGAAGACCAGTCTCGGCGATATCGAACTGGAGCTGTACCCGAACAAGGCGCCGAAAACGGTGGAGAACTTCCTGCGCTACGCCGAGAACGGCTTCTACAATGACACCATTTTCCATCGGGTTATTCCCTACTTCATGATCCAGGGCGGCGGATTCACCCGCGATCTGGAAGAGAAACCGACCCTGGCCCCCGTGGCCAACGAGGCCAAGAACGGCCTGAAGAACGTGCGCGGCTCCATCGCCATGGCGCGGCGCCCCAATCCCCACTCCGCCACCGCCCAGTTCTTTATCAACCATGTGGACAACCCCGATCTGGATTACCCCAAACCCGACGGCTGGGGCTATGCGGTGTTCGGCAAGGTGACCAAGGGCATGGAGACGGTGGACCGCATCGCGGACGTCTTTGTAGGCACCCAGAAGGGTATGCAGGGTGTGCCAGAAGAGCCGGTACTGATCCTCAGCGTCACGCGGCTGGATGCCGCCGCGCCGCAACCGGCGAAATAATTTTACTTAAACCAGAGAACATACAGGCTACTGAAACATGATTACTTTTAAGACCAACCTCGGCGATATCGTTATTGAACTGGATTACGAAAAGGCCCCCAAAACCAGCGAGAACTTCGCCCAGTATGTGAAAGACGGCCACTACGACGGCACCATCTTCCACCGCGTCATCAACAACTTCATGATCCAGGGCGGCGGCTTCGGACCCGGCATGAGCGAGAAGGCCACCCGCGCCCCCATCGAAAACGAGGCCAAAAACGGCCTCAGCAACCTGACCGGCACCATCGCCATGGCCCGCACCATGGACCCCCACTCCGCCTCCGCCCAGTTCTTCATCAACGTGGCGGACAACAAGTTCCTCGACTACCCGGGGCAGGACGGCTGGGGCTACTGCGTCTTCGGCAAGGTGACCGAGGGCATGGAAGTGGTCAACCAGATGAAAGGGGTGGAGACCACCAACCGCGCTGGCCATCAGGACGTGCCCGTGGATGATCTGGTGATCGAAAAGGCCGAGATCAGCGAATAAGCGCTGATGTCACAGATCCTTTTCGTCTCGGATCTCCACCTCTCCAAAGAGCGCCCCGCCACGGTGGCGCTCTTTTTGCGTTTTCTGGAGGAAATTGCCACCGGGGCCGACCGGTTCTACATCCTGGGCGACCTGTTCGATGTCTGGCTGGGGGACGACGACGAAACCCCGCCCATCCCGGATGTCCAGTTCGCACTGGCGCGGCTCACCGCGTCCGGCACCCGGGTGTTCCTGATGCACGGCAACCGCGATTTCCTCATCGGCGAGCGGTTCTGCGGTATTACCGGCTGCCAGCTCATTCCAGATCCCACGATCATCGACCTGAACGGCGCCCCCGCCCTGCTGATGCACGGCGACCTGCTCTGCACCGATGATCAAAATTATCAGCAGGCGCGCAAGATGCTGCGCAATGAACAGATCATTGCCGACTTTCTGGCCAAGTCGTTGCAGGAGCGCGCCCTGTTCGCGGGAGAGATCCGCAAACAGAGCGGCGAGACCACCTCACTACTGCCCGAAGCAATCATGGATGTTAACCAGGACGAGGTGAAGGAACAGATGCGTAAGCACGGCGTCTCGCTCCTGATCCACGGCCATACCCACCGCGCCGCCACCCATGAACTGGAGCTGGACGGCAAGACGGTCCAGCGTATCGTCCTGGCCGAGTGGCATGAGGAGCAGGGACACTACCTGAGGGTTGATGAACAGGGGCTCGCGAACGGCCGCTTTCCCCTGTAGTGCGGGATCACTCCGTTTCCGAATCCGGCAGCAGCGCCGCGTGTTCCCTGCGGATCAGGTGCAGGTTGCGCAGGTAAATGAAGACCCCCATCCCCTGCCCGAGGATAAACACCGGGTCCATGCGATAGATGGCGTAACCCAGCAGGGTCAACCCGCCGGCGATACTGAAATACCAGAAGGCGACGGGGACCACGCTGCGTTTCTGGCGCTCACTGGCGATCCACTGCACCAGAAAACGGGCGGAGAAAAGGGCCTGGCCGGTAAAACCGATCACCAGCGCAATAATCTCGCCCGTGGACATCTCAGCTCCAGACATGGCTACTCAACCTCCTCCACCTCGGTGAGCCGTACCCGCTTCTGCAACCAGCGCACGCCGCGCAGGTCCACGATACCCACCCACAAGCGGTTGTGTACGCCGTACTTGGAGACCCCCTTGGCGCGCGGGCGATGGTTCACCTCCACGGAAACGGTCTCGCCGCCGTTGCGCTGGATCAGCGCCGGCAGAAAACGGTGCATATTGTTGAAATTGGGGAGATCCAGAAAGGCGTCGCGGAAAAACAGCTTCAGGCCGCACACCGAGTCCGGGGTGTCGTCCTTCAACAGACTGGCGCGCACCTTGTTGGCCACCCGGGAAGAGAAACGCTTCAGCCAGTCGTCCTGCCGCTTCTTGCGATAACCGGCCACCATGCGCAGTTTGCTGCCGGGCGCCCGGTTCCGCATCACCTCCATGAAACGGGGGATGTCGGCGGGGTCGTTCTGGCCGTCCCCATCCAGGGTGACCACCAGCTCCGCCCGCGCCGCCTTCACGCCGTTGCGCACCGCCGTGCTCTGACCGGCATTCTGCAGATGGCGGATAATGCGAAACTGTGGATATTCACTGCGCAGTTGCGCCAACACCCGCGGCGACTCATCGGTGCTGCCGTCGTCCACGAACAGGACCTCGTAGTCGTACTTTCCATCCAGCGCGGCGCGGATCTCCGCCGCCAGAATGGGAATATTCTCGGACTCGTTGAAAATCGGGATTACAACGGAAAGCTCCATCCAGCTACTCGCTCTTAACTCTCTACCGTGACGAATTTGGGTGGGTACTCTACATCAATGCGGCCCGGAGGTCCCGGGAAATAGCGTCACATGATAATAATCCACCTGCCATTCGCGGTGATCCGGCCGCAGGGTCAGCAACTCCTGCGGCGGCGGTTTCTTGTGCATCAGCAGCACCCAGGAGTCCGGTTTCTCGCGTATCCTTTGGTGCAGATCCTCCAGGGTCTCGAGGGAGATATTCCGCTCCAGATACCAGCGCATGGCGTGCTTATAGGCCTTGCCGCCGCCGAACAGCTCCTCATCCTCCGGCAGCATCCGCCGGATCTCCTCCGCCACCAGGCGAGGGCTCTTGGCCGCTTCCAACTGAGGCTTGATGCCCAGCACAAAGGGCCACGCCAGGAGCCAGATCACGGCGGCGGTACCCGCGGCCACGCCAAAGACCGCCCGTTTTGAGGCCGCCCGGAAAGCGAAAAGCGCGGCCGCCACGACCAGTAGCAGAACCACCGTCGCGGGGATCATGGTCTCCTGCAACAGACCCCAGCCCTCGGTTAGTTGCTGTGACCCGCCCAGGTTTCGGCCCCGCAGCAACCAGCCGAGCACCGTCTCCGAATCCACATGGATGGCCAGCAGCCCGGCCAGCAGCAGCAGGCAGAGCGCCGCCAGCAGCCCCGTGGTGACCAGCAGCAGCTTGCGGTGCCGGTCGCTCACCGCCCCCGCAATCCGGTCCCAGTAGAACCCCGCCAACAGGGCAAAGGCCGGCATCAGGGGCAGCAGATAACGGGACGCCTTCTTGCCGCCCAGACTGAACAGGATCAGCCCCCCCAGGAACCAGAACAGCACGGCGCCGATGCGGGCATTCCCTCTCCTGCGCGCCTCCCGAAATCCCACATAGAGGATGCCGGGAATAAAGAGCGACCAGGGGAAAAGCCCGCCGAGCAGGTGTGGCAGGTAGTACAAAAAGGGCTTCCCCCCCTCATCGGCCGTCTTGGCGGAACCGGCCCACCAGTGGGAGAGTTGACCGAAAAAGAAACGGTCCACCAGTTCATAGGGCGCCGTCATCGCCATGGCCACATACCAGGGCACGGCGATGAGGAAGAACAGCAACAGCCCCTTGCCCAGGGAGAACTCCCGCAGCCGCTGCCGGTCGCCGGAACGGAACAGGTAGTAGAGCGCCACGGCAAAGGGGATCAGGAACCCCACCGGCCCCTTCGCCACCACCGCCAGGCCGCTGCAGATATAGAAACCCCAGATCCAGGCCCGATCATTCTGGGACAGCAGGGCGCGCCAGAAGGAGTAAAGCGAGAGCTGGATCAGCAGCGTAAACAGGATATCGATCCGCGATGCCGAACCGTTCTGCATGAACAGGATGCTGGTGGAGAGCACCACCACCGCGTAGACCCCCGCCCGGAAGCTGAACAGCAGCCGCCCAGTGAGAAACACCATCCAGATGGAGGCCAGGGCCGCCAACATACCCGGCAGCCGCACCGCCCAGTTCTGCCATTCAAAACTGGAACCCACCGCGGCCACCAGCCAGTGAAACAGGGGCGGCTTGGTGAGGGTCTCGCCAGAGACCTCGTGGTTAAGGGTGGGAATGATGAAATTGCCCCGCTGCACCATTTCTCGGGCGATCTCGGCCGCCCGCGCCTCCCCGGCCCGGATCAGATCGGCGTCCAGATAGGAGACAAAGTGAAGCAGCGCGAGGGCCAGGGCCAGCAGCAATAACCAGAACGCGGCGCGATCACCGCCTGGTCCATGGTCATGCGCAATATTCAAACACCCGTCCCCGCTAAGAAATGATAATAGACCGGGCGCGGCCCCACCAAGGGAGCGCCCGGCAGAAGGGGAAAAATTATAGGAGAAGGACCCGCTTCAGGCCAGCGGCAGCGGCCCCGTTCCGCACCAGTCTCCAGATCCGCCTACTTCAGATTGGCGAGATACGAGGCAACCGCGTCCATATCCTCATCGCTGAGCTGAACGGCCACGCCGGTCATCCAGGGATTCACCCGGCGGTTGCGGTCATCGCGGAAGGTGCGCAGCATCTGGGCGATATAGTCGGCCCGCTGGCCGGCGATCATGGCATAACCCTCCTGGCCCCGGCCGTCGGCGCCATGGCAGGTGACACAGATGCTCTCGAAGATCTTCTTGCCCCGGAGCCGCAAATCGGGACGGCCACCGCCCGAACTCACATGCTTCATGCTGGAATAGAATATGGCCATCTTGATCATATCCTCTTCCGAAAAATTCTTGGCCAGACCGCCCATCATGAAATCCTTGCGGCGGCCGTCTTCAAAGCGCATGAACTGATCAATGATATAGACGGGATTCTGGCCGGCCAGATTGGGCACGATACGCTTCAGGCCCTCGCGTTGTATTGCGATCCCTTCCTCACCATGGCAGTGGCGGCATAGCACGGTACGGGCCCGCCCCTCCTGTTGGATCAACATCAGATCCTCCGGATTCGCGGTGGCCCGGGCGATGCGCGCCTCCAGCCGTTTCTTCAGGGCCTCGGTCTCCGCTACCAGGCCATTCCCCTCGGCGGCCACGGCACTTACTATCCCATTGGTCAGGACCAGGGCACCAGCAACCAAGCCCGATGCAATAACTAATGACGCAAGTTTACGCATTCGCTCCTCCAGGGAGAGTATTATTTGTTGTACCAGAGGCCATGCACTGCAGTCCCAAACACCGCACCCAAAGAACATGGACAGTTTCATTTTTTAACATTGTTAGTAGGTTATGACAACTAACTATATCCATCATGAAATTTTAGCCGGTTTTTTCGCCACCTCATCCCGCAGATATATCGGCAGCGCCTGCTCGGGAGAGACCGTTTCCCCCTTTAGCAGGGCGGCCCGGCCGAGCAGCGCCACGTCGTAGGCGCTAACCTGCAGATCCTCCGCCACCGCAACCAGATCCGGCCCCATACGTTCCATCAGCGCGTCTCCGTATGTACGCCAGCCGCTTCCCGCGCCGTGCCAACCGCCCCCTTCGGGCCAGGACACCCCATCGGGGGGGGCCAGCCGGTCCGGCGCCACGGCGGCAACCAGCCCGTCGCCGTTGGTCTCATAGCAGCCCCAGTAGAGCTCGCCCATCCTGGCGTCAAAGGCCGGCAGCAGCCTGGTATGTCCCTGCTCACGGTGCTGCCTCTGCGCCAGGGCCGCCAGGGTAGAGACCGGAATCACCGGCAAATCACATCCGAAGGCCGCTCCCTGCACCACCCCGGCGGCGATACGCACCCCGGTGAAAGAACCCGGGCCGGCGCCGTATGCGATGGCATCCAACTCTTTGGGTTTGATCCCTGCTTTCGCCAGGAGTTCATCCATCATGGCAAGAATCAGCTCGCTCTGTCTGCGCGGCTGGATTTCAAAACGCTCCAGAATATCCCCCCGAATGGAGAGCGCGGCGGAACAGGCCTCGGCGGCGGTATCAATGGCCAGCAATTTCATGGGACGGATTGTAGCCTGTCCCCTGCTATGAGCACACAAGCAAAACTTGACAACCCGCTATTGCTACACTAATTTCAGTAATAACAGAAATTACGGAATGTAGAGAATGAAACTGACGCCGGTTATGGAGAAATACATCCTGCATTGGGGCGAGATGGGGACCCGCTGGGGCGTCAACCGCACCGTTGCCCAGATCCATGCCTTGCTCTACCTCTCACCCAGCCCCATGAATGCCGAAGAGATTACAGCGACCCTGGGTGTGGCGCGTTCCAATGTCAGCACCAGCATCAAGGAGTTGCAGGCGTGGAAGCTGGTCAAGGTGGTTCGCCTGCTGGGGGACCGCCGGGATCACTTCGAGACCATGAAGGACCCCTGGGAGCTCTTCTACACCATCATGGAGGGCCGCAAGCAGCGGGAACTCGACCCCACCCTGTCTTTGCTTCGGGAGTGCGTGCTGGAGTGCGATGAGGACAAACAGACCCCTTCCGAAACAAAAAAGCGCATGAAGGAGGTATTGGCATTCATGGAGACCCTGGATACCTGGCATGACCAGATCAAGGTTCTGCCGAAAGCCACCCTGCAGAAGCTCATCAAGCTGGGCGCGAAGGTGCAGGGTTTTCTGGGGGGAAGGTAGGCCCCTTTTTTACCTCATGATTTCTGTATGTACAGAAATTACTGAATAACTAGCGGCAAAGAGGACACAATAAGATGCGTATCCTGATCACTGGTGCCAGCGGCTTCATCGGCAGCCATCTGCTGCGGGCGCTGTCGGCGCAGGGCCATGAGATTGTTGCCTGCGTACGCCGTCCCGGCGAAGCCCGGCGGCGCTGGCCGGAAATAACCGCCATCCAGGCCGACTTCTCCACCGATCACGCAGCGGCCGACTGGATTCCGCGGCTACAGGGTGTAGATATCGTCATCAACGCCGTGGGCATCATCCGCGAAAGCGGGAGCCAGACCTTCGATGCGCTGCATACCCAGGCGCCCATCGCCCTCTTTCAGGCCTGCGAATCGACAGGGGTAAAGCGCGTTATCCAGATATCGGCTCTGGGCGCCGACGATACCGCCTTCAGTCACTATCACCTCAGCAAGCGTGCCGCGGACCGTTTCCTGAGAGAGCGCACGCTCGACTGGGCCATCCTCATGCCCTCCATCGTCTATGGTCCGGGCGCCAAGAGCATGGCCCTGTTCAAGGCCGTCGCCGCCCTGCCCCTCGTCCCCCTGATCGACACTGGCGATCAACCGATCCAGCCGATTCATATCGACGACATGACCAGGGCGGTGGCCGAGTTGGTGGACACCACCTCCCCCCTGCGGATCGACATGGAACTGGTGGGGCCCGCGCCGATCACCATGAAGGCCCTGTATCAGCAGTTGCGTCACTGGCTGGGACTCGGCCGGGCAAGATTCCTCTCCGTTCCCTACCGCCTCGCCCTGCTTGGCGCGCGCTGGTCCGGGTTCCTCGGGCAGACGCCCATAACCGCAGAGGCGGTGCAGATGCTGCGCAAGGGGAATACGGGCGATGCGGGGTCCTTTGCCGCCCGCTTCGGCTTCCAGCCGCGAGGTATCGAAAAAGCGTTGGCGGACACACCCGCGCAGCAGGCCGACCGCTGGCATGCGGGGCTCTATTTTCTTGCCCCCGTTCTGCGTTTTGCTATTGCCTTTGTGTGGCTGTTTACCGGCTTCGTCTCGGCCTTCCTGTTCCCCGTCGAACAGAGCTACGCCCTGCTGGCCCGGGTGGGCATCGAAGGCATCTGGCAACCCATCCTGCTCTATGGCGCCGCCGCCACCGATATGTTGCTCGGCCTAGCGATGCTGTTTGCCTTTCGTCTGCGCCTGACGGCCCTGATCCAGATCGGAATCATTCTGCTCTACAGCGTCATCATCACCCTGTGGCTGCCGGAACAGTGGTCGCACCCCTTCGGCCCCATGAGCAAGAACCTGCCCCTGGTGGCCGCCACCCTGATCCTTGTAGTACTGGAAAGGAGATAATCGTGGAATACCTATTGGTTAAAGTGATCCATATCCTCAGCTCCACCCTGCTGTTCGGCACCGGACTAGGCAGCGCCTTTTACAAATGGATGGCGGACCGCGGCGGTGATCTCCATGCCATGGCCCGAACCAACCGCACCGTGGTGATCGCCGACTGGCTGTTCACCACCCCCACGGTGATTATTCAGCCGATTACCGGGTTCTGGCTGGTCCATATCCTGGGCTTCCCGCTGGACCAACCCTGGGTGGTCATCGCGGTGATCCTCTATCTCATCGCCGGGGGGTGCTGGCTGCCCGTGGTCTGGCTGCAGATACGTATGCGCGATCTCGCCACCGAGGCGGTGAGAAATAACCAGCCCATGGATGAGCACTACCACCGTTATGCGCGGCTATGGTTCTGGCTCGGCGTTCCCGCCTTTATCGCCATGGTCGTCGTCTATTTTCTGATGGTCTTCAAACCAGCGATCACGTTATAAGGAGACTCCCATGCAACAGGAACAACCCACATCCATCATGCAACAGGCCCTGGGTGAGCAGTGGCACCAA
The DNA here is from genome assembly GCA_050295355.1 of Sedimenticolaceae bacterium. GTDB lineage: Bacteria > Pseudomonadota > Gammaproteobacteria > Chromatiales > Chromatiaceae > CBFDBF01. The sequence goes on from JBNKPL010000006.1 coordinate 22,183, forward strand.
CTGGACGAGATCGTCAAACGGCACTACGTCATGGCCCCGGGAGCGGCCGCAAACATGACCATCCACGGCACCATGGACCGGGTATTCCATTCCAACATGGCCAAGCCCTTTCTGCTGCCGGGGCGCATCTTTGGCGCACTGGTCCCCTACCGGGGCACGGACATTCCAACCACGGTCAGAAACTGGACCACCAGTGACAACACCGAGGCGATGTTCTGGCATCGTACCCTGCAATTTCCAAACAGACCCCTGACCGAGTTCAAGTCCCGCATGGAGTACGCGGGTGGCGACGAGATCATCGAATACGTGCGCTTCGGCCTGGGTATCCGCATGCGCATGTCGGTGGAGGACGGCGCCCTGGTCTTCACCAGCGCCGGCTATGTGTGGGATATGGGTGCGGCCCGCATACCCATCCCCACCTGGGCCATCCTGGGAGATGCCCGCATCATCGAGAAGGCGGTCTCGGACGAGACGTTCTATATGGACTTCACCATGGTCCACCCGCTGTTGGGGGAGACCTTCGGATACTCGGGCACTTTTTCCATAGCGGAATCGGTCTAGCCACAGAGATCACAGCGGGGCACAGAGCTCATGAAAATGCGTTATAGATTCCTTACTGGTTTCATATTCGCCGTCGCCGCGACCGTTGTCATGCCGATTTTTGGGGTAGTCTTTTCGATTTTCATTACAGGCAAGGGGTTCCCTGGCAAAGAGATTCCAGGATTGGTCGGATTTGGAAGTTTGTTTGCACCCTTTGCATTTTTATGGGGTTTTGTTTACACGGCGCGCTTTCGCAGCGCAGACAGCGACCATCCGCCGCCTGGATGGCTCCGTTCCTTTCTGTGGGGCTCCACCATCACCTTCCTGACCATGTTCTCTTTTGGACAGGTAGTAGGCATCTACGGGCTACTCTTCTCGCAGAACACAACGCTGAAGGACGCACTGTTCAGTGGCCTTGGCATGGCGGCAGCCGGCTCTATAGTTTCTCTGGGTATCGTCTATGTCGTGGGCGGTGCGGCAGGGATGATTACAAACCTGCTGTTTCGCCGCATCCCACATGCACACACGCTAAAGATCATCGATTCATCCTCTCCATGATGGGGTGAACAACCAATCCAGATCACCGACGCATGACAACCCCTCGTCTCTACGTCCCTGCGTTCCAAAAAGTAGCAACCACGACACCGCAAAAGCGCCCCGGACACCACAAGCCGCCCTAAATGGTTGCAACACAATCTGAATTTATGTAAGTACATCGAACCATGAACATCATCTGGATTGGATTCCTCGCCAGCCTCATTGCCGGCCTATTTACCGGAATAGGGGCCTTTGGCGTTTTTTTTGTGCGAAAGCTGTCGGTCAGGCTGGAGGATGGATTACTCAGCGCCGCGGCGGGCATTATGCTCGCGGCCTCGTTCTTTTCATTGATCCTGCCTGCTATCGAATATGGCGAGGTATATTTTCACAGCAGAAATTTATCCGTGGTCGTGGTAATCGCAGGGATACTTTCAGGTGCGGCCGTTCTGTTTCTTATGCACCGCTACCTTCCTCACGAGCATTTTTTTACGGGCCATGAAGGACCGGATGCAAGGGCATTGCGCCGCATTTGGCTTTTTGTGATCGCAATAACCTTGCACAATTTTCCGGAAGGGATGGCGGTGGGGGTAGGCTTTGCGGATGGCGATATAGGCAATGGCATAAGTCTCGCCACTGGTATCGGAATTCAGAATATCCCCGAAGGGCTGGCCGTAGCGGTCTCCTTGATTGCCGTCGGCTATTCGAGAATGCACTCCTTTCTTGTGGGTTCCTTAACCGGACTTGCAGAGCCCATTGGAGGTCTGTTCGGCAGTTTTGCGGTTTCCTTCGCCAGCCCGCTGATGCCCTTTGCGCTGGCCTTTGCGGCGGGTGCGATGTTGTTCATTATCAGCGACGAGATTATCCCCGAAACTCACCGAAGGGGTTTCGAAAACCTGGCAACGTTCAGTCTGCTGATCGGCTTTGTCTGTATGATGTTTCTGGATGCCACGCTGGGCTGATGATCTCTGTGTCCTCCGTGGCATTCCAGATAAAGCCTACCCTTGTGCAAAAAATTGCTCCACATCCGCCAGCTCACGGGTGCGGGCCATGGGCGGCATGCTGTTGAGGAAGGTGTGGCCGTAACCTTTTTTCAGCAGCCGTGGATCGCAGATCACCAGTACGCCGCGGTCGGTCTCATCGCGGATCAGGCGTCCCGCCCCCTGTTTCAGGGCGATGGCCGCTTGGGGCACCTGGAACTCCATGAAGGGGTTGCCGCCCCGCTCTTTCAGTGCGTCGATGCGGGCCTGCAGTACGGGATCGCCGGGTGAGGCGAAGGGAAGTTTATCGATAATGACGCAGGATAGCGCCTCGCCGCGCACGTCCACCCCCTCCCAGAAACTGGCGGTGCCGAGCAGCACCGCATCACCCAGGCGCCGGAACCGCTCCAGCAACTCGCCCTTGGGCGCACTGCCCTGCACCAACACCGGATAGTCGATCCGCTCCTCCAGGGCCTCGGCGGCAATGCGCAGGGCGCGGTGGCTGGTGAAGAGCAGAAAGGCGCGGCCACGGCTCGCCTCAATCACCGGCACCGCCACATCCAGCACCGCATCGGTATAACTGGAATCGCGCGGCTCGGGCAGGCCACGGGGCACAAACCAGAGCGCCTGGTTGGGGTAGTCGAAGGGGCTCTCCCAGCGGGCGGTCTCTACCTCCACCAGGCCCAGGCGGTCCTGAAAGTGGCGGAAGCTCTCGCCCACCGCCAGGGTGGCCGAGGTGAAGACCCAGCTTGCGGAGCGGCTCGCCATGCGCTGTTGAAACAGGTTGCCCACCTCCAGGGGGGTGCGATTGAGGCGGAAGCTCTGGCGATGGGTCTCGAACCAGCGCACATCCTCGCTCCCCTCGTCGTCGCACAGGCTGTCCAGGGCGGCCGCGATCTGTTCGCTCCGCCCGTGACAGCTCTCCAGCCCCTTGCCCCGCTCTCTGGCCGGTTCGAGGACCTCCGTCAGTTCGCCCAGCCGCTCCCGCACCCGCTCCAGCGCCTTCATCACCGTGGCATCGCTCTCCAGTTCCGACCAGGGGCCGCGGCGCAGGTCCACCCCGAAGGCCAGCCGCAGGTCGCGCACCGCCTTGGTGAGGGCCTCGGCGCGCTTTGGCAGTTCGGGCATGTCCCCCGCCTCGCGCAGGTGTTCGGTCTCCGTGTCCTTGGCCAGCTCCAGGAGCTGGCGGCCGCTGACGGTGAGACCGAAAAAGTTGCTGGCGGTCTCGGGCAACTGGTGCGCCTCGTCCACGATGAACAGATCCGCCTCCGGCAGCAGCTCCCCGAACCCCTCCTCACGCAGGGCGAAATCGGCGCACAGCAGATGGTGGTTGATCACCACCAGATCCGCCTCCTGGGCGCGGCGGCGTGCCTCCACCAGATGGCATTTGCTATAGGCGGAACACTCCGCCCCCAGGCAGTTGTCCACCGTGGAGGTGACCAGGGGCCAGATGTCCGCATCCTCCGGGACCGAGGAGAGTTCGGCCATATCCCCGCTCTCCGTCGCCTTGGACCACTTCTCGATATCCGTCAGGTGCCCCGCCATCTCGCGGGAACGCAGCCGCCCCTCCAGGAGGAGATTCTCCATGCGATGAATACAGAGGTAGTTGGCGCGCCCCTTGAGCAGCGCCACCTGGGCGGGATGGGCCAGCGCCTCCTGCACCAGGGGCAGGTCGCGGTGATAGAGCTGGTCCTGAAGGTTCTTGGTGCCCGTGGAGATGATGACCTTGAGGCCGGACAGAAGGGCGGGCACCAGATAGGCGAAGGTCTTGCCAGTGCCGGTCCCCGCCTCGGTGATCAGCACCCCGCCCTGTTCGGTGATCTTCGCCACCGCCTGGGCCATCTCCAACTGCTGGGGACGAAAAGAGAACCCCTCCAGGCGGCGCGACAGCAGGCCGTCCGGCCCGAGGGCCGCGGTGATCTCCATCATAGATCAGCCTGGTTGTCCCAGACCTCCGGCTCCAGTCCCTCCTCGCGCGTCCACGCCAGACGCCCGATAACCTTGAATCGCGCTACCGACAAGGCCCCGCGCTTGGCCCGGTTGCTGCTGGACTGTTCCATGAACTCCAGCAGTTCGTCCCGCTCCGCCTCGTAGATCTCGTAGGGTTCGTACTCTTCATCCATGAGCACCAGCACCACGGCGTCCCACGGCTTATCCACCTTGATCTGTCCAATGCGCTGGCCCGATTTGCTCTCGTCGAAGATGGTGCGGCTTTTGATCTGGATGCGCTTGTCCTCGCGCCCGGGATCGACGGCGTCGAAACCGCCATCCGTCTCCGCCGCCGGGATAAGGCGCAGCAGGCGGATCGCATCATGCAGGGCGATCTCGTTGCTGACGCCGGGCAATGGCTTGCCCATGGCGCGCCGATACTCCGCGGCGAGCTGGCGGGCCTGGCTGATCAGTTTATCTTCGGCGTATAGGGCCACGTAGTTTTCCTTGGTGGAGACCGGTATTGAGCGGCCTGACAGGCCCTAATATAGCATCCTCGCCTTGCGCTCTGCGCTATTTGCGCCCTCGATATCTCCCAGGGCCCGCCGCGCCGCGCCGATCAGCTGCCAGTTGTCCCGTTTCAGTTCAATATCCCCCCCCGCAAGCTCGGAGGATTTGGCCGCCAGATCGGCCGCCAGTGCCGACTGTCCCTGCTCCTGGCGCACATGGGCCAGCCGGTTCCAGAGATGGGCGTTTCTGGGTTCGATACCCAGACCCCGCTCCAGGGTGGCCACCGCCTCGTCCAGTTGCCCCATCTCGCGCTGCCGCCTCGCGGTCTCCATCAGACCCTGGACGGCGGTGCTGTGACTGGGCGCCTGTTCGAACTGGCTTGGCGCCCGATAGGGGGCAAGCTGCACCGTCTCCTCTTGCGCGGGTTCGGGCGCGGTCTCTTTGACCGGCGCCGGGGCTTGCCGGGGTGTCTCGTTAAACAGCGGCACGCCGCCGCATCCGGAGAGCAGTATCGGAACAAACAGAAGAGAGGCTACTTTTCTAGTCATTAATCAAACCCTGAAACAGATCACGAACCGCACCGCCCGCACAACTTGCATGTTCGGAGGGGGCGGAGCCCATTATAAATGGATATTGGCGCACCGCGCTGCACCAGCCCCCGGCCCGCAGTCCGCTTTGGGTATCGATGGAGACCATCTCGACACTCTCCGGAGGGGTAAGTACAAGCGCTTCCGGCTGCAGGTGGCGCATGGTCTCGCCCCAGATCTGCAGCGCGCCGCTGGCGCCGGTCAGTTTGGCCGGCAGGTTGTCGTCACGGCCGATCCACACCACCGCCACCCGGTCGCCGCTGAAACCGGCAAACCAGCTGTCGCGCAGATCGTCGGTGGTGCCGGTTTTGCCGGCGATATTGAAATCCGGTGATAAAAACCGCTGCAGGCCGCGGCCGGTCCCCTTTTGCACCACCTCCTGCAGGTTACTGTTCAGCAGATAGACCGGGGCCGGGGGGATCACCTGCTTGACCGTGAGGGGATAGCGCTGCAGCGCCTCCCCGTCCGGCGCCTGTACGGTGCGGATCGCCCGCAGGGGGGAACGGAAACCGCCCGCCGCCAGGGTCTGGTACATCTGGGTCACCTCCAGGGGCGAGAGGGAGACCGCCCCCAGCAACAGGGAGGGATAGAGCCGGACCGGCCGCTGCACCCCCAGGTCACGCAGGGTGGAGGCCACCGCGCCCAGACCCAGATCCATGCCCAGATGGACGGTGGAGAGATTGTAGGAGTTGGTCAGGGCCTGGTGCAGCAGCACCCTGCCATGGCTCTCCTTGTCGTAGTTTTGCGGACTCCAGACATCACCGTTCCGGCCCTCAATGGAAACGGGCTCGTCCTGGAGGGGAGTAACCAGGGTATAGCGCTGGGGTTGCTTCAGGGCGCTGAGATAGACCGCCGGTTTCACCAGAGATCCGATGGGCCGCACCGCATCCAGGGCGCGATTGAAACCCGCAAATTTGGGGTCCCGGCCCCCCACCACCGCCTGCACCTCGCCGTTCCCGGAACCCGCGATCACCGCCGCGCCCTGCAGCTTTCCTTTGTCGAATCCGCGGGCCGTCTCCAGCGACTTCAGCCGCCCGGCCATGGCCTGTTCCGCCTGCTGCTGGACCCAGGGATCCAGGGTGGTGAAGATACGCAGCCCCTCCGAGGTGAGATCCTCCTTGCGGTAATCGCGGTGCAGCTGTCTGCGCACCAGATCCATAAAGGCCGGGTAGTGGTTCCCGCTCCGGTTGCCGCCGGCGGCCACCCCCAGGGGTGCGGCGGCGGCCAGCTGCTCCTGCTGCCCGGTGATATGTCCCCGCTCACGCAGGATCTGCAACACTAGGTTGCGCCGCTGCAGGGCGCGCTCCGGATGCCGCCGCGGGCTGTAGTAGGAGGGGCCTTTCACCAGCGCGGCCAGCAGCGCCAGCTTGGGCAGATCCAGTTCACGCAGGGGGCGGTTGAAATAGAAGTAGCTGGCCAGCCCGAAGCCGTGGATCGCGCGGTCTCCGTCCTGGCCGAGAAAGATCTCGTTGGCGTAGGCCTCCATGATCTCGCCCTTTTCGTAATGGGCATCCACCAGGATCGCCATCAGCGCCTCGTTGGCCTTGCGCCACAGGCTCCGGTCGGGGGTGAGATAGAAGTTCTTCACCAACTGCTGGGTCAGGGTGCTCCCCCCCTGCACCACGCTGCCCGCCTTGATGTTTTCCCACATGGCGCGGGCGATCCCCTTGGGGTCCACCCCGTGATGGCTGTAGAAGGTGCGGTCCTCCACTTCGATCAGGGCCTGGACCAGAATCTCCGGCAGTTCGCCGCGCTGCACCAGCACCCGATCCTCGTTATGGGATGGATAGATGCTGCCGATCTCCGGCGCCTCCAGGCGCGCCAGCGCCAGCTCCTTCCCGGATTCGTCACTAACGGAGTGAAGGCGCTTGCCCTGAAACTGCAATTGCAACATCCGCCCCGGCTGCTCGCCGTCCCAGAAATGGAAAGCGCGGGTGTTCACGGTAAAGCGCTCCCCTGCCCCCGACCAAGTGGCGGCCATATTCGCTTGTTTTACTCTGCGGTAGCCCAGGCGCTGAAACTCCGCCATCAGCTGCCGCGGCTCGATTTTGGCCCCGGCGTACAACTCCAGGGGGCGGGCATAGACCCGCGCCGGCACCGCCCAGCGTTTGCCCTCGAACTTGGCCCGCACGGTCTGATCCAGATAAGCGGTGTAGATGGCGCCGGCCACCCCGAAGAGCAGCAGCAGTGACAGAATCCATTTGCGGCGGCGGCCGCCTCCCCCTCGCCGGGGCCAGCGGAACCATTTCCCGAATCCCCCTTTCCACCAAGCGGATTTCCCCGCCGCCGATCTCTTCCTGACGGCCGTTTTTTTGGCGGCCGTTTTTTTGACCGCCTTTTTCTTGGCCACTTTCTTCTTCACGCTCTTCTTGCGCGGAGCGGCTTTCTTGGCGGTCTTGCGGGGCGGGGCGGCGCCTTTTCCTGGCTTGGGCGGGGTCTTGCGGGTCACGTAGAGATCACTTGTACAACGATTAATTATCTATAGGGCCGCAAAGGTTCATTTTTGTTCCAACGGAAACTGTTGCATCCCGTCCGCCAGCATTCCGTACAGGGTCGTCGCCCAGCTGGGCAGCCCCTCTTTCACTGGCGCCACTGGATGGATACGGAAATCCCGCGGCGTGATGACCACGGATACATTCTCCTTGCCGATCAGGGAGGTGAGCACAAACAGCTCTTCGATGGCGTTGTCCCCCAGGGCGATGCAGCCGGTGGAGACGTTTCGGCCGTGGATGTAAATATCGGTGCCGGGCTCCCGCCGGCCCTCCCGCTTCGCCTGCTCGCGGTCGAAGCGGTTGGGGAAATCCAGCTCCATGGAGAGATGAAAGCCGCTGTTGGGGTTGAGCCGTTTGATGCGGTAGAAACCTTCCGGCACCTGCTTGTCCCCCTCCGCCAGCTTGGGTCCCAGGGTGCCGCTATAACCCTTGATCCTGTATTCGCGGATGAAGCGCCACTCCCCGTCCTGCTGCGCCCACAGCTCCAGACGGCGCGTCTCCTTGAGCGCCAGCAACGCCGCATGTTGCGGCGGCCAGGCCACCCCGGCAAACCGGAATCGTGGCTCCAGCCTGCGCTCCACCTTGGCGTGATACTTTCTCACCACCTCCGCCTCGGTCTTGGGCGCCGGCCCGCCGGCCGCAACGGCCTGAACCGCCAGGCAGCCGAGCAGGACGGCGGCGGCCACCGCGGTCAACCGCCGCCAGTGACGCGCTGGACGCGCAAATGCTCTGACGTTTTCTGATCTCCCCATGGGGCAGGCACACTCCGATTGAAACGGGCGATTCTACACCGAATGGGGCGTGGAGTTCCCCCTCACCCCCCACGGGTCTCAAACTGCATCTCGAATTTCGCCAGATCATGCCCCGGGATAGATGACTCCACCAGGAGCGCCATTCCGCCCACCGCCAGCCCCACCACTAACGCCGCTCCGATGGAAGAAACCGTGGTAAACAGCATATCTTTCCACAACCCCTCTACGCCTGTTGCCCGTTTCATAGGTTATTGCCCTCCCGCTTTCTCTCGTTTTTCCGCAGTGTACGCAGGGGCGAAGATTCGTCACGCTTTCTGCCGCACTGATAGCAACACTTCGGGACCGACTCCGGCGAGGCGTAGAGAAACTCCTCGCTCAACGGCCGAATGATCTGGTTCATGACTCTCTCCTGTATTCTGGTTTGCTCCAGCGCGCCCTCCCTGGCGGGGTTCGGTCCTCCTGTACCTGCGCCGGTTGAGCTAATTACAGTGCAGGGGCATGGCAGCGGATTTGCGGAATCCTTGCGGAGTGGAGGCAGATTATGGCGAGAATGTGGCAGTGTGGGATCGGCCGCTAGAAGCGCGCGGCTTGCGTGCTACCATTGCCGCATACAACTTAATGGAACATGGAAAATGTCCAAACAGATCGCTATTGTGGAAGACGAACCGGCCATCCGGGAGAACTACTCCGATGTGCTGCGCCGTCATGGGTACGAGGTTAAGGGATACGGCAACCGGAAGGAGGCGCTGCGCGCCTTTCAGAACCGGCTGCCGGATCTGGCGATCCTGGATATCGGCCTCGGCTCCGATGTGGATGGCGGCTTTGAACTCTGCCGCGAGCTGCGCGCCCTCTCCCCCACCCTGCCGATCATTTTTCTCACCGCCCGGGACAGCGATCTGGATACGGTCTCCGGGCTGCGCCTGGGCGCCGATGACTACCTCACCAAGGAAATCAGCCTCGCCCACCTGACGGCGCGCATCGCCGCGCTGTTCCGCCGCCTGGAGGCGATGCAGCGGCCCTCGGCGCAGGAAGAGGTCATGGAGCGCGGCCACCTGCGGCTCGACATGGACCGGCTGCAGACCAGCTGGAAGGGGGCGTTGGTGGAACTCACCGTCACCGAGACCTGGTTCGTCCACGCCCTCGCCAACCATCCCGGCCATGTACGCACCCGCGACCGCCTGATGGAGGCGGCCAACATTCTGGTGGATGGCGCCAGTATCAGCACCCACATCAAACGCATCCGCAAAAAGTTCCAGCTAGTGGATCCGGAGTTCGACGCCATCGAAACCGTGTACGGCATGGGTTACCGCTGGAAGCAGTGATCCCGGCATCCGCCTATGTCCACCCCATCCAGCCAACGCCCCTTCCGCCACAGCATCCGTTTCAAGCTGTTGCTGGTGGCGCTGACCCTGCTGGTCATCCCCTGGGCCGGCTACCGCTATATCCAGGAGACGGAGAACTTCCTGCGCAACGCACAGCGCGACATGCTGCTGGGGACCGCGCAGGCGGTGGCGGCCACCCTGCACAACCGGGGCGAGATGTTCCATCGCAGCAACGACCGCCCGGACATCTCCGCCTACGACTCCCACATCTATGTCCACCCTCTGGATTCGGATATCCAGCTCGACGGCTATACCGAGGATTGGGAGCCCTATCTGCGCAACTTCTGGCGTCAGGGAAACGAGGAACCGGGCTGGTTTGAATATCTGGTGGGCGAACGCAAGGAGTACCTCTATCTGCTGTTCCAGGTGGAGGACGAGCGGATCGTCTACCAGCAGCCGGGAGAGACGCGCACCGACCAAAGCGACTATATCGATATCAGCCTGGAACGGCCGGAGGGCGGACTGGCCCGCTACCGTATCACCACCACCGGCCCAGGCTGGGTGAACGCCCAACTGCTCTCCAACTTTCTGCGCGACCCCTACCCGGTTGAAAAAGAGATGCGCATCAAGGGCGAATGGCAGGAGACGGAAAACGGCTATGTGGTGGAACTGCGGCTGCCGCGCCGCCTGCTGGGTCAGCGCATCGCCCTCGGCGTGGGCGATGTGGACGACCCGGCCACCCGCGCCCTCGCCGGACGGGTCACCACCGCGCCCATGGAGGAGCTCGACTCCCTGGGCGGGATGGTCCGCCCCAATCCGCAGATCGAAGAGATCATCCACCGCCTGGAGCATGAAAACGCCCGCATCTGGGTGCTGGACCGCAACCGCCGGGTGCTCGCCAGGCAGGGGCAACTGATTCCACCCGCCGATTACAACCAGTCCGAAGAGGGTCCGTCGGTGCTTCTGGCCCCCCTGTTCCGCCTGGTGCTCGGCCAGCCCAGCTCCCTGTTCCGGGACGAACGCGCCAGCGTCTGGCAGATCAAGGGGCCGGAAGTGGACGCCGCCCTGGGGGGCAACGGGGAGACGCGGCTGCGCTCCACCCCCGATGCGAAAGCGTTTGTGCTATCCGCCGCCTGGCCCGTCCACTCCAACGGCCAGGTGGTAGGCGCGGTGCTGGTGGAGCAGTCCACCAACCAGATCCTGTCGCTGCAGAACGAGGCGATGGAGCGGCTGATCGGCATCACCCTGGTGTTTTTCGCCGGCACCGGACTGGTGTTGCTGGGCTTCGCCAGCTTTCTTACTGGACGGATTCGGCGCCTGAGCAACCGGGTCGAAAAGGCGGTCACCCCGGACGGGCGCATCCTGTCCAAACTGAAAGCGGGGAAATCGCGCGACGAAATCGGCGATCTGGACCGCAGCTTCTCCAGCGTCCTTAACCGACTGTATGAGTACAACCACTACCTGGAGGCCATGGCCTCGCGTCTCGCCCACGAACTGCGCACCCCGCTGACGGTGGTCAAGACCTCGCTGGAGAACATGGAGCCGGAGCAGGACACGGAGGCGAAAGGCCGCTACCTCTCCCGCGCCAGAGAGGGGGTCGGACGGCTGGAGACCATCCTGCACCGCATGCGCGAGGCCACACGGCTGGAGCAACTGCTGCTGGAGATCGAGCCGGAACGGTTCAATCTCTCCGAGCTGCTCCACATGGCGCGGGAAAACTACGCCACCGCCTTCCCGGACACCGCTTTCGATCTGGAGCTGCCCGCAGGGCCGGTTCAGATCCACGGCGCGCCGGAGCTGATCAGCCAGGCACTGGACAAGCTGGTCAACAATGCCCTGGACTTCCACACCCCCGGCACCCCCATCCGGCTGGCGTTAACGTCAACAGAGGATGGCCGGGTGGAACTCAGTGTCAGCAACCAGGGGCCGCCTTTGCCGCAAAGTATGGAAAAAGAGCTCTTCTCCTCCATGATCTCGGTGCGTGAACCGAAAGAGAAACAAGAGGAGCCCCATCTGGGCCTGGGACTCTATCTGGTGCGGCTTATCTGTGAATTTCACGGCGGGCGCGCCGGGGCGTCCAACCTCGAAGACGGGAGCGGAGTACGGTTTAACCTGTCATTCCCACCAGAAGCCGTCCCCGATTCTTGATCCGTAAAGGATGCGCACGGGCTGGACCTACTCCAGATTGCATGCGGGCGGAATATCTAGTAAATAGGTCCTGACATAATTATTATTACCGCACACAAACATGCGTGCGTGGACTTGATAGCCACCTGCCACCCGTCGCAACCGCCGCTTCTTTAAATAGGACGGAAATTGCAATCGGGTTAGATATCAAGTACATAGAAATTATTATTATTATTATTACAAGCACACGGTGATGTGCAGCAGGGTTTGATGGCCTCCAACTCCTCTTCAAGTGACTTGCTTCTTGATCACTCCACCCCGATCGCCTCCATTGCCAGCCGGGATGTGGTGACGTTGCCGGTTGAGGCCTCTTTACGGGAGGCCACGGCCATCATGGCCGACCGCAAAATCTCCTCCATTCTGGTGACCGATGGAGAACAAAGGCCGCTTGGTATCGTCACCGAGCAAAACGTTCTGCATGCCATGCGGGCCGGACGCAATCTGGATACCGGGCTGGATGAAGTGATGTCGGCGCCCATTATCAGCGTTCAGGAGAACGCCAGTTGCGAAGAGGCTTACCTGCTGTGTCTCAGCAAAGGCATTCGTCATCTGGTGCTGCATGACAATAGCGGCGCCCTGAGTGGCGTGGTCAGCGAGACCGATTTCCGGCTGCATGTAAACCTGACCGCGCTGGCCGGACGCCGCCATGTGGCGGCGGTCATGACCCGCTCCGTACTCTCCCTGCCGCCCGAGGCCAATCTGCAGCAGGCGATGGAGCTGATGGAAGACCATCACGACAACTGTGTGGTTGTGACGGAGAACCAGCGCCCGGTAGGCATCATCACCGAGCGTGATCTGGTGCGGCTGTTCGCCGGCACTCATAACGGCATAGTCCCCCGCCTGGGCGAGGTGATGACCAGCCCGGTGCGAAGCGTATGCACCGACACCACGGTCACCGAGGCGGCCGAGCTCATGCTGGAGACGGGCATGCGCCACCTGGTGGTGACCAACACGGCCGGCGATCTGGCCGGCCTGGTCAGCGAACATGACCTGACCCAGATCATGATGCTGGGCAGCCTCGACGCCCAACTGGAATCGGAACGGACCTTCCTGCGCACCCTGATCGACACCATCCCCGACCTGGTCTGGCTGAAAGACCCGGACGGTGTCTACCTGGCCTGCAACTCACATTTTGAGCGTCTGTACGGAGCCAAGGAAGAGGAGATCGTCGGCAAGACCGACTACGACTTCGTCGATAAAGAGCTGGCGGATTTATTCCGCGAAAACGACCGCAAGGCCCTGGAGAAAGGCGGCCCCAGCGTCAGCGAGGAGTGGCTGACCTTCGCCGAAGATGGCCGCCGGGAACTGAGCGAGACCATCAAGACCCCCATGCGCGACGCTCAGGGCCGTTTGATCGGCGTACTCGGCATCGGCCGCGACATCACCCAGGCACGGAAGAATCAGACGGCGCTGCAGGACAGCGAGGAGAAACTGAGCACCCTGATCGACGCCATCCCCGATGCCGTCCAGTTCAAGGACACCGAGGGCCGCTGGCTGGCCTGCAATCAGAGCGCCGCCCAGACCTTCGGCCTGCATAAGGAAGAGTGCCTGGGCAAAAGCGACCTGGAACTGGCGGAGATCGCCGATGAAAAGCACCGTGAGGCCTTGCGGCAGTGCCACCTCTCCGACCAGGAGGCGCTGCATACTGGAGGCGTCAGCAACAGTAAGGAAACGATCCCGCAAGCGGATGGAAGCAGCGTACATTACGAAATCGCCAAGGTGTCCATCTCCGACCCGGAAGGACGACCGAAGGGGCTGGTCATTCTCGCCCGTGACGTCACCGAGCAACGTCAGGTCACCCAGGCGCTGGAGCAGAGTCTGCTTGAGTTCAATGATCTGGTCACCCGTATCCCGGTAGGTGTATTCAAGTTCCGCACCCTGGCCGGGGGTGGCTATCGCTACGACTATGTGAGTCCCCGCTGGTGTGACATGCTGGGTCTGAGCCAGGAGTCGGTCTACCGAAGCGCACGCACGGTCTTCCACTCCGCCCGCCCGCACAACCTGAAAGAGTTCCGGCGAGTCATCTTTAAAGCGCGCAAGAACCGCACCCCCTTCTCCTGGGAAGGCCGGGTATCCACCAACAAAAGCAGCCGCTGGCTGCATATAGCCGCCACCCCCACGCCGCAGAAGAACGGGGACGTACTGTGGGACGGCATCCAGTATGACATCACCCAGCGCAAAGAGGCGGAAGAGAAGGTACGTCTGGCCGCCAACGTCTTCACCGACACCCATGAGGGTATCGTTATCACCGATCCCGAGGCACGGATCGTGGAGGTCAACGCCTCTTTCAGCCGCATCACGGGATATGACCGGGAAGAGGTGCTGGGAGAAAACCCATCCCTGCTCAAATCCGGCCATCAGAAGCAGGCCTTCTACCAGAAGATGTGGCAAACCCTAAAACAGGACGGCCACTGGAGCGGCGAAGTGTGGAACCGGCGCAAGGATGGCGAGGTCTACGCCGAGCATCTGGCCATCTCCACCGTGTATGACGAAAAAGGCAAAATCACCCACTACGTGGGCGTATTCGCCGATATCACGCCGCAGAAGGAGCATGAAAAGCAGCTGGAACGCATCGCCCATTACGACGCCCTCACCGCCGTACCCAACCGGGTGTTGCTGGCGGAACGCATGGAGTGGGCCATTGCGCAGACCAAGCGCGACGGCACCTCCATGGCGATCTGCTATCTGGACCTGGACGGTTTCAAACCCATTAACGATCAGTTCGGCCACGAGTGCGGCGACCACCTGCTGGTGGAGATCAGCCGGCGCATCAAGAATTGCCTGCGCGGTAACGACACCATCGCCCGCATCGGCGGCGACGAGTTTGTCCTGCTGCTGCTCGGCCTGAAACGGGTGGAGGAGTGCGAACTGGCCCTGCGCCGCCTGCTGGATGTCATCGCCCGTCCCTGGCCCATCGGCGACCAGCTGGTCACCCTCTCCGCCAGTATCGGCGCCACCATCTTTCCCACCGACGACTGCGACGCCGACACCCTGCTACGGCATGCGGACCAGGCCATGTACAAGGCCAAAGAGGCGGGCCGCAACTGTTACCACATGTTTGATGCGGAGCACGACCGCCAGGTCAAGGCCCACAAGGAGCAGCAGCAGCGCCTGCGGGAAGCCCTGGAGGCCGGGGAATTCCGGCTCCATTACCAGCCCAAGGTCAATATGGTCAACGGCAACGTGCTCGGCGTGGAAGCGCTGATCCGCTGGCAGCATCCGGAGGACGGCCTGCTGCGGCCCGCGGAGTTCCTCTCCTATATCCAGAACTCGGATCTGGAAGTGGCCTTGGGCGAATGGGTGCTCGACTCGGCCCTGAGCCAACTGGAAATCTGGCAGCAACAGGGGATCGAGCTTGATGTGAGTGTCAACATCGGCGCCGAGCACCTGCTGCAGGAGGATTTCGCGGATCGCCTGGAGGCCATTCTCCAGCATCATGCAACCATCAATCCCAGCCGCCTGGAGCTGGAGATCCTGGAATCCACCGCCATCACCGACATCCATCAGGCCTCCAAGACCCTCATCGCCTGCCGCAAACTGGGCGTGCGCTTCGCCCTGGATGACTTCGGAACGGGCTACTCTTCACTGACCTACTTCCGGCAACTGCCGGTCGAGACGCTCAAGATCGACCAGAGCTTTGTCATGGGCATGCTGGAAGACCCGGATGACATGGGTATCGTGGAGAGTGTGGTGCAGCTCACCCAGGCCTTCAACCGCACGGTGGTGGCCGAGGGCGCGGAGACGCCAGAGCACTGCGCCATGCTGGCCCGTATGCGCTGCCAGGCCGCCCAAGGCTACGGCATCGCCCGGCCCATGCCGCCGGAAAACCTGCAGGAGTGGATGCAGGAGTGGACCGAACAGGAGACCTGGCTGCAATTCGCGAAAAACCCGCCGCCCATGCAGCGGGCGGAACTGGTGCTGGAGCAGGCCATCGGCAGCCATCGCTCCTGGATCGACAGTCTGGTCGCCCACCTGCAAGACGTGGATAACACCAACGAACCCGTGCTGGACCCCAACCAGTGCCTGTTCGGCATGTGGTATCACCATACAGGCAGCTTCCGTTACGGCTATCTACCTGAATTCGCCGCCATTGACCCCATCCACGAACAGATCCATAAACTGGCGAAAGATCTCTGCTCCCTCGCCCGCCGTGGTAAAAAACAGAAAGAAGAGGCCCAACGGCGTTTACCCGAACTATACGAACTGCGGGAACGTCTCATCGAAGCGATGAAGAACCTGATCGAAGCCGTGAAAGAGGCCTGAACAGCCCCCGGGAACAGTGAACGGTTCCTCCGACCGCCCTGCTAAAAAAACAGGTACGCATAAATACCCGTGTATTTACGCGGATTAATTTCCATGCCCTCTGTGGCAACTCTTTGGTTCCTGCCTCATAATAGCGGCCTTGCGGTACCGGCCTCCCTGGTACTGTAACCGGGCATACCGCTTCACCGCACTCCATATAATTCAGATATCCAGCCGGGATCGCCATCCCCGCACCGTGAGGAGATCAGACATGAGGACTTCCGTTTCCCGCCTGCCGGGAATGGAACGCTTTTTTCCGTTTATCGCCTGGATGCCGGGCATCCGAAAGAACGACCTGCGCGCCGACCTGACCGCCGGACTGACGGGGGCGATCGTTGTGCTGCCGCAGGGGGTGGCCTTCGCCACCATCGCCGGCATGCCGCCCGAGTACGGCCTCTATGCGGGGATGATCCCGGCCATTATCGCCGCCCTGTTCGGCTCTTCCCGGCATCTGGTGTCGGGACCCACCACCGCCGCCTCCATTGTCATGTTCTCCGCCCTCAGCGCCTTCGCGCAGCCGGCCACCGCCGACTATGTGACCCTCGCCCTGACCCTCACCTTCATGGTCGGCGTGATCGAACTCGGTCTCGGGCTTGCGCGCATGGGCGCCCTGGTAAACTTCATCTCCCACTCCGTAATCGTCGGTTTTACCGCCGGCGCGGCGATCCTCATCGCCACCAGTCAGCTGAAGCACTTCTTCGGATCTGAGATCGCCCGCGGCGGGCACCTTCACGATATCCTGATTCAGTTCGTGGAACAGATCCCCAGTATCAATCCCTGGGTCACCATCGTCGCCCTGAGCACCCTGTTGAGCGGAATCGCGGTCAAACGCTGGGCGCCGCGTTGGCCCTACATGATCATCGCCATGGTAATCGGCAGCCTGGTGGCCGTGGTCCTGAACTGGCTGCTGGGGCTGGAGGTCACGCATATAGAGACCGTCGGCGCCCTGCCCCGCACCCTGCCGCCCCTCTCGGCGCCGAATCTCTCCATGGAGACCATCAAGCACCTGGCCCCGGCGGCGCTCGCGGTCAGCCTGTTCGCCCTTACCGAAGCGGTCTCTATCGGCCGCTCCCTGGCCGCCAAGAGCGGACACCGCATCGACGGCAACCAGGAGTTCATCGGCCAGGGACTCTCCAACCTGTTCGGCGCCTTCTTCTCAGGCTATGTGGCGACGGGCTCCTTCAACCGCTCCGGCCTCAACTATCAGGCCGGCGCGAAATCCCCCCTCGCCGCCGTCTTCGCGGGCGTACTACTCATGGGCGTCGTGCTGCTGGTGGCCCCGCTGGCGGCCTACCTGCCCAACGCGGCCATGGCGGGCATCCTCTTTCTGGTGGCCTGGGGGCTAATCGACTTCAAGGAGATTCGGCACATCCTCAAGGCCAGCCGCCTGGAGACCTCGGTACTGGCGGTGACCTTTTTCGGCGCGCTGTTTCTGGAGCTGGAACTGGCGATCTTCGCCGGCGTCCTGCTCTCGCTGGTGCTCTATCTAGAGCGTGTCTCCCATCCCAGAATCGTCTCCCGGACGCCCGACCCGCGGCTCTACAAGCGGCCCTTCTCGGACGATCCCGACCTGCCCGAATGCGCCCAGTTGAAAGTCCTGAGTATCGAAGGACCCATCTTCTTCGGCTGCACCAACTATTTGCAGAGCGTCTTTGACAAAATGCGCGCCAGGCAACCCGGGCAGAAACATCTGCTCATCCTCGCCCAGGGGATCAGCTTCGTGGACCTGCAAGGCGGCGACGCCCTGGTCACCGAGGCGGAACGGCGGCGGGCGGAAGGCGGTGATCTTTATCTCGTCAACGTGGACCAGGACCTGTGGGACTCACTGGACCGCAGCGGCTGCCTGGACGCCATCGGGCCGCGGCATGTCTTCCAGTCCAAGACCGCGGCCATCCACGGCATCTTCCAGAAACTGGACAAGTCCATGTGCAAGGGGTGTGACAAACGGGTCTACCGCGAATGTTTCGCCAATCGCAATGAGCTTCAGGGCAAAGACCAGTAGTCACGCACGACCCCAGTCTTATAACGTACTGCACAGCGGGAAAAACGGCTTAGAGCCACTGCTGCCCCACTTAATCCCCTCTCCCTCAGGGAGACGACTCCAGGGATGGAGTCGGTAGGGCGACGCAGGAAGCCAAAGCCGAGGGTTAGGGTGAGGGGATCTGAAAAGCTAATGCTTTGTTTTTATTGACCCCCTCATCCTGCCCTTCTCCCAGGGGGAGAAGGGACGCATTATCTTCAATTTTCATGGCTCAAACACCCATAAACCTACAAAAGCCTGATGGCACAAGGGATTACAGCCATACAAAGCAAACCATATGGGACAGCAATGGCTCAGAGCCAATATTTGTAGCGTGAACACAGCGAACCAACCATTGGCGGGGGGGGTCGTTGATTTTTTCTGTTACCGCTGATCGCTAAGACTTGCTTCGCTTAAGCGCATAAATCCAGAACCATTACTACCGCCGAGCATGGACACAGCTCGCTAAACTGTTTCGTTTCCTTTATGGGATCTGGAACATCGTCTCTACCGCACACAGCAAACCCAAACCGCTCGAAATAGTTGACAGCCGTTGTGGTTAAAAGATAAAACCGACTAATACCAAAGTCCATAGCCTTGGCTTTTACCAAGCTAAATATCTGGCCCGCAATGCCGCGCCCTATTTCACTATCACTGACGGCAAATGAACGAAGCAGCCCTAAATTTTCGCAGCTTTCGAACCCACCAACACCAATGATCGTCCCATTCCTTTCAGCCACAACAAAATTCTCGATGTGATCCTGGAAATCACTTGCTGGAAGATCGTAGCTATCAAGCAACACCTTAATATCCTTAACATCGGATATTTGTGCGTCTCTGTATATCAACGCCTTAATCTCGTCTAGCTATAACGCCACACATCACCAGCAGCAAAAACAGAGCGAGGAATGAGCGGTGCTTTTTAATACCAAGCGCATGTAGTTATTAGATTTTTTGCTCGCCCAACTTTTTCTTTGCCTCTTTTATGTCGATTTTTGCCTTATGTCCATGCTTATCCAATAGATGTAGCAAATTTCCGCCATTCAACAATGTGAGCGGCTTTCCTTTGGCAAACTCGTACGCGTCTGGGCCATAGTCCGCTGTAGTGACTAGTATCCCTTTGGTTGCACCTTCGTTGACTGTCGTACCATATAGATCCCTGACCGCCGACACACCCACAACGTTGGTATATCTTTTTGCCTGAATTACGATTTTCCCACCGCGGATAGGGTCTGGGTCGAACGCTATAGCATCTACACCTCCATCTCGACTTGCCTGGGTGATTTTGACTTCACCGCCAGAACTTACAAACTCTTTCTCGAAAATTTCCCTTATCAAGTTTTCAAAATCTTGCCAATCCATTGCCGCAAGATTGTCAGCTCCGTCAACTTCATCTATAACAGCATATGCGGAAACAAATCGCCTATCTTCTTTATTTATATTTATGATTGGCGCCACAGGGGACAAGCCATGCAGCTTGCTACTGCCTATCCCCTTCAACTGTTTAAAACATGCTTT
>JBNKPL010000007.1:0-39725 GCA_050295355.1 Sedimenticolaceae bacterium
AAAGCCATCCGGCAGGCCGTCGCGCACCCCGCCCGGCAGGATAAACATATGATAGATACGCGCGCCAGTGAGCTCTTCGAAACGATCCAGCATCAGGTCGCGCACATAGGTGGTCCACTGGCCGATGACACCGAGACCGAAGGCCCCGGCCTGACCGCCCAGATACATCATGTAGCTGTTGATGCGGCCCATCTCCAGGATCAGGGTGCGAATCCAGTTGGCCCGCTCCGGCGCCTCGATGCCGGCCAGCTCTTCGATGGCGGCGGCGTAGCAGTATTCGTTAAAGTCCGGCTCGGGCACACAGACGCGGCAGACGATGGGAAAGACCTGGATAAAGGTACGCCGCTCCATCAGCTTCTCGAAACCGCGATGCAGGTAGCCCACATGGGTGCGGCCTTCCACCACCTCATCGCCGCACACGGTCAACTCCACCGACATATTGCCCGTGATGCCCGGATGCTGCGGTCCCTGCCACAGCTTCAGGTACTTGCCGGAAGTGAGATCGATATCCAGCGTACCGTCCGGTCTTTGTGCAGGGTATTGGCTGCGGTCGGGGGTATACGCCATCTTATTTCCCGTCCGGGTAGAGTTTGTCTTTCATATACTGTTCCGGATCGTGGGTCTCGCGTCCCGAGCGGTGGTTGAAGTTCTCCTCGGAAAATTTCAAGGTATCGAAGTCACGCCGATAGGGCGGCTTGTGAATCCAGCCCTCGAGGATGAACTCCTCGTCGATACGCGGACTGCCGGGGAAGTCGATACCGAACATCTCGCGCAGTTCCCGCTGGTAGGTCTCCGCCGTGGGCCACAGGTCATGAATGCTGTCCATGGTCGCAAGACCGTCCGCCGGACGGTCGATCATAACCCGCACGCCCAGATCGCATGCCGCCCCCCGGTTGCAGAGCAGATAGGTGAGCTGGAACTGCCCCTCCTCGATCCAGTCCACGGCGGTGAGCAGCACCAGATGGGTAAAGCCCTCGCCGTCACGCAACTGCTGCAGCAAGGGACGCAGGCGTTCTTTCGTCACGGTGACGAAGCCAAGGTCGGTACGCTGTTCGGTCAGTTCGCCCAACGGGTGCTGTTCTCTTAGCCGTT
Source organism: Sedimenticolaceae bacterium (assembly GCA_050295355.1). Classification (GTDB taxonomy): domain Bacteria; phylum Pseudomonadota; class Gammaproteobacteria; order Chromatiales; family Chromatiaceae; genus CBFDBF01. The sequence goes on from JBNKPL010000007.1 coordinate 1,093, forward strand.
TGTAAAGATCGCGTAGACTCATGGCGTCACCAGTTGTAATCGGGCATATCCCAGTCGTGGATCACCTTCTTCTGGTTCGTCTTGTACCAGTCGAAGTTTTCAGCGTATTGATTGGCGCCTTCCGCCTTGCCCGCGCGGATAATCTTTTTCATCTCCTGGAATCCGGCCAGCAGCGCCTCGGGCCGCGGCATGCAGCCGGCGATATAGAGATCCACCGGCAGGTAGTCGTCCAGCCGCTTAATGGTGTTGTAGGAGTCCCAGTACATGCCGCCGTTGATGGTGCAGGAACCGAGGCCGATTACATATTTGGGGTTCTGCATCTGTTCATAGGAGCGAATGGCGCGCTTGAGGGTCTTGGTGGAGAGATAGCCTGAAATAATAAACAGGTTGGATTGGCGTGGCGTCGGCCGCCACTGCACGCCGTAGCGGTAGGCGTCGAAGCGCGGGGTCATCAGGGGGCGCATCTCAATGGCGCCGCAGCCGGTACCGAAACCGAGAATCCACAGCGACTCCGCGCGCGCCCAGTTGAAGAAGCCCTCCACGATCCTGCTGTAGGCGGCGGGCATCACCGTCGGCGCCGACTCGCAGTAATAATCGCGTAGCGGATCGACCTCGAACTCCATGCCGTCCGGGCCTTTGACGATGCGTTTTTCCAGTTCTTTTTTCATATTCTTTTTAGCCACAGAGGCACGGAGGACACAGAGAATTTCTTGGTCTCCCGCTCCGGTACATCTCCAGCATGTAATAGGGTCGTAAGCCCATGGTTCATTTTTTTCATTCCCTCTGTGATCTCTGTGTCTCTGTGGCAAGCCATCTTATTCACACCACCATGATCGACAGGATGCCCAGCGGCAACGCCCAGACCAGGAACCAGCGGATCGACTGCTCTACGCGGAAACGCGGGAACACCACGCCGACGAAGGCCGACCACAGGTAAAGCATAAAGACCTTGAGAAAGAACACAGGCCAACTCGCCGCGCCGCCGAAGAACAGCGCCATGTAGATCACCATCTTGGCGACGGGAAAGATCGCCCGGTTGGTCTGCATCAGCGCCAGATACGAAGAGTGGTATTCGGTGGGCGGTCCGATGGGGATCTCCTGCGGCGCCAGCACCACGTCGAAGGGTGGGCGCATCATGGAACCGAGAAACGAGAGCATGGCCGCGGCCACCGCCAAGGGATTGGTGAACAGGGTCCAATTCAAAACGCTGCCCTGCTGGGCGGCGACGCTATCGGTGGTGGAGAGGGTCTAATACTGCAAGGCCACCGAGAATACCGCCAGGGCGAAGGGCAGTTCCGCCGCGGTGACCTGGGACAGACCGCGGGTAATACCGATGGCGGAATAGGGGTGACCGCTTTCACCCGCACCCAGCGCCATACCCAGGGTGCCGAAGAAAACGAAATAGAGCGCCAGGATCAGATCGCCCGCAAAGGAGAAGTTGGAGAACATCTCCGATCCGTAAATGGTGGGCACGAACAGCAGCAGGCCCACGCCGCCGGACAGTCTGAAAACAGGGCCCAGGTAGAACATGACCCCATGGGTGACGGAACTGCGCAGACCGTAGTTCTTGATCACATCCAGGTAGACCTGCCAGATCGGAATGCCGTGTCGGCGGCCCACACGGGCGGCGATCTTCTGGATCAATGCATTCTGCAAATACCCGTAGTTGATGACGATGAAGAGCGTTAGCAGGGCATAGGGGATCTTCATCCAGTCGAAGCTCATGACATGCCCCCCGCACTGAACAGATAAACGATCAGCACAAAGGCCAGAAACTGCACCGCATAGGTCTGGCCGTTGCCCGTATAGAAGCGCCGCGCAATGTCCGCGCCGCTGTGCAGGATGTCGGCAACCGCCGACCAGAAGCGCGTTACGAACGGTTGCACCATGAAGCCCAGGGCCTTGCGGTAGGGGGCGAAGAAGTTCCAGGCAAAGTGGGTGGTCTCGGGACGATAGGGCCGTTCGGCGGCATAGACGATGTTGAACTGCTTGACCTTCTTGGCGCGCCGGTTGACGAACAGCAGCCAGGCAAACAGGGACATAAAGATACAGCCGATGATAATCATGATGGAGACCGGCTCCCAGTAGCCGTAGTTGCTGCTGATATGCAGGCCCTCCCAACTCAGGCCGCCTTCGGGGAAGAACTGGTTCATATAGCCATCCACACGGCGCAGCGCGAGACCGGGGACCAGGGCGAAGCCGAGCAACAGCACCACATAGATCATCTGCGGCAACACGATCCAGAAGGGCGCCTCTTTCAGTCTTCGATGCTCGTCCTTCAACTGCCCAAGGAAGATGGTGTGGATGAGCCGGAACAGATAGAGGAAGGCGATGGGTCCCGAGAAGAAGAGGACGATCATGGGCAGCCGGTACTCGGAATCCAGGATCGCATTGTAGAAAATCCAGCGGCCGCCGAAGCCCGACAGGGGCGGCACCCCCGACATGGCAATGATGCCGATCAGCACCGCAATGAAGGAGAGCGGCATCAGGCTGATCAGCCCGCCCATCCTGTACATGGCGCGGGTGCCGGTCCGCTTGGCGATGCCCCCCACCGAGAGGAACAGCATGGACTTATAGATATAGTGGTTGATCACGAACAGCAGCGCCATGAGCCAGCCCAGGTGGTTCATCATCGCCAGACCGAACAGGGCGTAGCCCATCTGGCCGATGGAGGAGTACGCGAGCAACCGCTTGGCATCCTCCTGGAAGATCGCCATCAAGTTGCCCAAAAAGGCGGTGATCGCGCCGATCCAGAGCATGACATAAGTCAGCTCGATCCCGTACAGCTGCTGTTTGCCCATATTCATGAGCAGGACAAACAGACCGAACAGCCCGGCCTTGAGCAAAATACCCGAGACCATGGGCGACACATCCGTCTCCGCCTCCGCATGGGCCCCCGGCAGCCAGATGTGCAGGCCGATGGCGGCGGTCTTGGTCATGAAGCCGATGGCCAGCAGCAGGAACACCCAGGGTGCCAGTGGTGTTACCAGTTCGCTGAGTGCGCCAAGTTCAATTTGCGGCGCTCCCTGTGCGGCCAACGCAAAGCCCGCCAGGATCAGAAACGCCCCGCCTAACGAAAACACCAGATAGGAGAGCGCATGGGGTTCGGATTCTTTACCGCGCAGGATCAAGAAATAGGAGCCGATGGTGAGCACCTCCCAGGCGGCAAAGAAACCGAAGCTGTCGCCCGCCTGAATCAGCATAACCATGCCCGCATACATCAACATAGCCGATGGATAAAAACCGATTCGGCGGCCGGAGCTGTTGTAGCTTGCCAGCAGCGTCACCGCCCCGCCGGCAAGAAAAATCACCGCGAAGATTAGCCGCAAGGGATCGTAATCGCCCCAGGTGAGCGCAAAGTAGCCTCCCATGCCGGCGATGGCGAGCGTGTTTTTGATCCAGGCCGGCAGCCACTCCAGAACAAGAAAGGCGAGCGCGAACAACAGTGGCAGCAGGGTCATCAGATTGGCGCGGCCCGACAGTTCACCCCACAGATAGCCCAATCCCCAACCCACCAGCACCGCAACGGAGATGGCCACTACACTGCCGCAGGTGGGCGCGACAATCTCAATGGGTTTGTCGCGTTTGATAGCGTAACCAAACCAGCGGAAGAGATAGGTCGCCTCGATCAGGGCGCCGAACAGAATCAGACCCAGCAAGCCAATACGGTCCTCGGCGGCCAGCACATGGATCAGTTCCCACTTGGCATAGAATCCGGGAAATGGCGGCAGGCCAATCAGTAAACAGAGCAAACTGACAAAGGCGAACAGCATCAAGGGCCGGTTGCGCAACCCCGCCCACGCGGTAAGTTCACGACCCGCCACCAGACCGGACAACCAGTAGAGTCCGGCCTTGGCGGAGGCGTGGGCGACCAGCAGGCCCAGCGCGATAAAGCCGGTCAGATCTCCAAGCACATCCCGTTGCCCCAACACCACGAGAATCAGACCGACCTGAGCCACGGAAGAGTAGCCGAGCAATCGCCGGTCGTTGCTCTGCGGCAGGGCCAGCAGGTTGCCGGCCACAAAACTGACCATACCAATGCCGGTCGCCGCGGGAAGCCAATCCGTTCCGCCCACGGCTAAAAGCTTGTCCATGGCATAGAGCGCCGCGGCGGCGCCGGCCGCGGAAAACAGGGCGGAATAGGCCGGGTGGGCCGATTCATAGATATCCAGCGCCCAGCCGTTGGCCGGCACCGGCTTCAACTCCGCGGCCAGGGCGATAAATATCAGGAAGAAGGCGATGGCGCCATTGGGCAACTGGGCAAGGGAGGCGCCCGCCATGTCGTCGATGTTGAGTGAGCCTGTCGCATGGTAGGCGAAGATGATGCCCACCAACAGCAGGATACCGATCACCTGCGATACCACCAGATACTTGAACCCGGCGGCCAGGGCGCGTCGGTCATGGGAAAACAGAATCAGGCCGCCGGTGGCGATGGCCGCCAGTTCGATAAAGACAAACAGATTGAAGGCGTCGCGGGTGAGAACAATACCACTGTAGGCCATGACCGCCACCAACAGCACGGCCATGGAACGCCGTCCCAGATGCAGCAGCGTCTCGCGCAAAACCAGTGTCGAGAGTAATCCAGTGGCGCAAACAATAAGCACCAGCGAAGCTTCGGGCAGGCCCATGCGTAAATTAATTGCGAAGGGCGGCGGGGCGCCCGCGGTCAGGATCTCTACCGCAGCGGCGCCATGGAATGCAAAGGCCCACACCCAGTCAGCCGCCAGCCAGGTCATGAATCCGAGCGCGGCCAGCATGAGCCCATAGGCGGCGGCGCGCCACTGTTCCCTAAGCAGACCGAGCAGGAATGCAGCGGCCAATGGAGCGGCGATGATGAAGATTCCATTCACCATTTCAACTCCGTGAATCTACTAATATCCAGGGAACGTTTCTTTTCAAAGAGCTTATAGGCATAGGCCAGCATCAGCGCCGTGATGCCCACGCCGATGACAATGGCGGTCAACACCAGCGCCTGAGGCAAGGGATCGATAATGCGTTGCGCGGCCTCGGCAACGGGAACCGACTGATCCAGAATCGGCGCCGCGCGTCCCGATATATAACCCACCGAAACCAGGACAATATGCACCCCTGCATTGGCGATGGTAAAGGCAACGATCATGCGCATCAGGTTGCGGTTGGTCAGCGCCCCATAGAGGCCGATCAGGATCAGGGCGAAGCCGGTCGCCATGGCGATTTGCGTGATCACAGCTCCTCCGTCTCTGAAAAGTCCGCCAGCATGGAAGAGAATTCGGCGCCCACCTTGAGGCCCACCAGCGAATAGATCAGCGGAATGGCGCCGGCGGAGAAGAGCTGCCCCAGTTCACCGAGCGGCAGAATACGATTATCGAGAAAACCACCCGCCAGAAACAGGCCGAGCACGCCGAGAGCGACATAGAAAAACCCGGTCAGCGACTCCACGGTGGCGATCAGGCGATGGCTAAAATTCCGTACCGGGTCGGCGAGCAGGGTCAACAGCACCGCCGAGGCAATCACCGCGCCGCCCTGAAAACCGCCGCCCGGCGTCAGATGGCCGTTCACGAAGATGTAGACGCCGAGCAGCATGATCAGCGGCACCAGCAGCCGTGTTCCGGTGGTCAACAACTCACCCACGGGGGTCAGGGGTTGATGCCCCGCTTGCCGCCTGCGTCCGCGCGCCAGCACCAAGCCCACAACGGCGGCGGACAGGAACAGCACCGTGACCTCGCCCAGGGTATCCAGGCCACGATAGGTCACGATGATGGCGGTGACAATGTTGGCCGCGCCGAGATCGGAAGCGGTGCGGTCGGCATAGTAACGGGCGCTGGTGTTCAACTCGGCATCCGGCGCATAGCCCACCAACAGCTGCCAGAAGAGGGTTCCGAGCAGCAGCACCAGCAGCAGGGCAATGAGGCGCTTAATCAAACTCATCCCCCTCCCGTTCGATCTCGCCCATGCCGCGTACCCGCCCCAGCACGAAAAAGAACAGGAACGTGGTCAGGCCACTGCCGATGGCGGCCTCGGTCATGGCCACATCGGGAGCGGCAAGTATGACAAACAGCACCGCCGAGAAGAGGCTGACCAGACCGGAGGAGAGAATCGCCACCGGCAATGACCTGCAGCGCACGGACACCAGGGCGGCAATTACTATGGCCAACGCCACCAGCAGGGTCATGACTACAATGATGCTACTCATTGCGGCGGCTCTCCCGGCTCTTCCGCCAGTATATCCACCACCGCCCGCTCCGACTGCTTCGCACCTGACCGATGGGCGGCGCGCGCCAATACCTGGGAAGAGAGCGGGTTGGTGGAGAGGATAAACACCCCGATCAGAAACAGTTTCGGCCACCAGCCGGGCTGCAGGCAGGCGATACCCGCCAGCGTCAACAGCGTCCCGAGGGAGGTGGTCTTGGTCCCGGCCTGGATACGATTAAACAGGTCCGGCATGCGCACCAGGCCGAGCCCGCCGAAAAACAGAAATGCGGCGCCGGACACCAGCAACAGCCCGCCAATAAGATTCAGGGGTGTATCCGCGAACATCACAACCCTCGCTCCATGTAGCGCGCCACGGCAATCACGCCAAGAAAGGAGAGGAGGGCGTAAACCAACGCCACATCAATATAGATAATACGGCCCGCGGCCAGGGCCACCAGCACAATCCCCGTAACCGAGATGATGGTCAGAACATCGAAGGCCACTACCCGGTCAGCGGCCGTAGGACCAGAGAAAAAACGCCACAGGGCCAGCAGAAAGGCGGCTCCCGCCAGCGCAGCCGCCAGAAATACCAGCCCATCAACCATACATCACCTCAAGATAGCGCTCATAGCCGGCTACGATCCTGCTGGTTGCCGCGTCTACTTCGAGGGCCTCCACCGTCACCCAGTGGATATAAAGCCAATCGTCCCGCAGTTCCACGGTCAGGGTGCCGGGCGTCATGGTGATGGCGTTGGCCAGCAGCAGACGCCCCACCGGACTTTGGAGCCGGGTGCGCACCTTTACGATACCCGGGTTCACGGGCAAGGAGGGTGACAGCACAATAGCCGCCAACCGCAGATTGGACTTCACCAGTTCTTTCAGGAAATAGAGGATGAAGACAAAAGAGGCGCCAATGGCGCGGGGGGTAATTCGAAAACCGGAGAGAAGACTTCGGCCATTTGGAATCAACAGGGCAATCAGAAAAGCGGCGGCGGCGCCCACAATCAGTACATCCGGGGCCAGCGAGGCATTCAGCATCAGCCAAAACAGGAACAGGACCACAAACAACTGTAAAAAGTGTCGCCCCTTCTGCATCCAACCCCCGCGGTACGATTCAGTAAACCATGAGCGTACGGTCTGTCAACGCCCATCCTCTAAGGCCTTCACTCAGCACTCAAATGAATATAGCACTTACCAGACCTAAAATACCCTACAGAATGACCGGTTACCTATGACCAAAGTCAATCCGTAACGGCAGATACTCAAATTCTCCTGCTGCCAGGCCTGCTTTCTAAAAGCCGCTGGAACTAGCGCTTTGCGCCGGCCTCCTCAGGAGCACCGCCCAGAAAACGAAGCACAAGATAGCCACACACCCCGGACAACAGCGATCCAAACAGAATCCCCAGACGGTCATCCACAGCATAATCGGGACCACCCTGCTCAAAGGCCAGCGACCCCACGAACAGACTCATGGTGAAACCGATACCGCACAGCAAGGCCGCGCCATACAGCTGCAACCAACTCACATTTTGCGGCATCTCTGAAATGCCGAGCTTGATCGCCAGCCAGCTGAAGCCGAAGACTCCGATCTGATTACCAAAGAACAGGCCCGCCGCAATACCTAAAGGAACCGTGTGCAGAACCGCCTCCATGCTGAGGCCATCAAAGGGAATGGCCGCGTTGGCAAAAGCAAACAGCGGCAAAATCCCATAGGCCACTGCCGGATGCAGGTCATGCTCCAACACTTCCAGTTGGGTTTTCGACTCTCCAGGCAGTTTTTTGAAAGGTATGAACAACGCCGTCACCACGCCCGCCAATGTGGCATGCACGCCGGACTTTAGCACCGCGGCCCACAACACCAGGCCCACCAGCACATAGGGAGCGATACCCAGCACCCCTCTACGATTCAGGACCGCCAAAACCGCAATGGCCGCCATTGCCACGGACAAAGACAACAACGAAAGATCAGACGTATAAAATACCGCAATAATGACAATGGCTCCCAGGTCATCAAAAATGGCCAGCGTCATTAGAAACAGCTTCAGGGCAGGAGGGATGCGGCTGCCCAGAAGCGCCAACACCCCAAGAGCAAATGCGATATCCGTTGCTGACGGAATGGCCCAACCTCTCATGGCCACTGGATCGCCCCAGTTAATGGCCGAGTAGATTACCGCGGGGACCGCCATGCCGCCGATGGCGCCGAATACCGGCAGCATCACACGCGACGGCTCGGAGAACTCGCCGGCCAGAAACTCCCGCTTTACCTCAAGCCCGATGAGAAAGAAGAAGAGGGCCATAAGCCCATCGTTAATCCACAGCAGCAGCGGCTTTGCGATTTGGAAATCACCAACCTGGATCGCCACTTTGGTGCTAAGAAGGGCATTGTAGTAGACATCTGCCGGGGAATTTTCCACCGCCATGGCAAGAATAGCGGCCAGCAGCAGGAGTATTCCACCGGCCGACTCGAGGCGCAGGAACTCTTTAACCTTCTCTAGCAACATTTCAACTCAGGAGGCCTGTTAACGCACCAGGCCCGCTTCCACCTCATTTCGTTTTTCTCTTCCCGCCAGAACCTCGATAAGTTCCAACGCAAAGTCCATGGCTGTTCCAGGTCCACGCGAGGTAATAATCTGTCCGGCGCGCACCACCGGCTGTAGATCTACTTTGACCTGGGGCAGATCCATACGATCTAGTACGCCCGGATAGCTGGTAGCTTGCTTTCCTTCCAGCAGGCCCGCATTCGCCAACACTTTCGGAGCCGCGCAGATCGCCGCCGCATAACCTCCCTGCTCAACGGTTTGTTGTAGTAGCTTTCGAATCCGCAGATCGCGGTCCAGATAGTCGGCGCCGGGGAGGCCACCCGGAAGGATTACCATATCGAAGGTTTTTTCCAGCACCGCATCTATGGTGGTGTCGGGGATCAGGGTGATCCCGCGGCTGGCTTTGACTGGCCGCTCATCCAGGCCGGCCGTGACCACTTCGATTCCGGCCCGCCGCAGAAGATCGACGATGGTTACTGCTTCGAGCTCTTCGCAACCTTGAGCGAGGGGGACGAGGGTGTTTGCCATTGCATACTCCTCTGCTGTAAGCGGATCAGTTCAGAAGCCGGAACCAGCCTGATTCCCTCCTGATCAAGTCTGGCCAGTTCCTTTTTCAATACGGCCAGGGTTTCACTGTGTGGGTGACAAATGCCGAGGGCGGAGCCACGCGCTTTTGCCAATTTTAGCAATTGCCGAAACTGCCTGCTGATGGACTTGGCATCGGTACTGTTATCAAGAAACACATCGCGCCGCGCCGTGGGAAGCTGGAGCTCCCGGGCTTTCGCCTCGGCCACCGTCTCGGCCGTAGTGCGGCTGTCGATAAAATACAGCTTGCCGTCCCGGTAGTTTTCCAGCCCCTGCATCAGCCACTGCATCGCCTCTTCATGACGAGTCAACAGGCTTCCCATATGGTTGTTCACCCCCGCCACATGGGGAATCTCGTCCAGGCCCTTATACAGCGTTCCCAGAAAATCCTGTTCCGACATCTGCGCCGTCAACCCGCCCGGTCCGGGACGGCGGGCTGCGCTGGATTCCATGGGAAGGTGCAGCATCACCTCCTTGCCGACGCCGTGCGCCTGTTCCGCCAGCTCCGCCGCATGCGGCGTACGGGGCAGGAACGACATGGTGACCGGGCCGGGCAATTGCAACACCTGCTCGCCCTGGGAAAGGTCGTAGCCCAGGTCGTCCATAATGATGGCAATGGTGGGCTGTACCTGCTCCGCTTCCGGTATCGAATCCGCCGCCACAGAACCTGCCAGTCCAAGCAGCATTCCCATGCGCACCAGCAATAACAGCCAGCGGCGCACCATTGAAAGCGGCGTCAACATATCCGGATCAATCCCGCCGGCTAAAGGTATGCAGGCCCTTCAACAGGTTCAGCGCCTCGTAGAGTTCATAGTCCTGCTCAACAAGGGGCTTGTCTGCTTCATCTTTTGCCTCCCCAGCGCTCTCTTTCCCGGCACTCTGTTGCGGATTGCCGTTGGCCAGGTGTCCGCTCAGATCCGCCTCCTTCACCGAAACCATGCCATTCTCTTCGCCGGCGGTGACTTTTACTGGATAGAGCTTAATGTCGGGCACGATGCCTTCGGCCTGAATGGAGCGGCCCAAAGGGGTGTAGTAGCGGGCGGTTGTCAGTTTCACCGCGGCGCCGCGGGTTACGGGCACGATGGATTGCACCGACCCCTTACCGAAGGTTCGGCTGCCCATGACGATGGCCCGTTTGTGGTCCTGCAACGCACCGGCCACGATCTCGGAGGCGGAGGCGGAACCACCGTTCACCAACACAACCATCGGCGCCCCTTGCAGGACGTCGCCCGGGGTCGCCGAATACTCCAGTTGCGAGACCTGGGAGCGCCCCATGGTGTATACAATCTTCCCCTCTTCCAGAAAGGCGTCGCTAACCGCCACCGATGCGGAAAGCACCCCGCCGGGGTTGTTACGCAGATCCAGCACCACGCCCTTGACCCCCTCTTTGGACTCCGCACGCAGCGTCTTTACCGCCTTAAGCAGATCCTCGGGGGTGTGCGATTGAAAATGGGCGATCCGGATATAGGCGTAACCGGGCTCCAGGATTCGGCTCTTGACGCTGATCACCTGGATAATATCGCGCACAATGGTGATGGTGATGGGCTTTCTTTCGTGTTCGCGGATGATGGTCAGGGTGATCGAGGTGCCGGGTTCGCCGCGCATGACTTCCACCGCCTCATCCAGGCTCATGCCCTTAACCTGTTTATCGTCCAGCCGGATGATGAGATCACCCGCCTGAACCCCGGCCCGTTGCGCCGGCGTGTCATCGATGGGCGCCACCACCTTCACAAAGCCGTCTTCCATGCCCACTTCGATGCCGAGGCCGCCGAACTTGCCGGAGGTGCCGATCTGCAGCTCCTTGTACTCTTCGGCATCCAGGTAGGAAGAGTGGGGGTCCAGCCCGGAGAGCATGCCGCGGATGGCGTGCTCCAGAAGCTCCGTGTCGCCCACCGGCTCCACATACTCCTGCTTGATGCGGCCAAAGATCTCCGCAAAGGCCCGCAGCTCTTCGATGGGAACGGGCTCCGGGGCCTGGGCCTCCTCCGCCATCAAGGATTGCGGCAGCAACAGGGTTCCCAGCACCAATCCCGGCAGGATGGACCATGGAAGATGCCTCTTGAATTTCATACCCCGTTCCCCTTCGTGTAATTCGACTGCCAACCTGATCCCGGCGGATATCACGTCCGGACAATTTCTCTAGCGTAGTGCTTGCGGCCGGATTTTGCGAACCGATTTGCGCGTTACATGCCGCTGGATGCCACCACATCCATGTTGATGCGTTTGCCTTTCAGGGGAACACACCACACCTTGGGATCCGCCGGATGGCCGTTATGCCGCACTTCAAAATAGACCCCGGGATCGTCCTGGCCGCCGCTGCTGCCAACCAGGGCCACCGCCTCGCCGGGCCGGACGCGGTCGCCCACGCCCTTGAACAGGCTGCGGTTGTGCCCATACAGTGACAGGTATCCATTGCCGTGGTCGATGATCATCAACAATCCATAGCCGCGCAGCCAGTCGGCGAACACCACCTGTCCGTGATGGATCGCCCGCACCTCCGCGCCGTCCGTGGTGGAGATGCGTACACCATTCCAGCGCGCCCCGCCGCCACGGTCGGAACCGTAGGTATCCACCAGCAATCCGGAAGAGGGCCACTGCAGCTTTCCGCGCAACTGCTGGAACGGCGCTTCGTTGTCCTGCCCGCTTGCCGCCCTTGCCTGCTGCTCTTTCTCCAGCCGCGCCAGCAACAGTTTCAAGCGCTGTTCATTCAACTGCAAGGAGGCCAGCTCCGACCCCTTGGCCTGGATCTCTTTGTCCAGCGCCGCCATCACCTCCTGGCGCGCGGTGAACGCCTGCTCCAGTTGCTGCTTCTGCTGCATCTCGCCTTCGCGCAGATCCGCAAGCCGCTGCTCCTCCTTGCTGATCTGCTGTTCCGTTTCACGAAGCCTTTTCAGGTTTTCCCGGATCGTCTCCACCTCTTCCATGCGCGAGCGGTTGAGGTATTGGTAATACATCATGATGCGGCCGATGGTGGCCGGCTCTTCCTGATTCAAAAGGAGTTTTACCTTCTCCTGCCGCCCCATGGCATAAGCGGCGCGCGCCTGTCCCTTGAGCGCCTTTTTCTGAATCTCCAGCGCCTCCAGCTGTTCCTGATGATCGCCGCGCAGGAGCCCCAGGCGTAAACGTTGCGAGCGCAGCTTTTTGTCGATGCCGCGCAGGCTGCCGGTAATACGGCCGATCCCCCGCTCCACCTTGCGCAGTTCATCAACCAGGGCCAGATGTTTCTTCTCGGCGGAATCCAACGAAGACTGCACGGCGGCAATACGCTGACGCACCTGCCCCAGTTCCGATTTTGCCGTGCCCATATCCGGCGCGGCGTGCAAGACCGTGGCCGCCGACAGGAGTAAAACGGGGAGAAGCCATCGCATAGCCATGATTCAATCTGCTCCTGAAAAATGGATCAGCGGCCTGCCCTGCATCTCCGCAGGCTGCTCCAGGCCCAGCATCCGCAGCATCGTCGGCGCCAGATCGCACAGCGCGCCCTCCTCCAGGGTGGCGGGGCGTCCCGCGAACAGCAGCGGCACGGGATTGTGGGTGTGGGCGGTGTGGGGTTGGCCGGTCTCCCGGTCGATCATCTGCTCCGCATTGCCATGGTCGGCGGTGATAAGGATCTCGCCGCCCACCGAACGCAACGCCTCCATGATGCGGCCGAGACAGTGGTCGATGGTCTCGATCGCCTGCACCGCCGCCGGGTAGACGCCGGTATGGCCCACCATGTCCGGATTGGCGAAGTTACAGATGATGGCGTCATATTTTGCGCTTTCGATCGCCTCCACCAGACGATCCGTTACCTCCGGCGCGCTCATCTCCGGCTGCAGGTCGTAGGTGGCCACCTTGGGCGAGGGAACCAGGATGCGGTCTTCGCCCTCGAACACCTGCTCCCGGCCGCCGTTGAAAAAGAAAGTGACGTGGGCGTACTTCTCCGTCTCCGCCAGCCGCAACTGCCGCATGCCCATGCCGGAGAGGTATTCACCGAAACTGTTGTGCAGCGTCACCGGGGGAAAGGCCGCCGGGATATCAAAGTCGGCGCTGTATTGGGTGAGGCTGACATAGGCGGAGAGCTTGGGCAGCGCCTTGCGCGGGAAACCGTCGAAATCGGGCTCGATGAAACAGCGCGTCAATTCACGGGCCCGGTCGGCGCGGAAGTTCATGAACACCACCGCATCCCCATCCTGGATCGGGGCCGGCTCACCGATAACGGTCGCCTTGACGAACTCGTCGCTCTCCCCCCGCTCATAGGCCATCTGCAGGGCGCTTTGGGCATCCGCCGCCTGGAACTCCGCCTCCCCCAGGGTCAGCATGTCGTACGCGGACTGCACCCGTTCCCAGCGATTGTCGCGGTCCATGGCGTAGTAACGTCCGATCAGGGTGGCAATCCGGCCCTTGCCGGTTTCGGCCATCACCCGCTCCATCGCTTCCAGGGAGGGCGCGGCGCTCTTGGGCGGCACATCCCGGCCGTCAAGAAAGGCGTGCATGTAGATGCGCTCGCAGCCTCGCCGGGCCGCCAACCGCACCATGGCGTGAATCTGCTCTTCGTGGCTGTGCACGCCGCCGGGAGAGAGCAGGCCAAAGATATGAACGGCCCCGCCGGCGGCGACAGCGGCGTCCACCGCGCCGGTCAGGACGGGATTCTCAAACAACGCGCCGCTCTCCACCGCATTGGCGACCCGGGTGAACTCCTGAAACACCACCCGTCCGGCGCCGATGTTGAGATGGCCCACCTCGGAGTTGCCCATTTGATCATCGGGCAGGCCCACTTTCTGGCCGGAGGTGTGGATCAGGGTATGGGGGCACTCCCGCCACAGGCGGTCCCAAACGGGCGTGTTGGCATTGCGAATGGCATTGAAGTCTTCGCTCTCGCTGTATCCCCAGCCATCCAGAATCAGCAGTACCACCGGCCTCACGTTGCACCTCTTGCAGCCAGTCGGCTACTTTTGTATTAAAAACAATTTATTAAAACATCATTTTAATCCGGAATCTAGATGTTTCAACCTCGAAAAGATGTCCCATATTCAACAAAAACAGAGTATTATTGTATTAATTGTCCTTAAAATAAGGTTATGGGCATGGAACACAAATTCAACAATCTAAAAAAACCGGTTTTAAACACTGACGATGAGTTAGACGGGGATCTGGAAGGCCTGTTCGAAAAAGACGAAGATATCGAGCGCGCCTCCCGCTCCCTGAAGGCCATGTCTCATCCGCTTCGGCTCAAGATCCTCTGCACCCTGGGCGACCATGAGGTGAGCGTGCAGGAGATCGTGGAACATGTGGGCACATCCCAGAGCAATATCTCCCAGCATCTCGCCATTCTCCGAGACAAGGGGATACTGGCCTCCCGCAAGGACGCCAACCGGGTCTTTTACCGGGTCAGCGACGCAAGAACCCTGCGCCTGATCGGGATGATGAGGGAAGTGTTCTGCGCCCAGAAGGCCTGACCGCCCGCTGACCCACGCCACCAGGATCATGAACGTTGGGCGCGCCGCCTGGAACGCTACACACCTGAATCCGCACTACACCGATTGTTTATCCCCCATATATATAGAATACTGAACGACCCATGGAACAACTGATTGAATTTGCCGGAAACCATATCGCCCTTGTCGCCGCCCTGGCGGTCATCCTTTTTCTGCTGGCCCAGAACCTCGTGTCCGGCCTCGGCGGGAAGGGAACCGTCGATCCGCCCGGCGCCATTGAACTGATCAACCGGGAGGATGCCGTGGTGGTGGATGTGCGCCCGATGGCGGATTTCTCCAGCGGCCATATCATGAAGGCGATCAATATCCCCATGAACGGCTTTAGCAACCAGATCGCTCAGCTTGAAAAGCACAAAAACAAACCCATTATCATCTCCTGCCGTTCCGGCGCTCAATCCACGGCGGCCTGCAAACTGTTGCGCAGCCAGGGATTTGAGAAGGTCTACAACCTGCAGGGCGGCATCCTTGCCTGGCAAAGCGCCAATCTGCCCATTACCCGCAAAAAGTAGCCCGCCATTATCACTAACCACCACCGCTCCGTAGAGAAGACTAATGACCGAAAACCAGCAAGCCCAGAATGAAGGCCAACGACAGTTTCTTATCCAGCGCATCTACACCAAGGACCTCTCTTTTGAGACCCCCGGCTCCCCGGCCATTTTCACCGTCGAGTGGAACCCCCAGTACAACCTCGACTTCAACACCCGGGCCACTTCGCTGGGTAATGACCACTATGAGGTCGTACTCACCATTACCGTCACCGCCAAAAACGGCGAAGAGGTCGGATTCCTGGTGGAAGTGCAGCAGGCCGGTATCTTCCTGATGCAGGGCTTTCCAGAGCAAGAAATGGGACCCATGCTGGGTGCCTTCTGTCCGAACACCCTGTTCCCCTACGTGCGGGAAGTGGTGTCCGATCTGGTTTCCAAGGGAAGTTTCCCGCAACTGATCCTCTCCCCCATCAACTTCGACATGATCTACGCGCAGCAGCAGCAACGGATGGCCCAACAGGCGCAGCAGGCCGCTGAAGCCGGAGAGACCCACTAGAAGATGAACCCCGCCCGCTCAAAGATCGCCGTATTGGGCGCCGGCTCCTGGGGCACGGCGCTGGCCATCCTGTTAAGCCGCAACGGCCATGGGGTCACCCTGTGGGGACTGCCCCAGGAGGTGGAGGCGCTGCAACAGGACGGCGAAAACCGCCGCTATCTGCCCGGGATCGCCTTCCCGCAGGGCCTGACGCCGGAAGCCGATCTCGCCGCCGCGGTAGACGGCGCCGATGAGGTGCTGGTGGCGGTGCCCAGTCACGCCTTCCGCCCGGTACTGGAAGCCCTCAAGTCCCTGCTTACAGACGAGACCAGCGTATGCTGGGCGACCAAGGGGCTGGAACCGGGCAGCGCCCGCCTGTTGAGCGCGGTGGCAAGCGAACTGCTGGGACCGGAATGGCCCATCGGCGTCATCTCCGGACCCACCTTCGCCGGCGAAGTGGCGCAAGGCCTGCCGACGGCCGTCACGGTCGCCTCCACCTCGCCCGCGCATGCCGAGCGGGTGGCCGGTTACCTTCAGTCGGACACTTTCCGCGCCTACACCAGCGACGACATCGTGGGCGTGCAGATCGGCGGCGCGGCGAAAAATCCCATGGCCATCGGCGCCGGTATCGCCGACGGCCTCGGTTTCGGCGCCAATACCCGCGCCGCCCTGATCACCCGCGGCCTGGCGGAGATCATGCGCCTGGGCCTCGCCCTGGGCGGCAAGGCCGAGACCTTCATGGGGCTGGCCGGTCTCGGTGACCTGGCCCTCACCTGCACCGACAACCAGTCCCGCAACCGCCGCATGGGACTGGCGCTGGCCGGCGGCATGGGCATCGAAGAGGCGAAAAAGGAGATCGGCCAGGAGGTGGAAGGGGTGGGCACCGCCAAGGTGATTCATCAGAAGGCCAGGGAACTGGGTATCGACATGCCCATCACCGAGCAAATCTACCAGGTGCTGTACGAAGGCCTCGCCCCCAGGCAGGCGGTGCAGAACCTGCTGGGCCGGGCCCCGAAGGCGGAGACCGATTAACTCCCCGCCGCGCCTTCATACCCCTGCTGGCGCCACGCCTCGTACAGTATCACCGCCGCCGCGTTGGAGAGATTGAGACTGCGGTTGCCCGCGCACATGGGAATCCGAATCCGCCGCTCCGGCTCCACGCGTTCCAGCACCGTCCGCGGCAAACCGCGGGTCTCCGGGCCGAACAGCAGGGCATCACCCGGGGCAAACGCCACCTCCGAATAGATCCGGCCGCCTCGAGTGGAGCAGGTGAACAGCCGCGGTGGCCGCTGCTGCTGTAGAAAATCCTCCAGGCTGGCGTATTCCCGCACCCCGGTCAGCTCGCTGTAGTCCATCCCGGCCCGGCGCACGGACTTTTCATCCAGCCGAAATCCCAGAGGATGTATAAGGTGAAGGGTGCTGCCACTGTTGGCGCATAGGCGTATGATATTACCCGTGTTGGGCGGGATTTCCGGCTCAAACAGAACGACGTGAAACATGCTATTTAGCGGAACCCTGCATGACAGAGCATAACCCCTCATCGCTGGCCGTGGATTTTTGTGGACTGCAATTTGCAACGCCCATTGTACTGCTTTCCGGCTGTGTTGGGTTCGGCGATGAGTTCACCCGGGTAAACGGTTTCAGCAACCGCGACGCGGGGGCGGTTTGTCTCAAGGGCACCACCCTGGAGCCGCGCCTGGGCAATGCGCCGCACCGGGTCTACGAAACCAGCGGCGGCATGCTCAACGCCATCGGACTTCAGAACCCCGGCGTGGACGCGGTGGTCAACGACATCCTGCCCACGCTGGATTTCAGCGAGACCCGCTTCATCGCCAATATCTCCGGCTCCACCATCGAGGAGTACACCGAGGTGGCGCGCCGCTTTAACGATTCGCCCGTGGACGCCCTGGAGATCAACATCTCCTGTCCCAATGTGAAAAAGGGCGGTGCCACCTTCGGCAACGACCCGGAGATGTCGGCGCGGGTGGTGTCGGCGTGCCGCGGCGTCACCCAAAAGCCGCTCATCACCAAACTCTCCCCCAACCAGACCGATATCGCCGACAACGCCCGGCGCTGTCTGGAGGCGGGCAGTGACGCCTTTTCCGTAATCAACACCCTGATGGGCATGGCCATAGATGCCGAGAGCCGGACCCCGGTCATCGGCAACAACCAGGGCGGTCTATCCGGCCCCGCCATCAAGCCGGTGGCGCTGCTCAAGGTGCATCAGGTCTATCAGGTTTGCCGCGAACACAACATCCCCATCATCGGCCAGGGCGGCATCAGTTGCGCGGAAGACGCCCTGGAGTTCCTCATCGCCGGGGCTAGCGCGGTGGGCGTGGGAACCGCGCTGTTCTATGATCCCCTTATCTGCAAACGGATCAACCAGGGAATCGCCGACTATCTGCAGCGGCACCAACTGGACTCCGTGACGCAATTAACCGGCACACTGCAGCTGAATACGGGCGGTCCTGTACGCTGCGGCTGTTGAAAGGACGAGGGGAATGAGCAAGCACGGCCAACGGCCCGACATCGGAACCCTGCGAAAATTCGAGGCGTTCCAGGATCTCTCCCCGGAACAGCTCGACCTGCTGGCCCGCCACCTGCAAATCAAGGTCGCCAAACCGGGACAGCGTCTCATTGAGCGTGGCAGTTTCGAACAGTTCAATCTGTTTCTTATCGAGGGTGTTCTGCATCTGGAAGCGGCGGATGGAAAGATGTCTGATATCCATGCGGATTCTCCCGCCGCGGCCCGCCCCATCGCGTCCCTGCTGCCCAGAAAATATGAAGTAACCGCCGGCGGCGAAGTCTGGT
The DNA here is from genome assembly GCA_050295355.1 of Sedimenticolaceae bacterium. Classification (GTDB taxonomy): domain Bacteria; phylum Pseudomonadota; class Gammaproteobacteria; order Chromatiales; family Chromatiaceae; genus CBFDBF01. Next base: position 19,697 of record JBNKPL010000007.1, read on the forward strand.
ACATCCTGGTGGCCAATGACTTCATGCCGCGCACGCCAGACACGGACACGGTTAACGGCAACCTGGCCGGCATAGAGGTATCCGGCGGGCTGGATATCGGCCAATCCGAGACCCAACTGGCCGCCGCCATCTACAAGGACTTGACCGACGACCGGCTGACCCTCCCTTCGCTGCCCGATGTGGCCATCCGCGTGGGACGGGCGCTTGAAGACGAATCCTCCAATGCCAAAAGCATCGCCAGAATCATCGAGACCGATCCCTCTATTACGGCCAAGATCGTAAAGGCCGCCAACAGCGCCTATTACGGCGGCTACGCACCCGTGGACAACACCCCCGACGCGGTAGTGCGGCTCGGAATGAAAGTGACGCATAATTTGGTGCTGGCCTACACCCTCCGCGACCTGTTCAAAGCGAAATCGAAGAATCTGCAACGGCATATGCAGCAGTTGTGGCAACACAGCACCCGGGTGGCCGCTATCAGCTACATGCTGGTTCGCAAGGTCCGCGAACTTCGGCGGCTCAACGCGGACGAGGCCATGCTGCAGGGGTTGCTGCACGATATCGGCGTGGCGGCCATTCTGAACCAGGCGGCGCACTACCCGACCCTGGCCGACAGTGACGAGGCCATCGACTACGCCATCCACAACCTGCGCGGCGTAGTGGGCGGCGCCATCATGGAGGCCTGGCGCTTCCCGGACGAATTCGTCATCACCGCCATTGAAGCGGAAACCTGGGAACGGGATACCGGGGCAGAGGCGGACTTCTGCGATCTGGTCCAGGTCGCCCAGCTGCATAGCTACATCGGTACGGAGCGGGCCAGGGATCTGCCGCTGCTGACCGAGATCCCGGCCCTGCGGCGGCTAGGTATCGGCGAACTCACCCCGCACCAGAGCCTGGGTATTCTGGAGGCGGCGGAAGAACAGATCCAGCAGACCCAGTCCCTGCTCCTCCAGGCCTGATCAAGCGGCAGGCGCCCCGTCCAACCCGCCACGGCGCAATCTCTACACAACCCCGGTCGGGCGGCCCGAATGGTGACCCTGTTACAATGAAATTCCAGCGCTTACACCCCTGGCAGGTTACCCCGGCCGAGGCGCGCGCCATCCAGGAGAGACTTCGCTTCCGGGTGGAAACCGCCGACCGGCTGGGGCCTGTGCGGCGGGTCGCCGGGGTCGACGTGGGATTTGAAGAGGGCGGAACCGTCACCCGCGCCGCCGTGGCGGTGCTGGAGTTCCCCTCCCTGGAACTGCTGGAAACCGCCGTCGCCCGGCTGCCCACCCGCTTCCCCTATGTCCCGGGGCTGCTCTCCTTCCGCGAAATCCCGGCCGTGCTCAAGGCGATGGAGCAACTTAACACCGCCCCCGATCTGCTGCTGTGCGACGGCCAGGGCATCGCCCATCCCCGCCGCTTCGGCATCGCCTGTCATCTGGGAATATGGACCGGCATCCCCGCCATTGGGGTGGCCAAAAGCCGGTTGCTGGGAACCCACGAGGAACCCGCCATGGAGAAGGGAAGCTGGACGCCGCTGATGGATGGGGCGGAACGCATCGGCGCGGTGCTGCGCAGCCGGAGCGGCGTCCGGCCGCTCTACATCTCCAGCGGCCACCGCATCAGCCTGCAAACCGCCATCGACTATGTGCTGGCCTGCACAACCAAGTACCGCCTGCCCGAGACCACCCGCCACGCCCATCGGCTGGCATCGGGCTGAACGGGCCTTACTTTTCCGGCCGGATATGTTCGATGTAGTAGGGCCGGTCTTCCATCGCCAGCCGCACGCCCTTGGCATTCACCACCAACCGCCGCTCCGTGTCTTCAAAACGGAGATCACAATGCGCCGCGCCGCGGCTCTCCAGTGGAACGGGGATCATGTCGCGGTAGGTGTAGATGTTCTCGCCCACGTCACCGCCGGCGCATTTGCAGGGACACTCCGGCAGGTCGCCCTGCACCTCCGCCCCGTCGAAGATCAGTTCGCCGGACTGGTACCAGCGGGTGCGCTCCACGGACCCGGTCATGGTCTTGATGATGTAGGCGCGGGAGAACCGCAAAATCACTTGCTCCCCCTCCACGCGGATGCTCTCCACCTCGCAACCGGGGAGATCGATACTACTGGTGTCCATGGACAAAACTCCTGCTCAATTGGCTACAGGGCCGGGATTATACTGGAACCTTGCGCCGCCTGATCAATCGTTCCCGTTGTGGAACAGCCCCAGCTCCTTGATCTTGCGGGTCAGGGTATTGCGGCCCCAGCCCAGCAGCTTGGCCGCTTCCAGCCGGCGTCCGCCGGTATGTTCCAACGCGGTCTCGATCATGACCGTTTCAAACATGGGCAACGCCTCATCCAGCAGGTCCTCGCAACCCTCCTGCAACCGCTTCCTTACCCAGGCTTGCAAATCACCGCGCCAATCCCCCGTTCCAGCCCCTTCCGTCGAGCCGGACGACAACTCCTGGGGCAGGTCTTCCGGGTGAATCTCCCGGCTGGAGGCCATCACCGTCAGCCAGCGGGCGGTATTCTGCAGCTGACGCACATTGCCCGGCCACTCCAGCTGCCGGATGTATTCTATCGTCTCCGGCAACAGGGTCTTGGCCTCCACCCCCAACTCCGCCGCCGCGGTGCGCAGGAAGTGGAGCATCAGCAGGGGAATATCCTCCCGCCGCTCCCGTACCGGCGGGATATGAACCCGAATCACATTGAGGCGGTGGAACAGGTCTTCGCGGAATCGTCCCGCTTCCACCTGCTGTTCCAGATCCTGATGGGTGGCGGCGATGATGCGTACATCCACCTTAATCGGTTCATGCCCCCCCACCCGGTAGAATTCGCCGTCCGCCAGTACCCGCAGCAGACGGGTCTGAAGCTGGGCCGGCATGTCGCCGATCTCATCCAGAAACAGGGTCCCGCCGTCCGCCTGCTCGAAGCGGCCGATGCGCCGACTCTGCGCCCCGGTGAAAGCGCCCCGTTCGTGACCGAACAGCTCCGACTCCATGAGATCGCTGGGAATGGCCGCCATGTTCAATGCGATAAAGGGCTCTTTCGCCCGCGGACTGTGGCGGTGCAGTGCCTGGGCCACCAGCTCCTTGCCGGTCCCGGATTCACCATTGATCAATACGGTGATACTGGAGCGCGCCAGCCGGCCGATGGCGCGAAACACCTCCTGCATGGCGGGCGCTTCGCCGATGATCTCGGTGCTGGTCATTTGCGAGCGTTCCCGCTCCCGGCCTTGGCCCTCCCGCTGGCGGCAGGCGCGGCGCACCTGCTCCACCGCCTCATCCACGTCGAAGGGCTTTGGCATGTACTCAAAGGCGCCACCTTGATAGGCAGAGACTGCGCTGTCCAGGTCTGAGTGGGCGGTCATGATGATCACTGGCAGATCAGGATAGCTCTCATGAATCCGCTCCAGCAGTGTCAACCCGTCCATGCCCGGCATCCGGACGTCGGAGATCATTACATCGGGCGCGCCCTGGGGCAGGGCCGCCAGTACGCCGTCCGCGTCCTCGAAACTGGTTACCTCCATGTCCGCCTGTTGCAGCGCCTTCTCCAGCACCCAGCGGATGGAGCGATCATCATCGATGATCCACACCTCATGTTTACTTGTCATCATCCTGCTCCATAGGGAGTATTACACTGAAAACCGTTTTCCCTGGTTCGCTTCTCCACTCAATCAGTCCGCCATGCTGGCCGACCAGGGTCTGGGCGATGGAGAGTCCCAGTCCCACGCCATTGCTTCCCGAGGTCACCAGTGGATAAAAAAGCCGGTCCTGGATCTCTTCCGGGATTCCCGGCCCGTTGTCCTCGATCTCAATCAACACCGCCAGCCGGTGGCAGCGATTCCCCAGCGTGAACTGCCTCAGGATGCGGGTGCGAAGGACGATCTCGCCGTCCTCCCGCTCGCCGATGGCGTTGGCCGCGTTGCCCACGATGTTCAGCAGCGCCTGGATAATCCGGTCGCTGTCCACGCTGACTTCCGGGATACTGGGGTCAAAGTCCCGATTGATCTGCAGCCGGTGCCCGTATTCCGCCAGCACCAGGGTCCGCACCCGCTCCAGCAAAAGATGAATATTGACCCGCTCCGGCTCCAGCAAACGGTGGGGGCCCAACATCCGGTTGACCAGCGACTGCAACCGGTCCGCCTCCTCTATAATCACCTGGGTGTACTCGGAAAGGGCCGGATCGTTCAGCTCCCGCTCCAGCAGCTGGGCCGCGCCGCGCAAGCCACCGAGGGGGTTTTTGATCTCATGGGCCAGACCCCGGATCATCTCCCGTGCCACCTGCTGCTGATTCTGCATCTGCTCTTCCCGCGTAATCCTCAGCTGCCGGTCGATGGCGCGGATCTCCAGCAGAAACCCTCCCTGCAGATCCCCTTCCAGCAGGGGTACGAAAGAGCAATCCACCGTTACCTGATTACCGTTGGGCAGCATCAAACCGAGCTCCCGCTCGGTAAAGGGGCGGTCCGACTCCAATACCCGGCGGAGGGTGGTTTCAATCACATCACCGGGGCCGATCAGCAGATCCTGCGCCCTCTGGCCAAGCAGGTGGCGGGCGCTGACCTCAAACAGTACTTCCGAAGCCGGATTCAGATAACGCAGTACCGGCTCGGCGTCGAACAGCAATACCGCCGTCTCCAGGTTCTCCAAAACCCGGTGGGTAAGTTCTTCGTTTGGCATCAGATCGGATTCCACAAACGCTAAATAGCAATTAACAGGCCAGCATGCAGCCCGGCCGCGCCTTTTGCTAACCCACTGAAAAATATAAAAACAGCGCCCTATCCAGGCCTGCCGAACGGCGCCAAATCAAGGCGAAAGAAAACGCGCGCACCACAATGGTGCATTATAGTCTGGGGGAGAGAGAAATGTGTGAACAGGCCCTAGTTGGACTGCTTGTAGCTGGGGGTGTAGCTGGGTTTATAGGTGTTGGGGGTGGCCTTTGTACCTGAGCTATAAGACTTTGCATCACTCTTGAAGTCCGTGGAATCGGAATCATAGGTAGCGTCGCCTTTATAATCCGAGGCGTCCTTACCATAGGCGGCCTTGCCCTTGTAATCCGAAGAGTCCGAACCGTAAGTGGCATCGTCCTTATAGCCCGTGGCATCGGAGCCGTAGCTGCTGTCATAGGCCTTGGTGTTGTCCTTGGGTGTAGACGAGGAATCGGGCGAAAGCTCGGACTCCTGGCGCAGATGAAAAATAATGGATTGGGAGGTGATCAGGAACGTACCATTGGCGTCCGCCACCTTGACCACCACCGTGTGGGATCCCCGGGTCAGTCCGCTTAACATCACCGTCGTTTGGGTAACCGCCTGCTCCAGCGCCTGGCCATCCAGAAACAGCTTGTACTGATGTCCCTGCAGCAGGGTCGGCACCAGGGAGAACTGAACCTGCACCTCGCCCTTATTGCTGCGCACGGTTTCGTTCATTTCCGGCTTGGTAATTTCCAGCTTTTCATAACCCTCGCCATCGGCTTGGGCCGCATCTTTGGCGCCGGCGTCAGCAACCGTTTTAGGCGTATAGGTGACGGCCTTCGGCAGTTTCAGCTCTTCCGCGCCCTCCACGGGCGGACGTTCGGAATAGTGCACCTTGCCATTCTCATCCTTCCATTTATACATGGCGCCGCTAACGGCGGGTGCAATCGTCAGGCACAGGGCCAAAAGAAACCATTTCTTAATCATGGTGTTGAGAATAGACCAGCAAGGGCGAAGCAACAACCGTTTTCCCGGACCAACCGCACGGATTTGCGGATAAACGTCCCTATCTTCCGCTATTTTTTCTCACAAAAAGAAACGCCCCCTGAAGAGGGGGCGTTCCGTTTACTGCCTGAGTGATTTCTCGATCAGAGGCTGAAGTACATATCGAACTCCACCGGATGGGTGGTCATGCGCATGCGGGTGACCTCTTCCATCTTCAGAGCAATGTAGCCATCGATCAGGTCGTCGGTGAACACGCCGCCCGCCTTGAGGAACTCACGATCCGCATCCAGCGCGTCCAGGGCCTGATCCAGGCTGTGACAGACGGTGGGGATACCGGCCGCTTCTTCCGCCGGCAGGTCGTACAGGTCCTTGTCCATGGCGTCGCCCGGGTGGATCTTGTTCTGGATACCGTCCAGGCCGGCCATCATCATGGCGGAGAAGGCCAGGTAGGGGTTGGCGGTGGGATCCGGGAAGCGCACCTCGATGCGACGGCCCTTGGGGCTGGAGACCCATGGAATACGGATGGAGGCGGAACGGTTGCGGGCGGAGTAGGCCAGCATGACCGGGGCTTCGAAGCCGGGCACCAGACGCTTGTAGGAGTTGGTGGAGGCGTTGGTGAAGGCGTTCAGGGCGCGGGCATGCTTGATGATGCCGCCGATGTAGTAGAGCGCGGCCTCGGAAAGGCCACCGTACTGGTCGCCGGCGAAGATGTTCTCACCGCCCTTGGCGATGGACTGGTGCACGTGCATACCGGAACCGTTGTCGCCCACCAGCGGCTTGGGCATGAAGGTGACGGTCTTGCCGTAGGCGTGGGCCACATTCCAGGTCACATACTTCTGGATCTGCACCCAGTCGGCGCGCTCCACCAGGGTGGAGAACTTGGTGCCGATTTCGCACTGGCCCGCGGTGGCCACTTCGTGGTGGTGCACTTCAACGGGGACGCCCATCTCTTCCATGGCCAGGCACATGGCGCCACGGATGTCGTTCAGGGAATCGACCGGCGGAACCGGGAAGTAACCGCCCTTCAAGCCGGGACGGTGACCGATGTTGCCGTCTTCGTAGACGCGCTCGGAGTTCCACTCGGCCTCTTCGGAATCCACTTTATAGAAAGCGCCGCTCATGTCGGCGCCCCAGCGCACGTCGTCCAGAATGAAGAATTCAGGCTCGGGACCGAAGTAGGCGGCGTCACCGATGCCGGTGGATTGCAGATAGGCCTCGGCGCGCTTGGCCACGGAGCGCGGATCGCGCTCGTAGCCTTCCATGGTGGAGGGCTCAAGGATGTCGCAACGGATGTTCAGGGTGGCCTCATCGGCGAAGGGGTCGAGGATGGCGGTTGCCGGCTCCGGCATCAGCACCATGTCGGACTCGTTGATGCCCTTCCAGCCAGCGATGGAGGAGCCGTCGAACATTTTGCCGTCGGTAAACAGGTCCTCATCAACTATATGGGCCGGCACGGAAACGTGCTGTTCCTTACCGCGGGTGTCGGTGAAGCGGAAATCCACGAACTTCACGTCGTTGTCTTTAATCATCTTCAGAACATTCGAAGGCATTGCTCTTCTCCACAATATTGCGTTTGTCGGTTGACCGCTGGGGCCGTCTGTAACCCCCAACGGTATAGATTAGGGATTGAATTCCGTTCAGTTTTAGCAGATTACATGCCAGAGGGAGAGAGCATAATACTCCTCTGGATATTCTCTTTGAAGCCTCGGCCGCCAATATCTCTAAACCGTCCTAAAAACATACGGTTAACCTCTCCTGGAAAGCGCCTTGAGAGCCGCCCGGCCCGTACAGAATCAGGATAGGGTCCACGCCAGAAGACCACCAAGGGCGTTAAGTCAAAAGAGGGTATGCACAATAATAGTGCGCCGTATTTCCCGGGCGCACCGTATTAGTGCGCGCTATAAAAAATTCTCACTTCCCCAAACCCCGGCCGCTCCGCCAGGGCGCGCTGCAAAAGGAGCGGCAACGCCCTACGCTCCTCTTCATCACACAGGTTTTCAAGGGAGAAATAGAGGTCCACATCGATCCTGCCGTCCAGATAGTGGAGGATAACCCGCTCCCGTTTCCCCGCCGCTTCAATATCCTTCCAGGCATCATTCAGCCGGGACAGGGCCTCTTTGCGCAGGGGAAGGCCGTGACAGGGCGCGGCCTTTTCGTCATCCTCGGGGTCGATATGCACCGTGACATCGCTGACCTCCTGAAACGCCTCCTGCAGGGTGTCGATCACCGTCTGGCTGATCATGTGCCCCTCGGAGACGCTGATCCGCGGCTCCACCAGCACATGCACGTCCACGCTCGCCTGTCCCCCCATGCGCCTTGTGCGCAACATATGGATATCCTTCACCCCGCCGATGGAGCGGATGGCCTCACGTATCTTCTCCAACCGCTCTTCGTCCAGGCCCGCATCCACCAGTTCATGAAAGGCGGAAAATCCCAAATCCCAGCCGATCTTCGCCACCATCAGGGCCACGCCCACCGCGGCGATGGCGTCCAGATAGGGCAACCCCGCCATGGTGCCGCCCACGCCCACCAGCACAACCACGGAAGAGATGGCGTCCGAACGGTGGTGCCAGGCGTTGGCCTTGAGCATGTCGGAGCGATGCTTTCTGGCCACCACCATGGTGTACTGATACAGCCCTTCGTTGGCCAGGATGGAGAACAGCGCGGCGCCGAGGGCCCACAGCCCGGGCGAGGTCAAACGCTCAGGCGAAAACAGGCGGTCGGTGGCGTCCCAGGCGATACCGATGGCGGCCAACACCAGCAGAGCGGCCAGACCCAGGGTGGCCGCGGTCTCGAAGCGGCCGTGGCCATAGGGGTGTTTTTCGTCCGGGCCGTGGTGGGCATGGTACGCCGCCCAATAGACCAGGGCATCGGACATCAGATCGGACAGGGAGTGGATACCGTCCGCCACCAGTGCCTGGGACTGGGCCAGCCAGCCGATCACCATCTTGGCGATGGCCAGGATAGTGTTGATCACGGCGCTGACGATGGTCACCCGTTTGGTATCGCCGCCCCGCGAATGCAGATGTCCCGCGTGCTGACCGCCCATCAATCCTCCTCCCTGCCTATCCGCACCAGGACAATATATTCCCTCCCTTCGGTGCGTGTCTCCACCACCTCGTGACCGTTGATCCGCGCCCAGGCAGGAATATCGCTCAACACGCCGGGGTCGGTGCAAACCGCCTCCAGTTCATCCCCCGGCTGCAACTCCTGCACCCGGTTCTGCACCCGGATCACGGGCATGGGACAGAGCAGGTTCCGGCAGTCCAGTTGCTCCCGGCTCATACCATCCACTCCTGCGGGATTTCCGCGGGCGGGAGGGGCGGCACCGAAAGGGTGCGCACCGCGCCCTCACTCTCCCGCAGCTCCAGCTCCACCCGCTCGGCGTTTTTCCCCTGGCTGTAGCGGGCGGTGATACGGGCCGCCAGTTCGATATCGCTTTCGCTCACCTCGCCGTCGATCAACACCAGGGGTCCGGCGTGGCTGGTGGTCTTGAGGCTGAGAAACTTGTTGCGGTAACCCTGCAGGAAATTCCCCTCCCCCTCCTCGCGGGAGATGATGAGCTTGAAGTGGGACGCCGGACGCAGATGCCGCCCCACCTTGAGCAGCATGATGTCGTCCATATCGTATTCACGGCTGCCCCGCGCCTGCCACAGGTCCGCCAGCTTGTGCGAATACTGCTCATCGGTGAGGAAACAGCAGCCTCCCGCGGGCTGGGCATAGTCCTCAAAGCCGAACTTCTTGGCCAGCGCCATCTGCGGTTTACGGCTGCGGCCGCTGAAATCGTAGAGTTTTTCCCGTTCCACCCAGCCTTCCCGCTCGGGCCTGGTCTCGGGCAAATTCCGGGCCGACAGCGGGCGCAGCAGCAGATCATCCGCGCCCGAGTGCTTCGACACCACGGGCATGGTGTCCTTGCGCTGGGACATGGGGCGCTGGCCCACCACCTCGCCCGTGATGATGAAATCGAAGCCGTTCTTTTCGATCCACTCCAGCGCCTTCTTCACCATGAAGATCTTGCAGTCGAGACAGGGGTTGAGGTTGGCGCCGTAGCCGTACTTGGGATGCAGCAGCACCTCTTTGTACTCCTCCACGATATCCACGATGTGGAGCTTCATGCCCAACTGTTCCGCCACCCACAGGGCGTTGTTGCGCTTCGGCTTGGCGCGGTCCTTTTTGCGGATGGCGTGGGTGTGCCCCTCCACACAGAATCCCGTGAAGAAATTGATCCCCTCCACATGGACGCCCTGCTCCTGGACCACCTTGGCTGCCAGAAGGGAGTCGAGACCGCCGGAGATAAGGGCAACCGCCTTGCGCTGTTTGGACATAGGGAAACGAAAGATTGATGGATTAAAGAGGGGTGAATTATACGCGAAACGGAGCGCTACTGTAGAACCGCAGATTCCACCGTAGCGCCATCACGGCGCCTGATTAGGAGGCGGTCAGCGCCTGGGATCAAGTTTAGGGCGGGATCACCTCCCACTTTTCCACCGCGCCTTTATACGGCTGGAACAGTGGATGCGGCTTGATTACCGCCGCGTCCTTCAAACGCAGGTACTCTTCAGGCGCACGCTGCCGTAATTTTCTCAGCAGGTGATCCATTTCATACTGGAGCTGCCCATCCGAGACCGGCAATCGGGTCCGCACGCTTTTATTCAGTATCTTGCTGGTATTGAATCGGTATCCCCGCCGCTCCGCCTCCAGCGCCACATATTTGAGATAGGAGGCGATGGCGCCAAGGGGATTCCTGGTGTTTTTGAATCTAGCCAATTGCGGATGATTTCTATATCCGGCGGTCTCTTCCCGCAGAACCTTTTGCGCCAGCAGCCCTTCCCGCCACAATGCCACAAGCCCCTTGCCATCAAGATATTCGGGATGGATCGACCACAGTCTCATGTCCTAGAGTTTAGAACATAAAATTGCCGATCATTGAGGGATCAAAAGTCAGGACACCAGACACCAACCCCCCGGGGATTGGCGCTCCATGTCACATCTGCTGCTCCCGCACCGCCAGGATTTTTCGCAACTGCCTGCCATGCACCACCTGATGAACCGCCGCCATGATCAACCATTGATGGGGGTTCAACGGCCCGAACCAGGGGTGAGCGTGATAGTTGCGAATATCTTTATCTTCCACCTTCGCTTCCAGGGTGCCCCGATACGATCCCAGAAAGCGCTCAAACTCATCGACGATATCCGGGCTGATTTCAACAAAGGGTTTGAACTCTTCAATCTTGACTACGAAATCCAGCTTTTCATTTTTGCTTAAACTGATGATGCCATCCCGGATGGTGCCGCCCACATAAATCAAATGCCACAACACCATGGCTGGAGAGTAATATCGTGAATTGTCTTCAATGCCCGCAATTCTCGGGATCAGAACCTTCTCGAACAAAACCTGCTTATCAAGTGCTTTTACATCCCTGAGGATTTTTGCCCCTTCGCGTTCAAAAAGATTCATCCCGGCATCCCAGGACATAAAGGTCTTGAGCAGAGGGAAGCCGACATGTCTTAAAAACAGCGCGTCTATAGCAGGCAACCCCTTGCCCGCGCTCCCCAACTGATCCTGGATTTTCTTGTCCTCTTCAGATTGCATGTTGAGTTCCTACCGATGGCCGAAGGGCCGTCAATGAAAAAGCGGATCAGAGAACAATCTCCAACCCGCTTAATCAGATGCCACGAAATTGGCTTACCAGAAGTGGTCGCCGCAGCTATGCTGCCCGTCCTGATGGACAACCGTATTGACGCATGAGTCGCCACAGGTGGGACAGGTTGAAGTGCAGAAGCCCAGGACCGAGTGGCTAAATTTATGGATCAGCTTGAGTAATTTCCTCATCACTACCTCCTGTTAGTAATGTCCGCCAACCATAGAACAACATAGTCCAGTAAGCCATGATAAACAAGTGGTCCATTGGCCAGCGCCAAATATGGGTAACTATTGGATCGGGGGCCCGACTCACCCGAAAGGGCACAAAAAAAGAAGGCCGCCCACTGGGCGCCCCCTATGTCATCAGGCGCGTGACCACGCCCTTATTTTGCTGATTTCGCCCTGGTCGATACCCAGGGATTGCAGGAACTCCTCGTGGCCGTCGGGCTCCATTTTCTCGAACTGGCGGTGCCAATTACGCATATCGTCATCGTTAAGGCCGGCGGCCCGCATAATCTCCACCCAGCGATCTTTCGTTACCATGGTCATTTCTCCAAGTTCAGGGGTTTCAAGCATGTCCACGATCGCCCGCTGCTGTTTCTGCAAAGCGGAAATCTCCCGCTCCAGACGCAGAAACTGCTGTTGCAGGATTTTCTGACGTGAACTCTCCGCGTCATGACCGAGTAAAACCTTGATCTCCGCCACTGGAATGCCGAGCCGGCGGTAGGAAACGATCTGTTGCAATCGCTCCGCCTGCCGTTCGGCATAGAGACGATAGCCATTTGCCGCCCGATGGGCCGGGGGCAACAAACCCTGGCGCTCATAATAGAGCAGGGTGCTACGAGAAATCCCGGCCTGTTTGGCGAGTTCGCTAATGGTAAGCATGACAAGGCTCTCCGTTCATGACGGGGCCGATTCTCAACCCTGAACCTGTAGACAGGTCAATATGGCATTGTCATTCCAGCCCTTGAGGGAATGACGATTTAGTTAGCGCTTTCATAAAGCTTTTCGAAACTTTCGATACTAAAGCCATTCATCCGGCGGTCCCCCACCAGAATGACAGGCACCCCGCCGCCACCGAGTTTTTTGAACTCACTTTTCCCTTTCGCGCTCTTTTCCACGTCATACTCCGTGTACTGAATTCCCTTTTCCTTGAAATAGCGCTTTGCCTTTACACAAACGCCGCACCAGCTTGCGGAATACATGATGACCTTTTTGCCGACATCCATACTGGACGTGTCGTAGGTCACGGCCTCATATGTATTTATCCGCAGCTCCACGGTTTCCGATGAATGTGAAGTGGAAGGCTTATCCGCGAAATGAACCTTGCCGTTTTCATCTGTCCAGCGGTAGACCTCCGAACAGACGATGCTTGGATATATCAGGCTTGCCAGCAAAATATAACAATGTGGTTTCACCCTCACGATTTACTACTCACCGTAATAGCCATTTACCATTTCTCCCACGACTTTCATCTTTTCTTCGTTATCATCATGGTTTAAGGGCTCAGACCATTTAAGCTAGTTACATAAAACAACGAAAATCGTAGACTTGGTCAATCATATTTGGGTCTTCTTTTATTATCTGAGCAAAACGACTGGAATACTCTAATGTGGCAGGAAGCTTTTTGTGGAGAGTATTGTTATTCCAGTCCATCTTCGTCAGCCCTAGGATACTTTGACACGTTTCGTGCCACCCACCAGAACCTGAGAATCGTCGAATAAACAATGGTTTTGGTGTTGGAGCAAAGACGAAATCTTTATATGTTTGCCACTTAGGATTAGTCAGATTCGCTCCAATAGTAGGCCCTTGAGTCCAGAGTAGTGCCTCGTTCTCACTTACAGGAAGATATGTCCCCCTAGGAACACCAAACCCATCCGCTTCCAAGCCGTTCCATTTGAAGCCAAATACTGGCGAACGCTCTAATATTTGAACTAGCTCAACATCAGTGCCTTCATTAAATGAATCCAGGGCGCCCTTAATTTCGTGTTCAGTAAATCGAGTACTTTTGTGAATAGTTATTTTCCGAGGGTATCGTCCGCGATGGTTTCTCTGGTACACCTGCAAACTTCTCAGAAGAATGGCTTGCATGTCTTCGGAACTTAAGTAGGGGTTTTTAGCAAAATCTACATTTTCTGCTCGCGTATCATAAGCCACAAACTCAAAGCCCAATCCATCTGCTTCAATTATTTGGCTACAACAAGTATAGAACTGGGCATCTCCGTCAATATTTTTTAAAGAATAGCTAATACCGATAAACGCCTCATCTGCGCTTACTGATGTCAGTTTCCAAGGAATCCCATTCGCTTTCGCATACAATGCGACGCTTAGCCCCCACATTACGTTTGATCTACACTCTCTTGTCAGGGCTGTTTTTGTAACAATCTGAAATGAAATATCCAGCGGTGCGCAGCGTGCTTTTAGGTAATTATGAAGATCAAAATTCTCTCCCTTAAAACAATTTTCCCATTGATCGGACAAATAAATCACGACGACATCAAACTGATGTTTGATGCTTCTCATTTTCCCGAGTGAATCCGCCAATGCATTAGCAAGAGCTATAAAGTTCCCGGACGCTGCATATTCGTTAAAGTCATCGGACAAAGTCTGATGAACACCCCTGCCTGCTGCTTTCAAAGGAACACGAAATGCAGATTGAAAGCCTGGATAGTTAGGGTAGTAGTCTTTCACATCTCTGGTTTGCTGCGGTTGCCCAAGCTCTCGAAATATAGACCTTAAATTATCTTGATCCTCTTCAAGGCACATAAACGCAACTTTGATTTCGCTCCAAAGGTCTAGTGCTTGACTATATGGGCCGTAATCAAGAATCCCTCTTAACGGATTACAATCCGCTCGCCCATTCATGAATAAAAGCTTTGGCTCAGGGATATGGGAGTGTGCAGCTAAAGGTGAAATTATCATTCAATTAAATCCTTTTTGAATACACTGTTTTCGTTGACACCATGAAGTTAGCTTTCCCATATTCATCTGCTTCAGAAAATGCAGACAATACCATTACCCCCTCTTGCTCAGAATCAAACAAGTAGTTAGACCATGCTGAAAATATCCGATCCAATACATCATTTTTTCGATTACGTACTCTCCGATCTATCAGGCCCCTTCCCTTCTCTCGGTCTTTAGGAGGAGAAATCCAAATATCAGGCCTGACAGTAAGTAGTATTGAGCCGCCGAGAAGTGAGATACCCACCTGAATAGCCTCCGCCCAAGAAAGTGGATACTCATTCCACTCTTCTAGCTCGGAATTAAATCCTCTCACCATTACGTTCGAATCGTATCCTGAGACTTCCCATCCTCCCGTTGCTTCCTCCAGCTCAGGATAGGACTTTCGTTCAGATGGAATAGGCACAACTAAATACTTACTTTTCCTTCTGTATTTCAAATGCAAACCAGCAGGTGCAGCCAAACCAAATGCTAGCGCCTCCTCTAGTGCCCCTTTCAAGGCACCTTTTTGCTTCAAAGTTTCGATATCACAGTCCAGCTGACACCCTTGAAATACCGCTCCACTTCCAAAAATAACTTCAAGATCGGTGATCTTTCCCCATGCATACAGATCGTCATCAATGAATGCAATCATTCTTCCACGATTGTGCCTATTTAGATCATTTACTGTTTTCCAATCAATCTTGTTGTCAAGCTGCACCTTATAGGCGTACGAGGGCATTTCCAGAATATTGAATGCATTAAACCGGACGATAGGAAGAGAATTTCCTGGCCTTGGCAACGGCAGATGCATCAACTGAGGTGCGTACTCGAGAATCGCTTTATCTAAACTGATTGGCCGATCTGGAAGGTGTTTCCAAAGAGCGGTCGTCAACGCAACAAAATCAGCTATCTCAACAATCTTCGTCTCGACTCCGAGTGAGTCCGCCTTCGCTAAAATATCCAGGATCTTTTGTGGCGGTTGAAGCCCCTTCAGTGTTGCCCAAAACAATCCGTGGGGAAAAGGGTTATCACCCTCTAAGGATTCATCAATAAGACTCATTACGGAATCATCCCGTCCACTGTACCCGACTACGAACAAGCCAAATCGACTGGATGAATTTTTAAAGCACCGCCCTAAATCCTTATTTGCTTCCTTTAAATCATTTTTCAGGTTCATCAAAGATTCGTAGCGAAAATCTCCATGAAGCTTCACGTAAAAAGGGTATCTTTCATTATTCAGTTCATCGTTTGCAGCTGATGGGCCTTCTAAGTGAAACGTAGTAATAGTTTTCTTTGCGACTCGGGCAAAAGAAGTCTCAACAACATCATCAAAATTCGTTGTGAATATACACCTTAGATAGCCAGTTTCAATCAATCCCGCCAAGGCTTTTTGGCCTGATGAAATCGTTATTGACTCAGAGCTCAACACCTCTCTCAAATAGTCCCTTTGCTTCCCATAGTCATCTCCAAACAACAACTCAAAATAAAATGAATACTCTGAGTCATCCCATTCTGTAGGAAACCCCTTTGAATCCATATATGATTGAATCTTGGCTTTAACAGCGGAGAGCTGAATATCATTTCCAAGAAACTCTCTATTCTCTTCTGAACAGTAGTATCTTTTCTTCAAATCCCAAATCAGATCAGTAGCAGTAGGCAAACCTGCGCTTACTGAGGTGCCAGCACCCAGAAGCCATGTAATTTGGCCCTTCTTTGAAACTTGAGTTCTAACAAACTCAGCCTGTGTGATCGTCCCAATCACTGTGCGTCCCTCAATTTGCAATTAAATGCTATTCCCCAAAAGGGGCCGGAGTTTTTTGATCTACCTCGGCGCCCGCAAAGCGTTGACTCCTTACCATCAAAAGCAAACTTAAAGCCACTGCAATAGCGCGTATTTTTTGAACAAGTAAGGGGTACGATTTTTCGATCAGTCGCAACTTCCGCTTTGGGTCGAAACCCGTCACTCCTAAAACACATAACGGCCAAGCACACGCGACGAAAACCGCATCGCGGTTTTTGGTCGTGTGGAGCGCCTGGTTAACCGCTTATTTAACTTGAGCAACATGCTTTCTTGAGCCATCAAGCCTTTTTAAACGCCCTTCTCGCATTAATATTCCTATAACACTCCATGTGAGGTAGTCTTTTGAACCACCTTTATAATCACTTTGAAGGTTAAGAGCCTTTACTGCATCTGAATTCTGGATACCACCACGATTGGCCTTTGCTAATTCAAGAGTGGCTTCTTTTAAAAGCTGTAAACCTAACTGCGCCTTTTCCCTGAGTCCAAATGGAACAATAAGATCTTTTCTTGGTTTAGATTGCTTCCCTGTTGGAAGAACTGAGTTGGTTAGAAAACCACCCGTATCTTCAGTGCCAAATGCAGAGATCAACTCAGCCTCCAACTTGAGCGCTTGGATTTCAGAAAGGCCATCCGCCAATACAGAGACTATTACATCAAATCCTTCATCTTTAATCTCTTTGATGCGTCTTCCCTTTTTAGTTTTGTCAATATTCGTCACATGATCCCATGCGCGAGTTCCGGTACCCTTTCCAATATAGAATGGCCTAGCATTCGAACCCCGAGGGTCTTTTAGCGAATATACGTAAAACGAATCTTCCGTCACTTATTTTTCCTTGCGGCTAACCAGTGATTATACGGGCGACACAAATATCGAGATATATAGCCAAGATATGGCACGGGGCAGTAGGGCTGAATCGATTAAGTCCTTCAATTTCATGGCTGGTCGCGTCCCGGCGTGGAGGGTAGCTTCAATATTAGAAAAAATAGGGGCTTCGGCGCAAGTTTACCCGGCCCCGGCTTGCCAAATTCCCGATCTGGGACCATGATTACGGGAACAATAATAATTCAAACTACAGAACCATTGAGGAGACGCCATATGTACTTCGGGGATCGCTACGCCACGCCCGGCAAAGCCGAGATCGACGACAGAAGAAGGGTTACCCGC
This sequence comes from Sedimenticolaceae bacterium, assembly GCA_050295355.1. Classification (GTDB taxonomy): domain Bacteria; phylum Pseudomonadota; class Gammaproteobacteria; order Chromatiales; family Chromatiaceae; genus CBFDBF01. The sequence continues at coordinate 36,922 of JBNKPL010000007.1, forward strand.
CATTCCCTGATTTACTACCTCATGGTCTGGGATCGGAAGACCAAAAAGCTGCTGGGCCATCTCGTCGATATCAACTCCGGCGGGTTTATGCTGATCAGCGAAAAGCAGATCCAGCCCGGGAAGTCCTTCGACCTGGAGATCCACTGGAATACCCCTGAGGGCAAGGAGCTCAAGATTCCGTTCAAGGCCGAGAGCCGCTGGAGTTCGGTGGACGCCAATCCCGCGTTTTTCGATACCGGGTTCCAACTGCTGGGTCCGGATGAAAAGGTGCTGGACCCAATCCAAAAGGTGATCGAAACCTGTGGCTTCCCTGAGTAAATCCTGAAATTTGCCATTTCCCGGCCTTTTCTGGTTTGCGGCCGGGAAAAATCTGTAAAAACCGGCAATACTGGGCCATTGTTAGCCAAATCTCCCCCTCAGACGCTATACTTGCGCGTTTCTGAGCAAGCAGACAAAGGCCATTTCTTTGAATACGCCAACAACAAGCATTAGCCCGGACGTTTCCACGTTTCAGGGGCTGATTTTTGCACTGGAGCAGTACTGGGCCAACCAGGGCTGCGTGGTTCTCCAACCTTATGATATGGAGATGGGTGCCGGGACCTTTCACACCGCCACCTTCCTGCGCTCCATCGGCCCGGAACCCTGGAACGCGGCCTATGTGCAGCCCTCGCGCCGCCCCACGGACGGCCGTTATGGCGAAAATCCCAACCGCCTGCAGCACTATTATCAGTATCAGGTGGCGCTGAAGCCCAATCCCCTCAATATCCAGGAGCTCTACCTCGGTTCCCTGGAGATGATGGGCATCGACCCCAAGGTGCACGACATCCGTTTCGTGGAAGACAACTGGGAATCCCCCACCCTCGGCGCCTGGGGCCTCGGCTGGGAGGTTTGGCTGAACGGCATGGAGGTGACCCAGTTTACCTACTTCCAGCAGGTGGGCGGCCTGGACTGCCGCCCCGTCACGGGCGAGATCACCTATGGCCTGGAACGGCTGGCCATGTACATCCAGGGCGTGGAGAGCGTGTTCGATCTGGTGTGGACCAACGGACCCCAGGGGCCGGTCACCTACGGCGATGTGTTCCACCAGAACGAGGTGGAACAGTCCGCCTACAACTTCGAGCACGCGGATGTGGATTTTCTGTTCGGCCTGTTCGACCAGTGCGAGAAGGAGAGCCAGAAGCTCATCGAGCTGGGCCTGCCCCTGCCCGCCTACGAACAGGTGCTGAAGGCATCCCACACCTTCAACCTCCTGGACGCCCGCCACGCCATCTCGGTCACCGAGCGCCAGCGCTACATATTAAAGGTACGCACCCTGGCCCGCGCCGTGGCCCAGGCCTACTACGACGCCCGGGAGAAACTGGGCTTTCCCATGGTTAAAGAGGGATAGCCACAGAGGGGACAAAAAACACCTTAGTGAGAGGTTGGGGGAGAAGAAAACCCATTGTTCCACTCCCCCTCCCAGCCTCCCCCACTCGTGGGGGAGGGGTAAAACGAATCTCTCTGTGACCTCTGTGTGCTCTGTGGCTAAAGAGAAATTGAAAGAATGAATGATACAAAAGATCTGTTATTCGAACTCGGCACCGAAGAGCTGCCGCCCGTTGCCCTGAAACGGCTTTCCGAGGCGCTGACCCGTGAGTTTGTCGCCGGGCTGGAGAAGGCAAACCTCAGTCACGGCGAGGTGGAGAGCTTCGCCGCGCCGCGCCGCCTGGGTCTGCTGGTAAGACAGTGCGACACCCACCAGGCGGACCGCGAGGTGGAACGCCGCGGACCCGCGGTGCAGGCCGCCTTCGACAAGGAAGGCAAACCGTCCCAGGCGGCGGAGGGGTTCGCCCGCTCCTGCGGCACCACCGTGGATCAGCTGGAACGCATGACCACCGACAAGGGGGAGTGGCTGTTCTATAAGGTCGCGGAGAAAGGCAAGCCCGCCGCGGAACTGCTGCCCGAGATCGCCGAACACGCCCTCAACCGCCTGCCCATCCCCAAGCGCATGCGCTGGGGCGCATCCGAGGCGCAGTTTGTGCGCCCGGTACATTGGCTGCTGTTTCTGCACGGCGACCAGGTGGTGCCCTGCACCCTGCTGGATGCCGAGGCCGGGAATCTCACCTACGGTCACCGCTTTCACCATCCCGATGCCATCACCATCGAGAGCCCGGACCAGTACGCCGCCAAGCTGCTGGAGCCCGGCCATGTGATCGCCGACTTTGCCGCTCGGCGCGACAAGATCCGCCAGCAGGTGGAACACACCGCCGAGGCCCTCGGCGGCCGGGCGGACCTGGACGCCGATCTGCTGGATGAGGTGACCGCCCTCAACGAGAGGCCGGTCCCCATCGCCGCCACCTTCGAGGAGAAATTCCTGGCGGTGCCCCAGGAGGCGCTGGTTCTCACCATGAAGAAGAACCAGAAATACTTCCCCCTGTTCGATGACGAAAACCGTCTGATGAACCACTTCATCACCATCGCCAACATCGACAGCCCGCGGCCCGAGCTGATCAAGGAGGGCAACGAACGGGTGGTGCGGCCGCGTCTCTCCGACGCCATGTTCTTCTGGCAGCAGGACGGCAAGCGCAAACTGGAAGACCATGTGGAGGCCCTGCAGAAGGTGGTGTTCCACAACCGCCTGGGCAGCATGTTTGAAAAGTCGGAACGGGTGGCCGGGCTGGCCGCCTACATCGCCGGGCAGATCGAGGGCGATGCGGAGCTGGCCATGCGCGCCGGCCTGTTGAGCCGCTGCGACCTGCTCACTGAAATGGTCTTTGAGTTCCCCGAAATGCAGGGGATCATGGGCCGCTACCAGGCCCGCCGCG
>JBNKPL010000008.1:0-38502 GCA_050295355.1 Sedimenticolaceae bacterium
CATGAACGCCTTCACCACTTGGCCATCCGCTTCCAGGATGGCACAGCGGGTCTCCTTCTCCATCAGGCCCTGCAGGGAGGGGGGCGGATCGGCCTCCACCCCGATGGCCTCGCGCACCGCGTCACCAAACTTGGCCGGATGGGCGGTGGCCAGACAGACGGCGCCGGGGAAGGCCGCCGCGGCCTTCACGCCAACCGCGGTATGGGGATCGAGGATGTATCCACATGCCTCGTAGGTCTCTTGGATCTGCGCCCGGGTCTCCTCTTCGCTGACCGCCACCGCATGGAACAGCTGCTGGACCTGGTGCAGCTTCTCTTCGGGGACCGACAGTTTCCCCTCCGCGGCCATCTGTTCCATCAGACCGCGTACCTGGGCCGGGTCTTCATCCAGCAGGTAATAGAGGTAGCGCTCGAAGTTGGACGAGATCTGGATATCCATGGAGGGGCTGATGGTGGGATACACCTCGCCCGCCTCATAGACGCCGCTATTCACGAAACGGCTCAGGATATCGTTGCGGTTGGTGGCCAGCACCAGGCGCTCCACGGGCAGCCCCATGCGCATGGCGATGTAGCCGGCGAAGATATCGCCGAAGTTGCCCGTGGGGACCGAAAAAACCGCCTTTTGGTTAACATCGCCCCCGGTCACCCGGCCCCAGGCGTAGAAGTAGTAGACCACCTGGGCCAGGATACGGGCCCAGTTGATGGAGTTCACCGCCCCCAGGCTGTATTCGTCCTTGAACGCCAGGTCGTTGAACAGCTCTTTTACGATCCGCTGTCCGTCATCAAAGGTACCCGTGATGGCGATGTTATGCACATTCTCATCCAGTACCGTGGTCATCTGCCGTTCCTGGATGGGCGAGACCCGTTTGTGGGGGTGCAGGATAAAGATATCGATCCGCTCCTGCCCGCGCACACCGTAGATGGCCGCGGAGCCGGTATCGCCGGAGGTGGCGCCGAGGATATTCAGACGGCCGCCGCTACGCTCCAGTAGGAATTCGAACAGGTTGCCGAGAAACTGCAGCGCCACATCCTTGAAGGCGGCGGTGGGGCCGTGAAACAGCTCCAGGATGCGGTTGCCGTCCGCCTCCACCAGCGGGGTGATCTCGGGGTGACTGAAGGAGGTGTAGGAACGATCCACCAGGTCGGCCAACTCCGCACGGCTCATATCCTCGCCCACATAGGGCAGCATCACCTCCACCGCCAGTTCCTGGAACGACAGGCCCGCCCACTTTTGCAGGGTTTCGCTGTCTATGGCAGGGATGGTCTCGGGCAGCAGCAGGCCGCCGTCGGTGGCCAGGCCCATCATCACGGCCTCGGAAAAGGTAACGGCCGACACGCCGCCGCGGGTGCTGACATAACGCATTATCACTTGTCCTCGGATTAAATATCTCCGCTATAGGGCGCGAAGTATATCAGCTCCCGGCCCTAACCCGCATACCGCACCAGCCGAATAAGGTCAGGTGTGGGGGCTTGTATTCCTTTTGCCACAGAGCACACAGAGATCACAGAGCCGAGTAACGACTTCCAACATCTCTGTAATCTCTGTGTGCTCTGTGGCAAAGAAAAGAAACCACTCCCTACTTGCCGCCCCTGCGTCCCTGTTTGTCCTTCCCAGCCCGGCGTTTCGTCGCTGCCTTACGAGGTGGCGTACTCTTCTTGCCGCCGGGTTGCCAGGCCGGCACCAGATGCCGCTTGCCGTTGCCGATCAGGTCGGCCCGGCCCATATTCTTCAACGCCTCCCGCAGCAGGGGCCAGTTCTCGGGGTCGTGATAGCGCAAAAAGGCCTTATGCAGCCGGCGCTGGCGTTCGCCGCGCGCCACCGTGACCTGCTCGTTCGAGGCACCCCCAATCCTGTGCAGAGGGTTGAGTCCACTGTGGTACATGGCGGAGGCGACGGCCAGGGGCGTGGGCAGAAAGGCCTGCACCTGATCGGGACGGAAGCCGTTCCGCTTAAGCCACAGGGCCAGATTGAGCATATCCCGGTCGCTGGCGCCCGGATGGGCGGCGATGAAATAGGGGATGAGGTACTGCTCCTTGCCCGCCTCGGCGGAGTATTTGTCGAACAGCTGTTTGAAGCGGTCGTAGGTCTCGATGCCCGGCTTCATCATCATCCGTAGCGGCTCCTCCTCCGTGTGCTCGGGCGCGATCTTCAGATACCCGCCCACGTGATGGGTCACCAGTTCCCGCACATACTCGGGATCGCGCACCGCCAGGTCGTAGCGCAGGCCGGAGGCCACAAAGATCCGCTTCACCCCTTCCACCTCGCGGCTGTGGCGGTAGAGCCGGATCAGCGGCTTGTGATCCGTATTCATCTGCCGGCAGATATCCGGGTAGACGCAGGATGGGCGCCGGCAGGCCGCCTCAATCCTGGGATCCTTGCAGCGCATGCGGTACATGTTGGCGGTGGGTCCGCCGAGGTCGGAGATGACCCCGGTAAAGCCGGGCACCGTGTCGCGGATGGCCTCGATCTCCCGCAGCACCGACCCCTCCGAGCGGCTCTGGATAATCCGCCCCTCGTGCTCGGTGATGGAGCAGAAGGTGCAGCCCCCGAAGCAGCCGCGCATGATATTGACCGAGAAACGGATCATCTCCCAGGCCGGGATCCGCTCCTCACCGTAGGCGGGATGGGGTCTGCGGCTGTAGGGGAGTTCATAGAGCCGGTCCAGCTCCGCCGTCTCCAGAGGGATGGGGGGCGGATTGAGCCAGACATCCCGCTTGCCGTGCCGCTGCACCAGGACCCAGGCGTTGCCGGGATTGGTCTCCAGGTGGAAGATGCGGGAGGCGTGGGCGTAGCTGACGGGATCCTTTTCTACCTGGTCATAGGAGGGCAGACGGATCAGGGTCCGTTCCCGCCCGGCCCCCTTCTCCTGCTGTGTGTGGCCCATGGGCCTGCCGGGCTGGGTCGCATCCAGCTCTACCCACCCCTCGGGGATTCCCTGGCGCATGAATCCGGTGCCACGCACATCGGTAATATCCGAGATCGCCTCTCCTGCGGCCAGTCGGTGCGCCACCTCCACAATCGCACGCTCCGCATTGCCGTAGATCAGCAAATCCGCCTTGGAGTCGGGGAGAATGGAGCGGCGCACCTTGTCCGACCAGTAGTCGTAGTGGGCGATGCGGCGCAGACTCGCCTCAATCCCGCCGATGATGATCGGCACCTTCTTGTAGGCCTCCCTGGCCCGCTGGGCATACACCACCACCGAGCGGTCCGGCCGCCTGCCTCCCTGGCCGCCCGGCGAGTAGGCGTCGTCGGAGCGGATTCGCCGCTCCGCGGTATAGCGGTTGACCATGGAGTCCATGTTCCCCGCGGTGATGCCGAAAAACAGGTTGGGCCGGCCCAGCCTCTGGAAATCATCCACCGAGCGCCACTCCGGCTGGGCGATGATCCCCACCCGGAACCCCTGTGCCTCCAGCAGACGCCCGATCAGGGCCATGCCGAAGCTGGGGTGGTCCACATAGGCATCACCCGTCACCAGGACGACGTCGCAACTGTCCCAGCCAAGCGCCTCCATCTCCTCCCGGCTCATAGGCAATGCAGGCGCCACCCCAAAGCGGTGGGCCCAATACTTCCGATGAGAAAAAAGATCTGTGGAAAAACTCATTAGAGAACAGTCACCTGGAAAAATGGCGCGAATAGCACTGGATTATAGCGTTAGTGGGACAGCTCCAAACACACGTTTTTGAAGGAAATTTGTGTCAAATCGTCCAGATTTCTCTTTACTTTTTTTTACTTTTTTGACACATTTATAAGAATTGTGACGAAAATCACACTGATATAGACCTGCATCGAACCAGGCGGAAGCCCAAGGGAGCACCAACCAGATGAAAAAACTACGTTTCGCCGCAGCAGCAGTAGCGCTCACCCTCGCAGCCCCGGCTGCCTTCGCGACCAACGGTTATTTTGCCCATGGTTACGGAACCAAAAATAAGGCGCTTGGTGGCGCCGGTACCGCCCTGCCTCAGGACGCCATGGCTTCCGCCACCAACCCAGCAGGCAACGCATGGGTAGGGGATACCTTCAACATCGGCATTGCCGCCTTCGCGCCTGACCGAGGCTATAGCTATGACGGGGCCGCCGGCGGACTTCCAGCCACTGGAAGCTATGACAGCGAAAACGACATGTTCGCCATTCCCCATATTGGATATAACACCATGCTCACCGAGTCCACCGGGCTGGGTATCTCTCTCTATGCCAACGGCGGCATGAATACCGAATACACCTCCGCCGCCAATGGGGGAAACGGTGTCTTCATGGGTGGCGCCTTCGGTGGTGATGCCACCGCAGGGGTCAACCTGGAACAGGCCTTCCTCAACCTCACTTTCTCCCATAAGCTCACGGAAAACGCCTCCGTGGGTATTAGCCTGATCGGCGCGGGTCAGAAGTTCGAGGCCCAGGGGCTGGCAGCTTTTGCTGGATTTACCGAAGCTGTCGCTCTAGGCGGTACTGCCAACGATCTCACCGATAACGGCGCAGATTACTCCTACGGCGGTGGCGTCAAGGTGGGTTTCCTGGCGCAGGACGAGCATTTCGCTTTCGGCGCCGCCTATCAGTCGCGACTCTGGATGACGGAGTTCGATGACTACAACGACCTGTTTGCGGAGGACGGTGATTTTGATATCCCACCCGTCGCCAACGTAGGGATCGCCATCAAGGGCAGCGAGAACCACACCATCGTCGGCGACATCCAATACATCTGGTACAACGACGTCAATTCCATCGCCAATCCCTTCTCCAGACTGAATGCCTGCCCTGCCAATCCAGACAACTGCCTGGGCGGCAGTAACGGCGCCGGCTTCGGCTGGGATAACATGATCGTCTACAAAATCGGCTGGCAGTGGAAAGTGAACGACGACTTCACCACCCGTGTTGGTTACAGTTACGGCAGTCAGCCCATTGATAATAGCGAGGTCATGTTCAACATCCTGGCGCCGGGGGTACAGGAACACCACTACACCTTTGGCTTCACCATCCATCCCAGCGACGACTTTGAGTTTAACTTCGCGGGTATGTACTCACCTCAATCCGATGTGAGCGGCCCACATCCCATGGGTGGTACCGGCACCGTCCAGATCGACATGAGCCAGTGGGAGTTCGAAGCAGGTCTGGCCTGGAAATTCTGATCGGCCCGCGGCTTCTACGCTACCAACAAAAAACCCGCCCCGTGGCGGGTTTTTTGTTGTCCCGATGTTACCTTCGTCCATGCCTTGTTCCAGTATCACCCATGGTGAAACCGTAGTCTGCACGATTCATAGGGTGTACCATCATTTCGCACCCTGCTTTTGGAGGTATTAATAGTGGAAACAAACAACATATCCCGCTACTCGCTCTCACTTCTTATTCTTATCTGCCTGTTGTTCGCTTTCTTCTCAGCCCATGCTGAAGCACCCGCACAACCGGACTGGTTCTACCACACCATCATTGAGGACCTGAGCGCCGCCCCGGAAGGGGCCGTCATCATCGACTCCCGACCCGGCGCCCGAAAATATATCCAGGGCCACATCCCGGGCTCCGTTAATATCCCATTCTCTGATTTTGACAAACTGACCGATAGTCTGCCGAAAGACAAGAACACTCCTATCGTCTTCTACTGCGGCGGACTCAAGTGCAAGTTGAGCCACAAATCCGCCGCCAAGGCCGAGGCGCTTGGATACAAGAACATCCAGGTCTACGCCAACGGCTATCCTCACTGGGTAAAACAGGGAAATGTGGGTGCGGTCAGCCTCGAGTATATCCAGAAAATTGTGGCTGGCGACTCCAAGGTAGTACTGATCGACTCCCGGCCCAAAAAACGCAAATACGACAAGGGCCATATCCCTGGCGCCCTCAGTATTCCTGATACGCAGTTCGAGCAGATGTCCACTCAGCTACCCGAAGACAAAGGCGCTCCCCTGGTCTTCTACTGCGGAGGGCTGGAGTGCAAACTAAGTATGAAATCGGCGAAAAAGGCCCTGGCCGCCGGCTATACCAATGTCCGATATTTCCCAGCCGGTTTCCCAGCCTGGAAAGATGCGGGCGGTAAGGTTGCGAAGGGAGATGAACAGAAAAAGGCCGTCATCAAGTCAGGTGGTGAAGACGGCAGCATCAGCATCGGCTCCTTCCTGGAGATCCTGGAGCAGGACCCGGACAGCGTGCACATCATCGACGTGCGGGATGCGGATGAGTTCGCCAAAGGGCATCTCAAAGCGGCGCAAAACATCCCCATGGACGAGTTAGGAGCTCGGGTTGAGTCCCTTCCCTCTGATAAGCCTATTATTTTCGTCTGCAGCACTGGCGCCCGCAGCGGCGAGGCCTACGATACCGTCTCCATGCTGCGTGATGATATCAAGACCTATTTTCTCAATGCGGAATCCACCTTTAGCGCCGATGGGGGCTACTCGTTCAAGGCAGTTGAATAGCAGACATAATGGAACGAAAAAGGGGGCCAAACGGCCCCCTTTTTTTACCACCTTTAACCGTCAGAAAACGGTGAACTTGTTAGTGGACTCGTTGTAGCGGACAAACAGGTACCAGACCAGGAGGAAACCGAAAGTCACCAGCAGAGCCCAGCCCCAGCCGCCCAGCAGATCCGGCATAAAGGCCTGATAGCCCAACGCCGTCACCTCGGCCATCCCGTCCATGAAATCGAGATCGTACTCCCCGCTGGAAAGCCCCAGGCGGCCCAGAATGCCGCTGGTGATGGAGCCGCTCCAGCCAAAAAATAACACCGCCACCACCAGCTTGAGATGGCCTTCGCCCACCCGCCACAGGGAACCGGAGGCGCATCCACCGGCGAAGATCATACCGATGCCGAACACCAGACCGCCGATGATCGAGCCGAGCCAGAAGCGCGACGGCACCGCCAGATAGGGATCCACGGTCCCCTTGGCAATAAGGACCGCGCCGATGGGCGCACCCAGCGCGAGCGCCAGAATCATGGCCTTGGTCATCTCCCCCTCCCCGGTCATGAAGGGTTCGCGGAACACCCGGGAGAAGCAGAAACGGGAACGGTGCAGTACAAACCCGATGCCAAAACCGGCCAGAACCAACACCGCGCGCTGTACCTCCATCGCGTCATCCGAACCCCACCAGCGCAGGGTCCAGATCAGAATAGCGGCCATAACCAGCGCACCGAGCCAGGGAAAGGCCTCTTTAAACCGGGCCGGCTTGACCGCCGGGGCAGCAGTACCCCAGGTAATGTTCTCCATGGTCCACAGAAGCAGTTTCAGACCGATAATCGCACCCACCAGCAAGCCGGCCCACATGGCCCAACCCGCTGGAGAGGAGAAGGTGAGCGGAACAAAGAAACCGCCGGTAGTGCAGCCGCCAGCAAAAGCAGCGCCGGCGCCCATCAGGGCGCCGCCAAGGGCGCCCCACACGAACTCCAGGTTCGGCGGTCTGCTGATACGAAACTGCTGGGACAGCAGGGCGGCGCTGAAGGCGCCGAGCACCAGGGTGATGTCCATGAGCGAGATGCGGTGCATCAGCGGGCTCTCCAACTCCGCCTTGACGCCAAGCAGCGGCCCGAGCCCGATCAGATTATTGATGTAGTCACCCCAAAGCTTCAGACCGCCGAAAACGCCCCAGAACAGTCCGGAACCCATCAGCACCACCATGATGAGCACCAGCAGCGCGGCGCCAAAGAACGGCGACCACTCATCTACAAAAATGCTCTTGTAATCCGCCTTGATCCAGGACGGCCCCTTCTCCGAACTCATTATCTATATCCCCTTGTTTGTTATTGTGCGACTGCCCGGCAAGCCGGGCTTATCGCTACCGCAACCCCGCCGTTACTGACAACGGGCCGGGGTATCGGAATCCTTGGCGCCATGAATCACAAAAGCGTGGACATCGGCCATCATCTCATCATCGGACTTGTCGGCAAGCTTCGCCGCCGCCTTATTGCTGTCCTTGATGCTGTTGCGGTACTCCTGGCTGACGTAGAACTTGAATGAATCCTTGCCTTTGGCGTGCTGGTCAGCTTCGATATAGGCCGTCCACTCGGCCTTGGTCATGGAGGAAGGGGAAATTGCGCCTCCGGCCTGTTCTTTATGGCAGGTGGTGCAGACCATACGGTAATAGATGCGGCCCATTTTCCAGTTACCGTCGGCGGCCTGCGCAGCAGGAACAAATACGCTGGCCAGTACAAGCGCCAGCGGAAGACTAAAGGACTTCTTCAGGTTCATTATTGAACTCCTAGGGTAAAAAGCGACAAAACATCATACCCCCCTCCCACCTTTCAATGACAAATATCAATCGGCAGTCTGGGGTAATGACAAATACCTCTATATGAGACGGAGAAATCCGGGGAAAACCCGGTCACTCAAAGCTAGAGACAGCAGGCATCCGATGAAAGTTTCCGCAGGCCGGGAGCGGGCGCCCCGCGGCCTCTCCTCCAATCACCTAAACGATATCTCGCAATCTGGCGGGCTCGTCCGCCTTCAGATAGGCGTACTCCTCCTCCGTCAACTCCACCTCATCAAAACCGGTGACCATCGGTTTTACATGGGCGAAAAAGCCGTGATCACCCGTGGTCAGCAGATAGACATGAACACAGACGAAGGACAGGATGGCGATGGCCGCCACCGTGTGCAGATCGGCGATAAATCCAAGTCCCACGCCCTCAATAAACTCACCGCCGATGCCGAAACTGATCAGCAGATAAGCAATCCCGGTGATCCAGATGGACGGAAAAATAACGGCCTTGATCAACAGGTAGGTCAACGCCTGCAGCGGATTATGCTTGCGCCGATAGGTCTTGATATAGGGGTGATGCTCACCTTTGAAGATCCCGATGGCATAGTAACGCGCCACCACCGAGAAGTTCTTCATGGTCGGCATGTAGTGGCGCCACTCGCCGGTGGTAATGAGCCAGAACAGGGCAAAGGTCCAGATCCCGATCATTAACAGAGCCGCCGTGGTATGCACAGCCACCGCGGTCTTAAAGTCGATCAGCGTATGGGCGCCATGCACCGCAAAGCCGGTAACCAGGAGGGTGACGATCAACAGCATCTGACTCCAGTGCCAGAGGCGTTCAAAGCGCCGGTAAACTTCAATGATATGAATGGCCATTAGTCGTTCCTCCTGCTCGCGGTAAGGATACGAACTACCGCGTGTATCAGAATGCTCACCAGTACAACCAGAATAACCAGCAGACCGATGCGATCAATCCAGGGACTGGTTCCCGAGCCCGGCATATAAATGCCGGCAATCTCTTTCAACCGGCTCTCCTTGCTGTGACAGTCGTTGCAGTGCAGCGCCTTTTCAGCCGGCGCCACCATGTGCGTAATGGGCCACATCATCTGGGTCTTGACGAAATCGACCTTACCCGAGAAAGGCGCACCTGCGCTCTTCATGCCTGTGGCGATCGACTTTTCCCAGTTAAAATTGGACCAGTACGCGGTATCGTCGTTGCCCGCGGTGTGCGGTATCACCAGGGTTTTGTTCACCGGGTCATAGGGCTGGCTGCCCCGGAACACCTTGACCGGCCAGATACGGGAAATGCCGTCATCCGGGCCGCCTTCGTAGAAGTTGATTGGAGTGACGCCGTCACTCTTCTCCACCTTGTCCCCCAGCAGGGTGTAACGCACCTTACCGTTAAACCAGACGTACTCGGGCGGAATATCGGCGCCATAGGTGAAATCACCCTTTTTCCCGTGATAGATCACGTGCCCATCCTCACCCTTCTTGACCAGCGGTTTACCTTCCGAATCCAGTTTTCCGGCGGTTGACCAGTCCCAGGAGAGTTTGGTGGCCACCCCGCCTCGGGCGATGGTGGGGATATGGCAGGTCTGACACGCCACCTCATCGGTGTGACCGTTGAGTTTAACCCCGATGATGTTATCCGTCGGGTGAGGCGTGGCGCCATGACAGGAGCGGCAGGTGGCGGGGTTTCTGCCCTCTTCATGGCGTCCGCGGATCTGCACCCCGCGTGTCTCCGCGGCAGTAGGCGCATAACGGCTGCCGGGCACCTCATGCGAAGAGGTGGCGTGACAGGTAGCGCAGGTAAAATCCAGCCCCAGGGCATCCATATGCACGTCAAGCTCTGCGTCCGGCATGGCAAGAGAGCTGTCCAGGTCGCCATGTTTTACCCCGTTGCCGCCACCACCGTAAAAGTGACAGGCGCCACAGGTGTCGCGGCTGGTCTTACCGACCTTCTGCGCCACCTGCTTCAGCTTGACGTAATCCGCCGGGTGGCCCGCCTTTCCGGGCGGTTTACTATAGCCACCCGTGGTGTCGTGGCACACCAGACAGTCGACGTTCTCCTCCGCCGTAAAATCGAAATTTTCGTCCTCCATGCCGTAGCCAATGTGGCAGGCGGCACAAAACGCCATGTTGGTGCGTGGAGCGATGCAGAAGTTATTCAGAATATTCTTCTTTCCCAGGTGCTGTCCCGTTTCCGGATTCACATAGTCCCAGGTCCAGTGCTTGGTCTTATGGAGCTGTTTGGCCGCCTCCGTGTGGCAGGAGAGACAGGCCTTGGTAACCTCCGGGCCGGTGCTAAACTCCCGGTCCAGCTCCTTGAACTTGCTGTGATCCGCAGTGGAGGCAAACGCCGGCACCGTGACACATAACAGGACAAACGAGGCCAGCCAGACCAAAATCGGCATGACACGTAGCCACTGGCTTGAAAAGTGCTTCATATTGGGACTTCCCCCTTACTATGCTAACTACCAGGCAAAGAATTTGTTTTTGCTTTTACCTGCCTGACATCTGATCCACAGTACACAAATCGATGTGGGCCCACTCTCCAAAGAGCTGAGCATTCCTATACTTCAATCCTGAAGATTAACAGTCACAATCATGGCTATACTGCCGTGACAATCGTCAATAGGCTAGCATAATCTTTGTCCCGTGTACCCCTGCCGCCAAAGGGTATTTTTCACATTCATTACAACCTCAATCCAGCCATCGACTTTCGCACACTCGCCGGCAAGCCAGACATCTTACTCCGAACACTGGGCACAAATCACTCCATCTCATTGATTTACAATGCTTTTTATTCTTGGCCGCATGCTTTCATTTCATCGGAGGGTCCATTTTGAACTTTTTTGTTATATTAGCTGCCGAAATAGCCACAATAATGGACAGGAGATGCAGTCAATGACCATGAAACGTAGAACTTTCCTGAAAGGCACGATGGCCTGCGGCACTGTCGGTCTTGCCGTCAGTGCGGGCATACTCACCCCCCGTACCGTGCTGGCCGCCTGGCCCGCCGATGCCTTCAAGAACTACCCGAACCCCAACCATCCCGAACCGCGGGCCGCGGATCCGGTTCCTGAGGTCCTGAAAAGCCTGTACGGCCCGGACTATGTGGAAAAGGATGGCAGCGGCAAGGTAAACCTGAAGGTCAAGACCGAGGGCGAAATCAACCCCGCCTCCCTTCCGGTCAAGATCTCCACCGATCTGCCCGCTGAATCCATCGCCATCATCGCCCGGATCAATCCCGTGCCGTTGATCTCCTCCTATGACCTGACCCCTTCCGTGGAGGCCAGTATCTCCACCAAGATCAAACTCGCGGCTACCTCTGACGTAATCGCGGTAGTCAAGGTGACCGAGGACGGAAAACCGGTAGTCTACCGTGTTCATCAGAATGTAACCGTCACTGGCGGAGGCTGCGCCGCCTGATCGGCTCGCGCGATTTCCACTAGAAATATCAGATTTTCAGGAGAGACGAAAAATGGCCGACGACATCCGCATGATGGTAAAACTCAAGAATGGCATCGCTTCGGTTAAAGCGATCATCCCCCACCCTATGGAATCAGGAAACCGCAAGGATGATGCAGGAAACCCCATTCCCGCGCACTACATTCAGGAAGTGGAATGCTCCAAAAACGGCGAGTCCGTGTTGAAAGGGTATTGGGGCGGGGGGGTCCAGAAAAACCCCTTCCTCTCTTTCAATATCAAGGATGCCAAAGCAGGCGACACCGTAAAGCTGGTCTGGAAAGACAACAAAGGCGAAACCGGCGGCAAAGAGGTCACACTATAAATAAACTTCCGGATTCAGTTCCAAAGAAGTGAAAGGGCGGCCTCAGGGCCGCCTTTTTTATGTTGGAGGCTTTCCCCAAACCTGAAATCTTCGGCCGCCAACGGTGGGCTGTATTTTGGAAGAGACGGCGGCAGAGACAAAATAACTCAACAAAACAATAGGTTAGAGCATCATCACTAAATATTTCCATATCTGCAAAAAATGGACTTATAATAAAAAGGTTTTTATTTATCCTTGATTTTCGTTATATATGAACGTCTTGGAAATAAAAATTACAACATCCAAATAAAACGATCGGATTTAGCAAGAACAACCTCTGGAGAATGCACTATGGCACACGTAGTAATTGTCGGCGCCAGTACGGGCGGGCTTCCCTGCGCCTACGATATGAAAAACAAGCTGGGCAAACAGCATGACGTCACCGTCATCAACATCTCGCCTCTGTTCAGTTTTGTTCCTTCCAATCCCTGGGTAGCCGTGGGATGGCGTAACCGCAATCAGGTTAGCTTTGAACTGGAACCCTATCTGAAAAAGAAAGGAATCAACTTTATCGCCGCCACCGTTACCGAAATCAAGCCGGACGGGAATCAACTGGTTCTCGACGACGGCCGCACCATTGATTATGACTACCTAGTCATAGCCACCGGCCCGAAACTGGCCTTTGAGGAAGTGGAAGGGTTGGGTCCTGAACATCACACCCAGTCCGTCTGTACCCTGGGTCACGCCGAAGAGGCCTACAGCGACTGGCAGGAGTTCGTGAAAAAGCCCGGCCCCATCGTGGTCGGCGCCGCCCAACTGGCCTCCTGTTTCGGTCCGGCCTATGAGTTTGCCTTTATCATGGATACCGATCTGCGCAAACGCCGCATCCGCGATCAGGTGCCCATGACCTATATCACCTCCGAACCCTACATCGGCCATCTCGGCCTGGGTGGCGTCGGTGACTCCAAGGGGCTGCTGGAACAGGAACTGCGTCAGCGTCACATCTCCTTCATCACCAATGCCAAGATCACCAAGGTTGAAGAAGGCAAGATGCATGTGGTCGAGCACAACCGTAAAGGTGAAGTGGTGGAAGAGCATGAACTGCCCTTCAGCTACTCCATGATCCTGCCCGCCTTCAAGGGCGTCGATGCCGTAAACGCGGTGGGCGAAGGCTTTGTCAATCCGCGCGGTTTCGTGCTGGTTGATGAATACCAGCGCAATCCGAAGTGGAAAAACGTCTACTCCGTAGGCGTCTGTATCGCCATCCCGCCCGTAGAAGCCACCCCGGTTCCCACCGGCACCCCCAAGACCGGTTATATGATCGAGTCCATGGTCACCGCGGTTGTGAACAACATCTGGCGCGACATGAACAACGAAGAGCCGGAAGCGGTCGCCACCTGGAACGCCTTCTGTCTGGCGGACATGGGCGACGTGGGCGCCGCCTTTATCGCCCTGCCGCAGATCCCGCCCCGCAACGTCACCTGGGCGCGCCGCGGCCGCTGGGTACACTGGGCCAAGGTGTGGTTTGAGAAGTACTTCATCCGTAATATGAAGAAAGGCGCTACCGAGCCTCTGTATCAGAAGCTTGCCCTGCGCCTGATGGGTATTGACCGCCTCAAGCCGGGCAGTTAAGTCCCAACTAGGAAAAAAGCCGACGGCAGGAGTTGCCGTCGGCTTTTTTTATGTCCGGCACTATAAGACGTTTTATTCCAGATGCCCTGAAATCGCCCTCCCCCGGCGCCAGAAACGCCGCAAACCGGACCTGGTGATTCGATAACGTTCGCCATTACATGGGTAGAGGTCGAGCCGCTTTACGGCACCCACTCGCACCTGCGCCACAAGACCCTCGATCTGTTTTGCCACCTGCTCCAGTTCTTCACACCAACCATAGGGGTCTGCGTCCAGCACCGGTTTGCGGAGCCTATCCAGCACCAGCAAACCCCTTCCCTCAAGGGAGCTGTCGACAGACCACTCTTTAACCGTCTCCGGGGCAATCTGGACTGCCCTGGCTAACCCCCTCGCAAAAGGGTAATCACTCCATACCTGGCAATACCCCGGTGTCTCCAGTGATTGAAATCGGCCTCCACCATAAATCCAGAGGCCATTGATGGGTGCCAGACCCCGCTCTTCCCGCTGTCCGTTCAGTGCGGAGCCATGAAACAGCATCTGGATCTCATTGAGTATCCCGTGCCACCGGGACGCCTCTGGCCCATACGGAAGGAAGAGGTCCATATTTCTTCCCACCGCTTCTGTAAGGCTGTGGGTACAGACATTCGGGGATTTCGGCAGACCTAGGTACCAGCGGTGCGGAGTCGGCACCGACAGCCGCCACCCCTCCTCCTGGAAGTGATTCCGCAGCAATTCGGCGAGTTGGTCTGCCTCGTTCTGACTGAACTGGAGATCGGCGCTGTCAAACAGCAGCACCCGATCCCGGTCGGGACGCAGAAATACCGGCGCGGCGATAAAGTAGAACGCTTCGTCTCGCCGCCCCTCCTCCGCCAACCGGCAGTAAGGCGCCAGCGGGAGATCCCGGCCTTCATGATGAGTCAGACCGAAAAGCGTGAGCAAGGTGGAGTCCAGCTCGGAACCGTGAGCGCTAGCAAGGTCCGCTCTGGCAAGGACCCTTTCCAGCTGCGGGAAACGGGGCTGCAGGCCGGTCTCTTCCAAACCCGGCACAGGCTCGAAGAGTCCGGGGACCACCAGATCAAGGGAGGGCGTAACCGTCCGGTTACTGGGATTACTGTGCCGTTCCAGAGAGACCGCGCTCATCCAGGAAGATAGAGAAAGCAACCCTGTTCCGGATTACCCTTCCAGCGGCTCCATGCGAATCCGGGTAACCTCTCCGATGATGCCGTCCAGGGCCTCGATCTCGGCAATCGCCTGGTTCATACGCCCTTCTTGCACCCGGTGGCTTAACATCACCAGGGGCACATGGGTCTCTCCCTCCGCCGGCTCCTTCTGCTGAATCGCCTCGATGCTGATCCCCGCACTCCCCAGGATACCGGCCACCTTGGCCATGACGCCGGGCTTGTCCTCCGCCTGCATGCGCAGGTAGTAGGCAGTCTCCACCTGTTCGATATCCAGCACCGGCAGATCGGACAGTTCATGGGGCTGAAAGGCAAGATGGGGCACCCGATTCTCCGGGTCGATAGTCAGGGCGCGAACCACATCCACCACATCGGCCACCACCGCCGAAGCGGTGGGCTCCGAACCGGCGCCCGCACCGTAGTAGAGGGTCGGCCCGACGGCATCCCCTTTCACCAATACGGCATTCATGACCCCATCTACATTGGCGATCAGTCGGCGCGCCGGGATCAGGGTGGGATGCACCCGCATCTCCACGCCCTTCTCTGTCTTGCGCGCAATGCCGAGGTGCTTGATGCGGTAGCCCAACTCGCTTGCATAGACCACATCGTTACGGGTGATCTTGGTAATGCCTTCGGTATAGACCTTTTCAAATTGCAGGGGAATGCCAAAGGCGATGGAACCGAGGATGGTCAGCTTATGGGCCGCATCGATACCTTCCACGTCGAAAGTGGGATCGGCCTCCGCATACCCCAGGGCCTGGGCCTCGGCGAGCACTTCGTCGAAATCCCGCCCCTTGTCGCGCATTTCGGTGAGGATAAAGTTGCCGGTGCCATTGATGATTCCCGCAAGCCACTCGATCCGGTTGGCGGCCAGACCTTCGCGCATGGACTTGATGATCGGGATTCCGCCCGCCACCGCCGCCTCGAAGGCAACCGTAACGCCCTTCTCTTGCGCCGCCTGGAAGATCTCGTTGCCGTGCAGGGCGATCAGGGCCTTGTTGGCCGTTACCACATGTTTTCCGTTGGCGATCGCCTTCAATACCAGTTCCTTGGCCGGGGAGTAGCCGCCGATCAGCTCAATGATGATCTCCACATCGGGGTTCTCCACCACCGCAAAGGCGTCATCCACCACCTCGATCTGTCCCAGTCCGGGAAGGGCGTCTTTGTTAAAAGACTTGGCGGCGGCCTGGATGATGCGGATACCGCGGCCGGCACGACGCGCGATCTCTCTCGCGTTGCGCGCCAGAACATTTACCGTCCCGCCGCCCACGGTGCCCAGACCTAAAATGCCTACATTGACCGGATTCAAGCTTCTTTCCCCTGCAATTCATTAAAAAAGCCGGTCTGCTCATCGCGCCGGAACATATCGCGGATTCCGCGGATCGCCTGCCGGGTGCGGTGCTCATTCTCGATCAAACCGAATCGAACGTGACCGTCTCCATGATCGCCGAATCCAATCCCCGGCGACACGGCCACCTTGGCGTCCTTGAGCAGCTTTTTGCTGAACTCCAGCGAACCCATGGCGCGATAGCGTTCCGGGATTGGCGCCCATACGAACATGGTGGCCTTGGGCGGCTCCACGGGCCAACCGGCGGCATTCAGGCCGTCGCAGAGTACGTTGCGGCGGCTCTCATACATGTTACTGATCTCCCGCACACACTCCTGCGGTCCCTCCAGGGCGGCAATGGCCGCCACCTGAATGGGCGTAAACATGCCATAGTCGAGATAGGACTTGATCCGCGCCAGCGCCGCCACCAAGGTTTTGTTGCCGCACATAAAACCCACACGCCAGCCCGGCATATTGTAACTCTTGGACAGGGAGTAGAACTCCACCGCGATCTCATCCGCCCCTTCGATCTGCAGAATGGAGGGGGCCGTGTAACCATCAAAGACGATATCCGCATAGGCGATATCGTGCACCACCCAGATATTGTGCTCGCGTGCGATATCGATCACCTTCTGGAAGAAATCGAGTTCCACGCACTGGGTGGTGGGGTTGCCGGGAAAATTGAGCACCAGCATCTTCGGCCGCGGCCAGGAGTCGGTAATGGTCTCTTCCAGCTTGGTGAAGAAATCGACCCCGGGGACCAGGGGTACATGCCGTATATCCGCCCCGGCGATCACGAAACCGTAGGGATGAATGGGATAGGCCGGGTTGGGCACCAACACCGAATCACCCGGCCCCATGCAGGCCAGCGCCAAATGGGCGAGCCCCTCTTTGGAACCGATGGTGACGATGGCCTGAGTCTCGGGGTCCAGGTCCACATCAAACCGATTCTTGTACCAGTTGCAGATCGCCCGCCGTAACCGCGGAATCCCGCGCGACATGGAGTAACGGTGGGTATCCTTGCGCTGGGCCACCTCGGTCAGCTTGTCCACGATATGTTGCGGCGTGGGCTGATCCGGATTTCCCATGCCGAAATCGATAATATCCTCACCCCGCGCCCGTGCGGCCGCCTTTAAATCATTCACGATATTGAAGACATAGGGCGGCAACCGCCTGATTCTACGGAACTCTTCCATTTCGGGTGTGGACACGGGGGACCTCTGAGCCGCTGACAGTGTGAAAAATGAAACGGCTAAGGTACCTGAGCGGACGGTAAAATGTCAAAAGAATTAGACGGATAGCGGCCGCTTCGGTTGCTGAGGTAGAACTCCTGCGGTATCTTGTGAGCATGAAGTTTTCCCACGCCGATCAAATCTCCGGCAACAGCATCCAGGGCTATGATTCCGGCATGGTGGTCGTAAACGGCCGGCAGCACCACGGCAGTATTGTCGTCCTGCCGGACCAGCTCATCACCGATTGGCGTCCCGGCTGTTTTTCCGACCTGCAACAGGGCGATCTTCAGCAACTAATCGAACTAAACCCGGAGGTCGTCCTGCTCGGCACTGGCCCCCGGCAGGAGTTTCCCGCCCCTGCCCTGCTTGCCCCGTTTTTAAGCAAGCAGATCGGAATTGAGGCGATGGATACGGCCTCGGCCTGCCGTACCTATAACATTCTCGCCGCGGAAGGCAGGCGGGTCGCGGCCGCGTTGTTGCTTGCATAGCGATCGGAGTAATAACTTTGCAGGAGCTCGGACTCCCCATCTTAAGCGCCTTTCTGGTAGGACTGCTCGGCGGTGTTCACTGCGTGGGCATGTGCGGAGGCATTGTGGGTTCCCTGACCTTTGGGCTGCCCGAAGATCGCCGCGGCCGCGTAGGCGCCATGATGCCCTTTCAACTCGCCTACAACCTGGGACGAATTGCCAGCTATGTAATCGCCGGGGCCATTATGGGCGGCATGGGTATGCTGCTCGCCCAACTGATGCCCGTGCAGATTGCGCAACGACTGCTGCTCGCCCTGGCCGGGATTTTCATGATCCTGCTAGGTTTCTATCTTTCCGGCTGGTGGATGATCCTGACCCGGGTGGAGCGGCTGGGCAACCGGCTATGGCAACGGATCGAACCCATGGGCAGGACCTTGCTTCCGGTCCGCTCGCCCGCACAGGCCCTCGTGATCGGGGCCCTCTGGGGTTGGCTGCCCTGTGGTCTGGTCTACAGCATGCTGATTACTTCAGTCTCCAGCGGAAGTGCGTTGAATGGCGCGTTGCTGATGTTCGCCTTCGCCCTCGGCACCCTGCCGAACCTGCTGGTCATGGGCATGCTGGCCGGCGCCGCCGCCCGTCTGGCCAGAAGCCCCCTGGCCCGGGGTATCGCTGGTGTCAGCGTAATCCTGTTCGGGGTCTACAGCCTGTGGCAAGCCATTTGATGGCTACTGTTCGAAACAGTGCAGCTCTGCCTTGAGCTGTCTCAGCTCCTCCAGCCGATTCTCGGCCGAAACCTTCCTGCCCCCTTCCGCGTACTCGTAGTAGCCACTCCAGGCCACCACACCGAGCACGGGCCAGTACATGGTAGTCCCCACCCACAAGGCGGCGCCCTGGGTCGAGTCTTCGTAGAAGCCGGGCTTGTAGCTGTAGGTCTGGGGTTGCAGCGCCCGGATCTCATGCTCCAGTTGCAGACAACTCATGGCGGCATCTTCCGCCGTCGGCTGTGGTACATGGGGTTGCCGGTAGAGATCGATCTTCTCCAGGGGATTCGCGATGGGGATCGCGTGCTCCGCCTGCTCCTGTTCGAAGGACTCAAGCACCGTCTCCGCCGATGCCGACGGCGCCCCCGCCACCAATATGCATATCGCCAGTGTTACCGCCTGTTTCGTTTTCATATCTCCGCACCCTTTCACTTGGAATCCGCCTGTTGCATCGGCAAAACGCGGCCCAAACCCAGGAAAACCGGCAAATTATTGCCGCCTCTTTTTACTATAGGCCTTCACAAACCGCCTGCCAGGGCGGTATTGCAGGGGAGTGATTCTCCCCTGCAAACAAAGTAGCAATTTCCCCGCCAACATCCGCCGACTCCCTCCCCGCAATTTCCGTCCACATAGGGTAGAATGCCCTCTCCGTTGCCTCCCGCGGGAGGAAACCGTTGGAAGCCATTAACACAGGTGTACCCGATCCATGGAGCGAAACGTATTTACCATAGTCCTTGTCGGCGCTCTTATTCTGCTGGCCATCGCCCTTTTGCTGCCGGGTGGTACGCCGGACCCCGACCCCAAGCTGCCCTGGAAGATCAGCGTCGATGCCGACGGCAACAGCACGGTGTTCGGTCTGACCCTGGGGCAAAGCACCCTGGCCGACGGCCAGATGGTTCTCTCCGATATCGGCGAAGTGGATCTGCTGATTTCCAAGGATGGAAGTAAATCGGTGGAGGCCTATTTCAACGGCATCTTTCTCAACGGCCTGAAGGCGGATTTTGTATTCACCCTGGAGATAGATGAGGCAACGATCGAAGAGATGTACCAACGGGGGCTGCAGTTAAGCACCCTGGAGAGCGGCATCCGCAAGGTGGATCTCACGGCGGAGGATCTGGCCATTGCGGCCAAGGCCCCGATCGTACACATCACCTATCTGCCGAAAACCGACCTGGAAGAGCAGCTGATTACGAATCTGTTTGGGGAGCCACGGATGACGGTCCACGAACCGGACACAAAAATAAGCCACTGGCTCTATCCCGGCCTGGGACTGGATATCGCCGTCGATCCCGAGCGTAAGGAGGTTTTTCAGTATGTGGCCCCGGCCCGTTTCGGCCTGATTTCGGAGCCGCTGGAGCAGGCCGCGGCGGAAGGTAAGAAACAAGAGCTGGAGTAACCACCGCCGGCCAGAGTTAAGGAAGGGTTATTCCGTCCCTTGCTTGGTCTCTTTCCCTTCGGCCGCCCCCTGTTGTGCAGAGGATTTTCCCGCCGGGGTCAGGTCGTCATCCATCAGGATGCGGTTGGCCTCACCCTCCAGATCCTCAAACTGTCCGCTGCGGGCGGCCCAGAAAAAGACCCCCAACGCCACCACGCCGAGAAAGAGCATGAGGGGAAGTAAACCGTAAATCACTTCCATTATCCGCCTCCCGGGGCATCGGAAGCACCCCTTCTATTCTGCTTATTCAATCCACACTCCGGAACAGGGTACGGATCCGCGCCGCGTTACCGATTACCAGTAACGAGCTGATGGGCATGGAGATCGCCGCCACCAGCGGGGTGATGAACGCGGCCATCGCCAGGGGAACCATTATAACGTTATAGGTGATGGATATCCCGATGTTCTGGCGGATGGTGCGCAAAGTCCGCCGCGACAGATCGGCAGCCAGCCGCACCTTGCGCAGTTCGCTGCTCATGAGCACGATATCGGCGCTGGCGATGGATACGTCGGTGCCGGAACCCATGGCGATCCCCACATCGGCGCGAACCAGGGCCGGGGCGTCGTTGACCCCGTCACCCACCATGGCCACCTTGTGCTGCTCCGACTGCAGCTCTCCTATGACGCGATCCTTCTCCTCGGGCAACACCTCGGCGATCACCTCCATGCCGCCGCCCAGCCGCTGGGCAATGGCTTCCGCGGTGGAGCGGCGGTCACCGCTCAACAGGGTCAGCCGGATCCCTTCCTGCTGCAACTCCGACACCATCTGGGTTGCATCCTCGCGGATTCGGTCCTCCACGGCGATCAGGGCCACCTCCCTGCCATCCACGGCACAGCGCAGGGAACCGATCCCCTGTTCATCCAGCTTCAGCGCCGCCTCATCGAATGCCGGCTCGCGGGCTACCTCGTTACGATCCATCCATCCGGGCGTTCCGGCCAACAGGCGCCGCCCCTCCACGCTGGCCGAGATACCCTGGCCTGGGCGGTTCTGAAAATCTCCGGCCTTGCGGCCGCCGTCATCGATATGCAGCTCCTCCGCACAGCGGACAATGGCATCCGCGGTGGGATGTTCGGAAAACCGCTCCACCGCCATCAAGTCCGCCAGTAACTGTCGGACCGCCTGTGGGGGCTGCTCCTCTCCGCGCCGCCATTCGGACTCCATCATTGTGATGGCGCCCACGGTCATGCGTCCCTCGGTGAGGGTGCCGGTCTTGTCAAAGACGATGTGGTTGATGGCGGAGAAGGTCTCCAGCACCTCGCCGTTTTTCACCAGGATGCCATGCCGGGCGCCTAACCCGGAGGCCACGGCAATGGACATGGGCGTGGCCAGTCCGAAGGCGCAGGGACAGGTGATGATCAGCACGGCGGTGGCGGCCATCAGCGCCACTTCGAAATCGGTCTTGTACCACCAGATAAAGGTCGCCAGGGCGAGGGAGAGGGTCGCGGCGACGAACCAGGGGACCACCTTGTCCGCTACCCGCTGGATCGGGGCCTTGCTCGCCTGCGCCTCCTCCCCCAGCCGGATGATGCGCCCCAAAGCGGTATCTTTGAGCAAGCCTTCCACTTCCACCTGCAGGACCCCGTGGCCGTTGATAGTCCCGGCGGATACCCGGTCGCCCAGACTCTTGTTTACCGGCTCGGACTCCCCGCTGAGCATGGCCTCATCCAGGGTGCTGGCGCCGTCGATAATCACCCCATCCACCGGGACCTTCTCACCCGGCCTGACCAGAACGGTCTCGCCAAGCTTTACCGCCCGCATGGGCACGACCTCCTCTTTCCCCTCCCTCAGTACGGTCGCTCCCTTGGGCTGCAAGTCCAGCAGCCGCTGAGTAGAGGCCACCGCCTGCTTCTTGGAGATGGCTTCCAGGTAGCGTCCCACCAAAATAACGAAGAGAAAATTGACCACCGTATCCCAGTACACCTCGCCAGTGCTGGTGCCCGTGGCCGTGACGTAAAGAGAGTAGAGATAAGTGATGCTGGCGCCGATAGCAATGGGCAGATCCATTCCCAAATGGAGGTTGCGCACGCCGACCCAGGCACCCCTGAAGAAGGGGTATCCAGAGTAGAGGATAGTCGGCGTGGCGATGGCGAATCCCACCCAGTGGAACAGGCCGCGGAACTCACCGCTATCCGCCCCGGAATAGAGGGAGACCGAAACCCACAACAGATTCATCATGGCGAAAGCGGCGAAGCCCATGCGGTATAGCAGCTTCTGGTTCTCCCGCTGCAGGCTCCCTTCCGCCGCTTCCGGATCAAACGGTACGGCGGCATAGCCAACCTCACCCAGGCGGGTCAGCACCCTGGAGAGCTTGAGCCGTGCATTGTCCCATTTCAGGTGAAGACGCCGGCCCGAGAGGTTGACCTTGGCCTCCTCCACCCCGGGAAGAGAACGCAGGGAGTTCTCGATCAGCCAGACACAGGCGGCACAGTGAATCCCCTCCACCAGGAGATTGATATTCCTGGAGTCCCCCAAACTATCCACAAACTCCTCCTGGACTTCATCCAGATCATAGAGCGCAAGCTCCTTGGGGAGTTCGGGGGGAGGTGCGAGGAGCGTGCCATCGGGGGTTCTTTGGTAGAACCCCTCCATCCCGGCGCTGTAGATCGCCTCACAGACTGCGCGACAGCCAATGCAACAGAATTGCCGCTCCTCATCATTAATCCGGGAGCGGATATCCTCGCCATCCGCGAGTGGCAGGCCACAGTGATAACAGGTCTGTTCTGCCGCTATCGTATTCGGTTCTTCCTTGACTGTGACGCCGGCGCCGGTCGTCATCGACTATTTAACGCCGGCGCTAAAACTGTATGAGGTCTGGTACTCATCCTCACCCTGCTTGGCTGCCACCAGGATGTCCCACACACCTTTCAGGGGAAAACTCGCCTCGACCTGGTAACGGCCGGCCGCTTGCAATTCCATGGGCAGTGAGAAGTCGTAATTGCCGTTGGAAGGACGATAGGCATAAAAGGTAACCGCCTCCGGCTCTACCGGCTCGCCTTCTTTATTGGTAACGGTATACTGAAACGTGGTGGCGGTATCCACGTCGATAAAATCAGGGGCGATGATCTCCATCTTCCAGCCCGGATCCCTGGCCATGCGTTTCAGCAGGTTCTCCTCATAATCCTCTCCCCGCTTGTAGTACTCCTCATTCACCAGCCGCGGACTGCTGTCACCCGCAATATAGAGGGTAGAAACGTTGGCGAGAACAAATATGGACAGCATACCGATGATGGTCCATACCCAGGGGCTGCGCCAGCCAGAGTGTTTATTCGACATGCTAATTCTCTGTAAAGTCTTGAGAAACCAAAATAAAAACGGGGGGCGAACGCTCAGTCCGCCCCCCGCACAATATACCACAGAGCCGCTATTTTCGGGGACCGATAAAAACGCTCTCGCGTTGGGCTTTGAGAGTCAATCCATCAGCAGATTTCCCCTCAATATAGAAAATAATCGGCTGGGATTCCTGACTAAGGTTCTCCTTGGGAATCTTTACGAATACGGTTCTGGAGGTGATGTTGGCCTTGCGTGCATGCACCGGCTCTTCCGCCCCCACCAAAACGATTCCATCCAGGCCGGATGCACTGATGGTTACTGGAAATTCTTCCGTCAGCTTGTTCAATACCTTCAGGGTGTAACGATTCTGCACCGAACCGTCACTTTGCATTACGAACAGCGGCGCCCTGGAATGCAACACCTTAAGCTCAATGGCGTCCAGCGACCTGAGTCCGGTACCGATGCCTGCCAGGGCCGCAGTCAGTATAATGCCGTATACCCAGACCCGCGGCCGCTTCCATAGGGCGCGCTCCTCCTTGCCATTGAGGACATCCAGGGATTCGTAGCAGACCAGATCCTTGGGACGGCCGACTTTTTCCATAATGGAGTCGCAGGCGTCGATACAGAGGCCGCACATAATGCACCCCTCCTGCTGCCCGTGACGGATATCCACGCCCGTGGGACAGACGGCAACGCATAGGTTGCAGTCGATACAGTCACCCAGACTGTCATCCTTTTCGCCTTTATTCAGTCGCCCACGGGGCTCACCGCGGTGGAAATTGTAGGTGGGCACCAAGGTGGTGTTGTCCACCATAACCCCCTGGATACGGGCATAGGGACAAAGCCAGAAACAGACTTGTTCCCGCATGATCCCCGCAAGCACATAGGTGCCAACGGTAAACAGTGCGATATTCAGGGTCGCGACCGGACCAATGACATTGATATCGAATGTGAGCAGTTCCGCCCACAGAACATGCGCGTCGATAAACCAAGCCACCCAGCTAATCCCGGTCAGCAGGCCGATTAGCAGCCAAATCAGGTGTTTGGTGGATTTGATCGCAATCTTTTTAGGCGTCCACGGGGCCTCTTCCAGTTTGCGCCGCGCCTGTGGCTGGCCCTCCAGTTTCTCTTCAATCCAGGTAAAGACGTCGGTCCACACCGTCTGGAAGCAGAAGAAGCCGCAGTAAACACGTCCCGCCAGGGCCGTTGCCACGGCCAGTAGAATGGCGAAAAAGAGCAGCAGCAGGGAGAGCATCCAGAAATCCTGCGGCATGATAGTGGCCCCGAACAGGTGAAACTGCCGGTTGGGAATATCGAACAAAACCGCCTGCCGGTCACCCCAGCGCAGATAAGGTCCGATAAAGAAGATCAGCCACACCGAAGCAGTAAGCCACTTTAACGTACGCCACTTGCCAGGAATTCGTTTGGCGTGGATGGTCTTTTCACCGAGGTTCAGTTCCCAATGCCCCGCTTCGGCATATAGATCTTCAAGCGCAGCATCATCATGCTGTGTATTCTGGTTGTCGCTCAACGGACTGTCTCCTGACTAATGGGCAAAGTAAAAACTGAGCAAACCATTGGGTACGCTGCCGTGAAAGCTACCGCAGATTCGCCAGAGGTGTTTTGCCTGATGGTGTGGGCCTGTCCCCGGCAGGTGGAACGGCCGGATGCCAAGAAAGCATCATAGTACGGTTCGGTAGTTTACTCAAAACAACCGCGCGGTCCATTGCGCATTATCAATAAAACTGCTGTAAAAATACCATTAAAAAAGGGAGGCAATAGCCCCCCTTTCTTATATCGTAGAATGCGTTAAATACGCCTGATCAGTCTTCGCTATGATCCGTATTCATGAGCTTCATAACTTTGATGCTCAAAAACACAAGAACTACAGTAGCAAGTACAACCGTCAGTGCGGAACCCCAGACAACCGGATCACTCAAGTCCATAGCATACCCCTTCTAATGTTATTGTGACCCCACATGGAGGATAACCTCCATGTGGGACACGTTAGCTATACTCTCGTCAAATCAGATTACTGACCGCCGCCCAGCTTGTGGACGTACACCGCCAGCTTCTTGATGTCGTCCTTGGAGAGACGGCCACCAAAAGTAGGCATTTCGGCCTGACGGGTCATCGGGTCGGTAGCATCGTTTACACCATGAGTGATGGTGTACTTGATGCTGGCCAACTGATCGGCCTCAGCGAAACGGTAGATACCGTCGGTCAGATTAGCCGATCCAAGCACGGCCATACCCTTGCCGTCCATGCCATGGCATGCCACGCAACCCTTCTGCAGGAAGAGCGGTTCCGCAGCGGGATTGCCGCTCATCACCGCCTGCGCCAGGGTATCGATCTCAGCCGCGGACAGGATCTTGCCGTGAGCGGTCATGACGCCCTTGCGGCCATTGGTGATGGTCTGCTCAATGGTCTCGATGGTGCCGCCGTAGAGCCAGTCGTCGTCAGCCAGAACCGGGAAGCCAGGACCACCTGAACCACCCGTGCCGTGGCAAGCCTTGCAGTTATCACCGAACAGCACCTTGGTGGCAGCTTCGGTATAGGCTGCCAGGTTGGCGTCGTTCAGGATCTCCGCAGCACTCATGCCGGCGATCTGATCTTCATACTGGGCACGCTTTGCAGTGATCTCATCCACACCCGCGTTGTATTCCTGCATCTGGGTCCACTTCAGAAGACCTTCGTTATGGCCCTTAGGACCTGCGAAAGGCCAGGCAGGATACAGGATGCCGTAGATCACCCAGCCAGCGACACTCGCCCAGAAGGCCAGCATCCACCAGGCTGGTGGGGGATTCTCGAGCTCCCGCAGATTGTCGTCCCAAACATGTCCGGTGTTGTTTTCACCCGGAAAAGCATTATTCTCCGCCATTTTCTTCTCCACTTGTGTCTGTTGTGTCGTCGTCGAACGGGATGCTTTTGTAAGATTCCAGCTTATCCCGGTTCTTCGGACGTAAGGCGTAAAAGTAAGCCCCAACCATCAGGAGGAAGATAACCACCGTGGTGACCATAATGATCCAGTCATTGGTGGTCATCGCCTCCCAATCGGTATGGAAATACTGCTCCAGGCTACTCACGGTATACCTTGCTCTCGTCCAGCTTAGCCATGGTGCCAAGAACCTGGAGGTATGCCACTACGGCATCTTCCTCGGTCTTGCCTTCCAGCTGAGCCGGCGCATCTTCCATGTCTGCATCGGTGTAAGGCACACCCATCAGACGCATGACGGACATCCGGGTCTTGATGTCGGAGTTGTCCACCATGGAGTCTTTCAGCCACGGATAGTTGGGCATAACGGACTCAGGTACCACCGCACGGGGCGCCCGCAGATGCTTGCGGTGCCAGTCGTTGGAGTACTTACCGCCTACCCGAGCCAGGTCCGGACCGGTACGCTTGGAACCCCACTGGAAGGGGTGGTCGTACATGGACTCGGAAGCGAGTGAGTAGTGTCCGTAGCGGTCTTTCTCATCACGGAACGGACGCACCATCTGGGAGTGGCACAGGTAGCACCCCTCGCGCAGATAGACATCACGCCCTTTCAACTCCAGCGGAGTGTAGGGACGGACACCGTCACCAGCTTTCCAGTCCGCAAGGGACTGACCATCGGCACGCTGCCACACGATCTCCGGAGCCTTATTGTGTTCCATGGTGTCGCTGAGAACGAACAGCGGCACAATTTCCACAATACCACCCACGGAGAGGGCAACTGCCAGGACGATAAGCAACGCCCAGACATTGACTTCCATCTTTTCCTGGAAGTTTTTGGGTTCTGTATTTGCCATTTTTCTTTACTCCCCCTAATTAAGCGCCAGCCGCAGCGGTCTTGGCCTGCTGCAGACTGCCTTCGGACACGGACTTCTTCACGGTCATCAGCACATTGACCAGCATCAGCACTGCGCCCAAGAAGAAGATGCCGCCACCGACGGTACGCATGGCGTAGTACGGGTGCATGGCTTCAACCGATTCGGCGAAGGTGTAGGCCAGGGTGCCGTACTCATCGTAGGCGCGCCACATCAGGCCCTGCATGATACCGGATACCCACATGGCGACGATGTAGATCACGGCGCCGATGGTGGTGGTCCAGAAGTGAGCGTTGATCAGCTTCTGTGACCACATCTCAGTGTGGAAGGTACGCATCATGATGTGGTAGATGGCGCCGATACCGACCATGGCTACCCAACCCAGGGCACCGGAGTGCACGTGGCCGACGGTCCAGTCGGTGTAGTGGGACAGGGCGTTAACGGTCTTCAGGGACATGACCGGACCTTCGAAGGTGGACATGGCGTAGAAGGCCAGGGACATGATCAGGAAACGCAGGATGTAGTCGGTACGCAGCTTATCCCAGGCACCGGAGAGGGTCATCATGCCGTTCACGGCGCCGCCCCAGGAGGGGATGATCATGGCGACGGATACGATGGCGCCCAAGGAACCGGTCCAGTCGGGAAGCGCGGTGTACTGCAGGTGGTGAGGACCGAGCCACACATAACCGAACATCAGCGCCCAGAAGTGGATCACCGACAGACGGTAAGAGTAGACCGGACGGCCAGCCTGCTTGGGTACGAAGTAGTACATGATGCCGAGGAAGCCGGCGGTCAGGTAGAAACCTACAGCGTTATGACCCCACCACCACTGGATCATGGCGTCCTGCACCCCGGAGAACAGGGAGTAGGAATCGGTCAGGCTCACTGGAATGGCGAGGCTGTTAACCACGTGCAGGTAGGTGATCATCACCATCATGCCGAGGAAGAACCAGTTGGACACATAGATGTGTGAGGTTTCACGCTTGGCGATGGTCATCACAAAGTTGCCGAAGAAAGAGAGCCAAACCACGGCGATTGCGATATCGATCGGCCATTCCAGCTCGGCATACTCTTTACCGGAGGTGATACCCAGCGGATAGGAGATAACCGCCGACACGATGATCAGGTTCCAGCCAACAAAGGTGAACCATGCCAGCTTGTCGCTCCACAGCCGCGTCTGACAGGAACGCTGAACACTGTAGAAGCCGGTAGCCATCAAGGTGCATCCGCCAAAGGCGAAAATCACCGCGTTGGTGTGCAACGGACGGATACGCCCGAATGTAATATAAGGTAGATCAAAGTTCAGAATTGGCCACGCCAGTTCGGCGGCAATGTAGACACCGACCAGCGCGCCTACCACTAGGTAGACAACTGCCAGAACGGCGAACCAACGCACAACATTGAAGTTGTACTTTTGTTCAGCAACGGCTTCCATGGACCCCCCTCGTTTTTCTTGGGTTAGAGATACAGAAAAAAACTCACGCAACTTCGTGAGGGAACTCTAAAATCACGGAGCAACCCGAGTTTTAGCTGTGGCATATGACATACTTATGAGCACTTTTTGTCAAGGATATATAACAAAGGACAATTTATCCGAGTGCTGCAATATGTTTTTTAACGTGTTGTTTAAACTAAGCAATTTGTTTATGTAAAATCCATTTTATGGCGGCAATTCAATATTTCTATGGAACTACTAGGGTAATCCCTACCCAGCACATTTCCGCCAATTTTCAAGCCACAAACTGGCAATAGATAGGATTTGTTTTCGTTTTGGGCACAAAAAAGGCCCCAAAATGGGGCCTTTTCTGGTGAGCCAATTTGACTCAGGGGAGCCGAATCACAACTCTTCGGCGTGTTCCGCCAGGTACTCAGCCACCCCTTCCGTGGAGCCTTTCATACCCGCTTTACCCTTCTGCCAGCCGGCCGGACAGACCTCGCCGTGTTCCTCGGTGAACTGCAGCGCATCCACCATGCGCAGCATCTCGTCCACGTTGCGGCCCAAAGGCAGAGCGTTTACCACCTGATGCTGAACCACGCCTTCCTTGTCGATCAGGAATGAACCCCGCAGGGCGATTCCCGGGCTGGTGCGCACATCATAGGCATCGGTTACCTCTTTATTGATATCCGCGATCATTGGGAACTGGACGTTGCCAATGCCGCCATTCTTCACATCGGTGTTCTTCCAGGCCAGATGGGTGAAATGGGAATCGATGGACACCGCGATCACCTCGGTGTTGCGCGCCTTGAACTCGTTCAGGCGGTGGTCGAAAGCGATGATCTCGGAAGGACACACAAAGGTGAAATCCAGGGGATAAAAGAACAGCACTACATATTTGCCCTTGTAATCAGAAAGAGAGATCTCCTGAAAACTGTTGTCGGGCATAACGGCCTGTACCTTGAAATCCGGGGCTTGCTTACCAACAAGTACGCTCATGATTTATTTCTCCAATTTAGCAATCGATTGAAACCTGTTATTCAGCGGCTTTGGGACTTGTTCCCACGCGGGCCGGCATCTCCTCAAATACTCTACTTTTTCTATTCTACGATACCGTTACGGTGACGGGATCGCTCTCCCACAGGCCGTGCTTGGTGCAGTAGGACATGGCGGTCAACGACAGATTACCCACTGCCGGCACGATATTGAAAGTCACTTCTGCGTTGCCCTTGGCCCCGTCACCACCGAGCGTCCCGGCAGGGAAAGAGGCCTCAGCCAGCAGGGTTGCTCCATTGAACAGCTGTATGGAGCGGATGTGGTGATCACTATCGTCTGGATGGGCGTATTCGTTCCCCATCTTCACCGTAACCGCGAACTTTTCACCCGCACTGGCGCTATCGGCGCAATGCACAAAGGGAGAGTGACGGTCGATGTAATCCTTTTTCTGCTCCTTATCCACCTGCGAGATATCAACATAACGATTAACGGTAGGCATGTTTATTACTCCTTGCTACTTGAATTATCTTAACTTCAAACTGGAATTGGTCTAAAACAGTTCTCGACTGTCGTCTAATTGGTCGATATACTGTCACTCACCGTTTCGCCTGTCAAGAAAAATTATCGATATATCGACACATTTGTTGCTATATTATCAGGCACCACATGGAGGCTCATCATCGCATGATTACCAATCTGGTTGGGAATCGTATTCGTGAACTGCGCGCCAAGCGCAAAATGACCCAGCAGCAGTTGGCGGAACTGGCGGATATTCCGCGTGCCACCCTCGCCACCATTGAAAAGGACGACTCCAACCCCAGCCTGGCCGCCGTGCATAGAATAGCGGTCGCCCTGGATTCCACCATTGATGATCTGCTGGAAACGCAGCAGGCAAGGATCGAACTGATCCCACGGGAAAAGATGGGGATAACGGAGTCCGGCAAGGGGCAATATCAGGCGGTCACGGTCTCTCCGCCCAGCAGTCCGGAACTGCTGCAGCAGCTATTCACCCTATCCGGGGACGCCCTGGTCCAGGGGAAACCGCACCCTCCGGGCAGTGAGGAGTATCTGCATATTCTGGAGGGCGAGGTGATTCTGGAAGTCGCCGGGGAGAAAGTACATCTGCGGCAGGGAGACAGCGCCCACTTTCGGGGCAACGTGAAGCACAGTTATCAAAACCCCGGGAAAAGAAATGCGCGTGGAATGGTCACCATCCTGATCTATCCAGAGGTTCGCTGATACCCTCTCTCTGGCGGCAGCGGTCTATTTGAAGATCGCATCCACGGAGAAGCCCTCCTTCTCCAATATACTCCGCAGCCGCTTCAGACCGTCCATCTGGATCTGGCGTACCCGCTCGCGGGTTACCCCCAGTTCATTGGCCACCTCTTCCAGGGTGGAATTCTCATAGCCGTGCAGGCCGAAACGCCGCTCCACCACCTCGCGCTGCTTGTCGTTCAGCTTGCTCAGCCAGTAGTCTAGATTGGAGCACAGTTTTTCATTCTGTACGCTTTCGGTCGGATCCGCGGTGTTCTTGTCCGAAATCGTATCCAGCAACGGCTTGTCCGCGTCCTTGCCGAACGGGGTGTCCACGGAGGTGACCCGCTCATTGAGGCCCAGCATGCGTTTCACTTCGTCGATAGGCCGCTCCAGAAGATCAGCGACCTCCTCCGCGGTGGGCTCATGATCCAGAGTCTGGGCCAGCTTGCGCGCCGCCCGCAGGTAGACATTGATCTCCTTCACCACATGAATGGGCAAGCGGATGGTGCGGGTCTGGTTCATGATGGCTCGCTCAATGGTCTGGCGTATCCACCAGGTGGCGTAGGTGGAAAAACGAAAACCCCTTTCCGGATCAAACTTCTCAACCGCCCGGATCAGTCCCAGATTTCCCTCCTCAATGAGGTCGAGCAGGGCCAAACCGCGGTTCATATAGCGCCGGGCGATCTTGACCACCAGCCGCAAATTGCTTTCGATCATCCGTTGGCGCGCGGCAATATCCCCCTTCTGCGCCAAACGGGAGAAATAAACCTCCTCCTCGGCGGTCAGAAGCTGGGAGTGCCCGATCTCGTTCAGGTACAACCGGGTTGCGTCCATCTGAGCATGGGTCACATCCTCATCGAACGTCTCCTTCGTCTCAGTAGTTTCGGCTACTGACTCCTCCTCATCGATCTCTTCGATTTCAGATTCATCTTTCATAAGTTCAGCGCTTTCCGCAGGATCATCATCCTGCATCTCCTCGTTATAATCTTTTGGCTTGTTCATATCCGCAATTCTCCCTGTATGCGGCGATCAGCGGCGGCTTGGCAGCAGGGAAACCGGGTTAACTGGAGCACCGTTGAATCGAATTTCAAAGTGCAGCCTGGCTTGGCCATCCCCGTTGATCCCCATCTCCGCAATGCGCATACCTCTGCTGACCTTATCGCCTTCCTTCACCAACAGGCGCCGGTTATGTCCATAGGCGCTCAAATAATCACTGTTGTGCTTCACAATCACCAACTGCCCATAACCAATGAGGCCGGTCCCGCTATACACCACGGTTCCCGCCTCGGCGGCCAGGATAGACTCACCTGCGGCGCCCGCAATTTCGATCCCCTTACGGTTTGGATCCTTGGCGGAATATTCCTGTACCACTTTTCCCTTTGTCGGCCATTGCCAACGTAACTTAACCCCTGTTTTTAAACTTTTTTTCGTCGCCGGCGCCGGGGCAGGCTTGGGGGGATTCCTGGGTTGGCTTTGGGTCTTTACTGGAGACGGCGTAACGCTCTTCGCCGCAGGCTGGGACGGCGCGGTCGCCACCACCCTGGGTTTGACTACCAGCAGACGTTGCCCGGGGTATATGGTGTAGGGATAGGGCACCCCGTTCCAGTCCGCCAGGCGCCGATGATCGATACCGTATCTCCAGGCAATGGAATAGAGGGTGTCCCCCTTGAGGACGACATGATAATTCTTTACGCGAACTGGCCTGGGTTGCGGTTTTGATCGAGGCACCGAGCTGACGTCATCAATGCCTCTGACAGGAGCAGGCGTAGCAGAGCTACCACAACCCGTCACGAA
Organism: Sedimenticolaceae bacterium; assembly: GCA_050295355.1. GTDB lineage: Bacteria > Pseudomonadota > Gammaproteobacteria > Chromatiales > Chromatiaceae > CBFDBF01. Next base: position 32,534 of record JBNKPL010000008.1, read on the forward strand.
TACAGCCGCGGCAAGACACAGGAACAGCATCGACCTGTGAATCCGGCATAATACACAGCGCTTATGCCATCTGCCTTTGCTGTTATCTTGATTCATCCTCACCCTCTTGCCTGTGCTGCAACCCCTAGGTTTTGAACACCTTTACCAGCACAATCACCACAACCACGATCACCACCACGGCCCAACCGATTCGATCGATATACTTGCGCAGGGCGCCTTCCATCCGCTCCCCGCCCCAGCGCATTAATCCGGCCACCAGATAAAAGCGCGCGCCGCGGCCGATCAGGGAGGCGGCGATAAAGGGGGCAAAGGCCATGGATATCACGCCGGCTGTGATGGTAAACACCTTGTAAGGAATGGGGGAAAAGCCGGCCAGAAAGACCGCCCAAAACCCCCAGTTATCGAACCACTCCTTGGCCTTCAGGTATTTCGGATAATAACCCGCATCCCGCAGCAGCGGCTCTACCAGATCGAAAAAGAAAAGCCCGATGAAGTAGCCGAGTATCCCTCCCAACACGGAGGCGATGGTAGTGATCAGAGCGAACCTCCAGGCCCGTTCTGGCTTGGCCAGCACCATAGGCGCCAGCATCACGTCCGGCGGGATGGGAAAGAAGGAGGATTCGGAGAAACTGAGCCCGGCCAGGTAATAGGGCGCGTGGCGATGACGGGACCAGGCCATAACACGTTCATACAGAGCCGAAAATATTCGCATCACTTGGTCCCTTTTAGAAACGGCACAAAAATCACCGGTTCCAGCATCTCTTTGTCATAACCTGTTTCGGTTCTGGTAACCCGCACCAAGGCCTGTTCCCGGCCCGCGCCCACGGGAAGCACCATCCTTCCGCCCACCCGCAGTTGCTCCACCAGACTTCTGGGAATGCCCTCCGGGGCGGCGGTGACCAGAATACCGTCGTAGGGGGCATAATCCTCGAGCCCCAGCCCGCCATCCACATGACGCAGCCGAATGTTGCGGATTCCAATCTGCTGAAAACAGCGGCGCGCCTGCTGCTGCAGCGCCCCGATGCGCTCCACGCTGTAGACCCTCTTCACCAGTTGCGCCAGGACCGCCGCCTGATAACCCGAACCGGTCCCGATCTCTAAAACGCTCTCCATCGGCCCCGCTTCCAGCAGCAGTTCCGTCATTCGCGCCACAATATAGGGCTGGGATATGGTCTGCCCATAACCGATGGGCAGCGAGGAGTCCTCATAGGCGCGGCTGGCGAGGGCCTCTTCCAGAAACAGATGACGCGGGGTATTGCGAATGGTCTCCAGCACCTTGCGGTTGCTGATCCCCTTCTGACGCAACCGTTCCACCAGTCGTTCGCGGGTCCGCTGGGAGGTCATCCCGATACCGCGATGGAGCAGTTCGTTCATTCAGCCATCCCATCCAGCCAGCTCCCGATCTTCTCCAGATCCGAATGCCGCGTCAGATCCACCTGCAATGGCGTGATGGAAACATAACCTTCCCGGATGGCATGGAAATCGGTGCCCGGTCCGGCGTCTTGTTCCGCCCCGGCGGGTCCGACCCAATAAATGGTGCGTCCCCTGGGGTCCGCGGCCCTGACCACCGGCTCCGCCTTGTGGCGATGCCCGAGCCGGGTCGCCTGATAGCCGCGAATCCGCTCATAGGGGAGATCCGGAACATTGATATTTAGAATGGTATCCGCGGGCAGTGGGGCCTGCAGCAGGCGCTGCACCATGTGTCGGGCCACGATGGCGCCCGTTGCATAGTGCTCCGGGCTGGATGAGGCCATGGAGATCGCCAGCGCGGGCAGGCCCAAAAAGCGGCCTTCGGTGGCCGCCGCGACGGTGCCGGAATAGAGCACATCGTCGCCCATGTTGGCGCCGGAATTGATGCCGGCGATCACCATGTCCGGCTCCTCTTCCAGCAGCCCGGTAATGGCCAGATGCACGCAATCCGTGGGCGTACCGTCCACGCGGATAAAACCGTTGGCTTCCGTATGCGCCCGGATGGGAAATTCCAGGGTGAGGGAGTTGCTGGCGCCGCTGCGATCCCTGTCCGGCGCTACCACGGTAATCTCCGCCAGCGGCGACAGGCCATCAAACAGGGCCTTGAGACCCGGCGCCTGATAACCGTCATCATTACTCAGCAGTATTTTCATACAACCCCAGCCCATACCAATACGGAGCTCACTATATCAAAGTACTGATATACTGTCGGCCCTGTTTCCAATACCCATAAGTCTTCCATGGCCCGCAACCCATCCGATCCCGAGGACAGCGATCTTTTCCTGCAAGAGGTGAAAGACGCCACGCCGCTGGAACACGACCGCGTGGCGCCCTGGAAACGGCGCCGCCCTCCCCGCCCGCTGCAACACAAACAGGATGGCGACGCGGAACACCTCCACCCGGATCAATATTCGGAGCAGGAGATCGAAACAGAGGATGAACTGCTGTATTACCGCCCGGGGGTGCAGAAGAGAGTGTTTCAGGATCTACGCCGGGGACGGCTGGAGATGGAACTGGAGCTGGATCTGCACGGGCTGACCGCAAACCACGCCCGCCAGACCCTGGAGCTTTTTTTTCGCGATTGCCAACGCCGTAATCTGCGCTGCGTGCGCATCATCCACGGCAAGGGGTACGGCTCCGAGGGGCGTCAGCCGGTCTTGAAACAGAAACTGAACCTCTGGTTGCGGCAACGGGAGGATGTGCTGGCCTTCTGCTCCGCCACCCGACGGGACGGCGGCACCGGCGCGGCTTATGTGCTGTTGCGGTCGGCAAGAAAAAACCGGCAGAGATAAATCCCTGCCGGTTTTTTGTCCAGCGTTGCTTCATGCAATCGCTTGAACTCACTACCCGATCGCGGATCAGCCCTCTCTTTCACTGGGCAGCGGCTTGGGAAGCCCCGCCAGCTTGCACAACTCCGCGATAGGCTCGTTGGGGAAGATCGTGTACAGACGGTTGGTGGCGACCTTGTGCTCGTGGAAACTCTGGCCAACCCGGCCTCCGATCTCCTTCACCAGGATATGCATGGTGGGATGGGTCTGGTTCTCATGCCAGTACTCACGAAAATAGTCGATCATGCCAATATGTTCATCTCTCAGCTGATACCCCTCCTGCCTGGCAATCTCATCGGCGAACGCTTCCGTCCACTGACCGGGATTGAGCAGGAAGCCCTCTTCGTCGGTTTTGAACTGCCGGCCATTGATTTGCAGAGTCATGTCGGTATCTCCTCTGGATTATGGATCGTTAGGTTTGGTTGTTGTCATCTCACTGTCCGGAATCCGTCCTCTTACCTAAGAGCCATCCCTGGCAGGCCGGATCTGCTTCGCCCGGCCTGCCGCCGCTCCCGGCATCTCCTCAGCAGAACTCAGTGCACACTTCCGAATGACAGGTCCAGGGTCTCCGGGGGTAGCGGCATACCCGCAATCTTCCGCCCCTGGTAGATGGGGCCGTGGGGAAAAAGGGTATACAGGTACCTTTTGCCGCCGCGGTCCTGGAACCTGTGCACTAGCGCTGTCAGGACCGACCGCGCCAGACAGTTGCTTCCATGCACGTCACAATGTTTACGCAGGAAATAGAGCACCTCCATATGGTCAGGGGTCAGCTCTATCCCCTCCTCTTTTGCCAACTCAATCGCCCGTTGTTCATTCCACTCGTCCAGATCCTCCAGACGAAAATCACGTTCGATGGCCTGTTGATGGATCGTCATGCTTGCATCTCCTCAAATTATCTATTCCACCTGTCTGCCATCTCATTCTCTGCTAAGGGACTGCCGGCAGACTCCCTTTGGGATGTACAGGGAAACGTCTTAGTGATTCCCCTTGTTAACTAACATTAGATCAAATCTAAAATTATTCCATAGTATTTTGCTATGTTTTTATGCATTTCTTGCTTTTTCTTGTATTTACAGTCACTTAAAACATTTGCATTTTCAGGTTCGGCGGAAATACGGTAGAATCCCTCCCGGTTTTACCTAGATCGGAGACATTCACATGCGCATAGGACAGGGCTTCGACGCCCACCGTTTCAGCCCCGGAAGAGAGCTGATTTTGGGTGGAGTCCCGATCAAGCACGACCAGGGAATGGCCGCCCACTCGGACGGAGACGTGCTACTGCATGCGCTCTGCGACGCCCTTCTGGGCGCCGCGGGCCTGGGGGACATCGGCCAGCACTTTCCCGACAACAGCGACCAATACAAGGACATCGACAGCCGCATCCTGTTGCGGCGGGTGATGGAGCTGCTGAAGCAGAACGGACTGTCGGTTCACAACGCGGATATGACCCTGGTGGCCCAACAGCCGAAACTGGCCCCCTATGTGGAGGAGATGCGCAGCCGGATCGCGGAGGATCTGCAAACCGCGCCCTCCCAGGTCAACATCAAGGCCACCACCACCGAAGGGATGGGATTCACTGGGCGAAGCGAAGGGATCGCCGCCTATGCGGTGGTGCTGCTCCATGAGTGAGACCCCCGCGCGCGACCCCGTTCCCTACTCCCAGCTTCCATACGCCTTTGGCCCACCCGCCGCCAGCGGACGGATTCGCGCGCGGCCGGAAGATTTCCAGGTGGACGAACTGCTCGGTTTCCGCCCGGATGGCGAAGGCGAACATGTGCTGCTGCACCTGGAAAAGCGCAACACCAACACCACCTGGCTGGCCGACCGGTTGGCGCGCCTGGCGGGCGTACCCGCCCGCGATATGAGCTACGCGGGACTCAAGGATCGCCATGCGGTCACCCGCCAGTGGTTCAGCGTCCGGCTCGCCGGCCGACCCGAACCTGAATGGGGAGAGATCGAATCGGAGGAGATCCGTCTGCTGGAGCACGGACGCCATCGCAGAAAACTGAAACGCGGAGCCCTGAGGGCCAATCGGTTCCGAATTCGAATCAGAAATATTGAGGGCGATCGGGAAGAGCTGGAATCACGTCTGCAACAGATCGGAGAGCAGGGGGTTCCCAACTATTTCGGGGAACAGCGTTTCGGACATGATGAGGGAAATCTGCGGATGGCGCTCCGGATGTTCAGCGGCGAGCGGATGAAACTGAGCCGCAACAAACGGGGACTGTACCTCTCCGCCGCCCGCTCCTATCTCTTCAACCAGCTACTGGCGGAGCGGATCAGGGCCGGGAACTGGAACCAAGCCCTGCCCGGCGACCTGATGATGCTGGACGGCAGCAGGGCCATTTTCCCGATAACCGAGCCCGACGATGAAATCCGCGAACGTATCCAGCGGCTTGATATCCATCCCACCGGCCCCTTGTATGGGGCGGGAGCGTCCGAACTCGCTGCCGACAGTGCCGCGCTGGAGCAGCGAATCCTTGCGGATCACAAAGAGTGGTGCGACGGCCTCGAACGTTCCGGCCTGAAACAGGAGCGGCGCGCGCTTCGAATCCGCGTGGGCGATCTCCACTGGGAGCGGAAGGAAGAAAACGATTTGGAACTGCGTTTTCAGCTCTCCCCCGGCAGCTACGCCACCGCCGTACTGCGGGAATTGGTCCGCTACGCCGGGGAAATACATGGCGACTTGTAAGGTTAATAAAATTTAACCTTATAGAACAAAGCCTATTTTCCTATATAATGGCTCCGTTTAACTACCGCAAGGCGAGCAAGTACTAAGAAGAAGAGACGCAGGCACGTGATCCAGAACGCAACAAAAACAGCAACAACCAGGATCCGCCCCTTCAGGAGCCGTTTTCTCCTGTGGGCCGCCTGTGCCGTGACGGCCATCCATTCTGGCACCGCCTTTGCCGACTATATCGACGACATCGCCCAGCTCTATGAATCCGGCCGGGTCCAAGAGGCCTACCAACTCGCCCAGAACAGTCTGTTCAACGGCGAGGGTGATCCCCGGTTTGATCTCTATTACGGCATGGCCGCCATCGACAACGGCGCCCTCAGCGAAGGCACCTTCGCGTTGGAACGGCTGCTGCTCATGGAACCGGACAACCACCGCGCACGGCTGGAACTGGCGCGCGGCTACTACTTGCTGGAGCAGTACCCCCGAGCCCG
>JBNKPL010000009.1:0-37900 GCA_050295355.1 Sedimenticolaceae bacterium
CATGCCGTCTTCGATGGGGATGATGGGGTACTGGTCCGCCAGGGAAACCAGATAGTCGGCGAAGCCGGCGGCATCGAACTTCCGCCCTTCGGAGGCGAGATCGTAGACGCCATCCTTGTAGAACTCGGAGCTGGCCACATCGAGACCCAGATAGATGTCGCTGCCCACCTTGAAGCCGCTCTTCTCAATCGCTTCCAGGATTACCTCCACCGCCGCCTCGTTGGAGGGGAGGTCCGGCGCGAAGCCGCCCTCATCGCCCACCGCTGTGTTCAGGCCGCGGCCTTTCAGCACGCTCTTCAGGGCATGGAACACCTCGGCGCCGTAGCGTACGGCCTCGCGGATGGAGCCGGCGCCCACGGGCAGGATCATGAACTCCTGGATATCCACGCTGTTATCAGCGTGGGCGCCGCCGTTGATGATGTTCATCATGGGCACAGGCATGCGGTAGGGGCCGGACGAGAGGTAACGATAGAGCGGCATGGCCTGCTCCTGGGCCGCGGCATGGGCTGCGGCCAGGGAGACCGCCAGTATGGCGTTGGCGCCCAGACGCCCCTTGTTGTCGGTGCCATCCAGCTCGATCATCGTACGGTCCAGCGCCTCCTGACCGGTAACCTCCATGCCCAAGAGGGCCTCTTTCAGCTCCCCGCCGATGTGGTTCACCGCGTTCAGTACACCCTTGCCGCCATAGCGACCCTTGTCGCCGTCACGCAGTTCCAGGGCCTCCCTGGAGCCGGTCGACGCGCCCGAGGGGGCAACGGCACGCCCGATGGCGCCGTCGGCGGTAATGACATCGGCCTCGACAGTGGGATTGCCGCGGGAATCCATAATCTCGCGGCCACGAATATCTACGATTTCGGACATTGGTTTTCTCCGTCACATCCAGATGAATGAGTGGTTATCATTTATTTGCCACAGAGGACACAGAGCACACGGAGGGCGATAAACTGGAAATTTCCAGCAGCCTCAGTGTTCTCTGTGGCCTCTGTGGCTAAAACCTAATTTTAATTCACTGACACGGCAAGGTCAGATATTGTTTTCCACCAATCCGGCGGCCTTCACCGCCTGATCGATACTCTTTAGCGCCTCCAGCAACTTCTCCATGCGATCAATGGGCCAGGAGTTGGGGCCGTCACACAAGGCCTGGTCCGGGTCGGGATGGGTTTCCATAAAGAGCCCGGAAATACCCGCGGCCACCGCCGCCCGGGCCAACACGGGCACAAACTCCCGCTGGCCGCCGGAGCTGCCCCCCAGTCCACCCGGCAACTGCACCGAATGGGTGGCGTCAAACACCACCGGACACCCGGTTTCGCGCATCACCGCCAGGGAGCGCATATCGGAAACCAGATTATTGTAGCCGAAGCTGACGCCCCGCTCGCACACCATGATCTGCTCGTTGCCCGCGGCGCGCGCCTTCTCCACCACATGCTTCATATCCCAGGGGGCCAGAAACTGCCCCTTCTTGATATTCACCGGCCGCTTCTGGGCCGCCACGGCCTGGATAAAGGCGGTCTGGCGGCAGAGCAACGCCGGGGTTTGCAGCACATCCACCACGCTGGCCACCTCATTCAATGGCGTGTTCTCGTGGACATCGGTCAGTACCGGCACGCCGAGCTGCTTGCGTACCTTCTCCAGGATATAGAGCCCCTCTTCAAATCCCGGCCCGCTGTAGCTGGCCACCGAGGAGCGGTTCGCCTTCTCGAAGGAGGATTTGTAGATGAAAGGAATCCCTAGCCGGGAGGTGATCTCCTGCAGTTGGCCGGCGGTATCCAAGGCGAGCTGCTCGCTCTCGATGACGCAGGGGCCGGCGATCAGGAACAGGGGCTGGTCCAGACCCGCCTGAAAACCGCACAGTCTCACGAGGCCGCCACCAGTTCCGCGGACGACTTCTGATGCGCCCGCGCCGCGCGGACGAAACCTGAGAAAAGCGGATGACCGTCACGCGGGGTGGAGGTGAACTCGGGGTGAAACTGGCAGGCCACAAACCAGGGATGACCGGGAATCTCGATCATCTCCATCAGTTTGCCGTCGATGGAGCAACCGGAGAACTTCAGCCCCGCCTTCTGCAGCTCCTTCAGATAGCGGTTATTGAACTCATAACGGTGGCGATGGCGCTCCATGATCACCTCTTTACCGTACAGCTCACGCGCCAGCGTACCCTCCTCCAGCCGGCACTCCTGTCCTCCCAGGCGCATGGTGCCGCCCAGATCCGAACCTTCATCACGGGTTTCGATATTACCGTCCGCATCCAGCCATTCGGTGATCAGGGCGATCACCGGGTGGGGCGTAGCGGCATTGAACTCGGTGCTTTGCGCCCCCTCCAGGCCCGCCATGTTGCGCGCGTATTCGATCACCGCCACCTGCATACCGAGACAGATCCCCAGATAGGGGATGCCGTTCTCCCGCGCGTACTGTACGGTTGCGATCTTGCCTTCCACGCCGCGCTCCCCGAAACCGCCGGGGACCAGAATGGCGTCCATACCCTCCAGCAGGCCCACCCCTTCCTCTTCGATCCGTTCCGAATCCAGATACTCGATCCGCACCCGGGTGCGGGTGTGGACGCCAGCGTGCACCAGCGCCTCGGAGAGACTTTTGTAGGCCTCGGTGAGATGCATATATTTGCCCACCATGGCGATGGTGACCTCGCCATCCGGCTGCTCAAGCCCATCGATCACTCGCCGCCACTGGGTCAGATCGGCGGGCGGGACATTCAGCCCCAGCTGACTCACCACGATCTCGTCCAGGTACTGTTCATGCAGCAGCAGCGGGATACGGTAGATGTTGTCGGCGTCCACCGCCGAGATCACCGCCTTCTCCTGCACATTGGTGAACAGCGCAATCTTTTTGCGCTCCCCGTCCGGCAGCGGCCGGTCGGCGCGGCACAACAGAATATCCGGCTGGATACCGATGGAGCGCAGCTCTTTCACCGAGTGCTGGGTGGGCTTGGTCTTGATCTCTTTCGAGGTGGCGATATAGGGCACCAGGGTAAGGTGCATGAACAGGGCGTTCTCGTGCCCCAGCTCCACGCCCATCTGACGGATCGCCTCCAGGAACGGCAGGGACTCAATGTCACCCACGGTGCCGCCGATCTCCACCAGGGTGATATCCGCATCCCCGGCGCCCAGCTTCACGCTCGCCTTGATCTCGTTGGTGATATGGGGGATCACCTGCACGGTGCCGCCGAGATAGTCGCCCCGCCGCTCCTTGCGGATCACGCTCTCATAGATCTGGCCAGTGGTGAAGTTGTTGTTCCGTCCCATGGTGGTACGGACGAAGCGTTCATAATGACCGAGGTCGAGGTCGGTCTCGGCCCCGTCTTCGGTGACGTAGACCTCGCCGTGCTGGAAAGGGCTCATGGTGCCTGGATCCACATTGATGTAGGGATCCAGCTTGATCATGGTGACTTTCAGGCCTCTGGCCTCGAGGAGTGCGCCCAGGGACGCGGAGGCGATGCCTTTTCCCAGTGAGGAGACTACACCGCCCGTAATGAATATGTATTTACTCATTGATACCTGCTTGAAAAGGTAATGATTCGGACGGGATTACACGGTACCAGAAGCGGCGGTTTAGCTCAATGAGGCATCTGCTGAAATCTTCGTATTTCGTCCAAAAACATTGATCCCGCAAAACCCTAAGGGAAGCTAAAACGAGGAATATCCGTTTAAAAACAGACCGATAAATCCAATCCTCAGGAACTTCCCTCTTTTCGCCAGACGGAACCACCGCTGGCCGCGTCGATGGCATCCAGCCGGGCGTCGTGGGCCCGCAGTTCCGCGTCGCTGGCGCGCACCACCTTGAGACGGGGACGGCCCGAATCCAGGCGGCGGATCACGGCTTCGCTGCTGCCGTCGAGGCCGATGGAGAACCCGTCCAGCTGCAAGGAGGCCTGCCCCCCGGTCATAGCCAGATAGACATCGGCCAGGATCTCGGCGTCCAGCAGCGCCCCGTGCAGTTCACGGTGGCTGTTGTCGATGTCATAGCGCTTGCACAGGGCATCCAGGCTGTTGCGCTGCCCCGGATGCATTTTCTTCGCCATCACCAGGGTATCGGTGACGCGACAGTAGTCCGTCAGCACTTTCCAGTCACCATTCAGCCGTTTCAGCTCGGCATTGATGAAGCCCACGTCGAAGGGGGCGTTGTGGATGATCAGCTCGGCGCCGTCCACATACTGGATAAAGTCATGGACGATATCCTCAAACCGCGGCTTGTCGGCAAGAAACTCGTTGGTGATGCCGTGCACTTCGATGGCCGCCTCATCGATCTCCCGGTCCGGCTGCAGATATTGATGAAAGTTATTGCCCGTAAGGCGGCGGTCGATCTGCTCCACGCAGCCGATCTCAATGATGCGGTGGCCCTGTTCCGGCTCCAGGCCGGTGGTTTCCGTATCCAGAATGATTTGACGCATAGAATATGATTCCTTAGCCACAGAGTTCACAGAGAACACAGAGTTATCTCGCTCTGTGGCCTCTGTGGCAAAAAAAGCTACGTTGCAGAACCAGCGATCTATCCAAGTTCATCAATACCGCGATTGGCCAACTGATCCGCCAGTTCGTTCTCGGGATGACCGCTGTGGCCCTTCACCCAGACCCACTCCACGTCGTGTTGCGCCACCAGTTCATCCAGCGCGCGCCATAGGTCCTCGTTCTTTACCGGCTTTTTATTGGCGGTCTTCCAGCCGTTGCGCTTCCAGCCGTGGATCCACTGGGTAATGCCGTTTTTTACATATTGCGAGTCGGTGGTCACACACACGGCGGCGGTTCGGGTCAAGGCACGCAGGGCCTCGATGACCGCTAACAGCTCCATGCGGTTATTGGTGGTGTGTGCCTCACCGCCATGCAGCTGCCGCTCTTTACCCCTGTAGCGCAACACCGCACCCCAGCCGCCGGGCCCGGGATTCCCGCGGCAGGCGCCATCGGTGAAGATCTCCACCCGTTCAGCCATTGGAGTTTCTGGTGGTCGGCTCCACCATCCGGCCGCTGAAAAGGGGGCGCGACCTTTTCCAGGCCGGACCCACCGGGGTCAGCGGCAATACGCGCCGTACCGCCTGGATCACATAGCCGCCGGAAAGCGGCGGCCAGAAACGTTGTCCCAAGCGGTCCAATATCTGCAATTTCTCCATTACCGCCATGTTATGCAGCGGCGGACGGTACATTACCGTCTCCGACACCTCTACCTCAAATCCCAACAGGGATAGCCAGTCACAGAGCCGGCGCTGGGAGATAAACCGCCCGCACCAGGGAACCCGGCCGCTACGACGTCCAAACAGCCGCCAGATACCCCATAGCCCCCAGGGATTGAATCCGCTCAGGATCAACCGGCCCTCGGGTATCAGAACCCGCTCCACTTCGCGCAGCACCTGATGGGGGTCGGGCGAGAAATCGAGTGTATGGGGAAGCAGTATGGCGTCCACACTGTCGCTGGCCACGGGCAGTTGCAGCGGGTCTGCGCGCAAATCCGCCCGCGCACCCGGATTCTGCCCGGCCATGGAATCCAGAACCAGGCAGGAGCGGACTCTACACCCCCGCAGCAGCTTCTCCCGGTGGGCGCCCAGACCTACCTGGAGGAGATAGTACCCGAACAACCCGGACAGCATCCCCTCAATTACCGCGCACTCCTGCTCCAGCAGCAGACTGCCCGGCCGCTCGTCCAACCAGCGCGCCAGACTCCCGTCCACCCCCGGTTTCGGCCTGCAAGAGAGTTCCTGATCCATGGCTGCAGGATATCACTTTTTTGCTCCGCTTCGGGTATGGCGGACCGCTGGCGACACGGGGAAATCTGGAAAACTCCGATGCGCTCCAGTATAGTCTTGCCACCGTCCGTATACGCTTTCCCAGGAACCCCCATCTCCCCAACTGAATATGTCAGTAATGCGCCGCCTCTTTGTCCTCACAATCCTGTTTGCCGCTTTCACCCTCCCCGGGTGCATGCTGAATATGCCTGTGCAACAGGCGCCTGAAACCGCAACGGAGGAAACGGTCACGGCGGAAGACCCGGCCGCCTCAGAATCGACAGAAGATGCCGAGCTGCACCAGTTCAACCTGTTCAGGTTCCTGATGTCGTCCCAGGCGGAAGCGTCCGATATAAATCCTGCTGAAGAGATCATCGATATACCCGCTTCCGAGCCGGAGGAAACAGCGCAGCCCGAGGGACGGGACAGCGGCCCCAACCCCTTCAGCCTGATGGTGTCAATCCTGAGCCAGCCGCCCACGGATTATTCAACCAAGCCAGCCACCAGCGCCGCCGAAAAGGGCACTGCCCCAGACCCGGAACCCGCGGCACAAACCGCGCAAGGCGAAGAGACCTCCGTCTCCGTCCCGGCGCCTGAAGCCCCGGCCGCAGAAACCGCCCTGCAACCTGAACCACCCACACGGGAGCGCGCGCCGGCCCGGGAGGAGAAAGAGGTGGTGGCGGCGCCCGCCGTGAACCCCCTGGAGCATTTCGCCGCCGTGCCCACCCCCTCCCTGTGGCAACATATGCGCAAGGGGTTTCAGCTCGCCCTGCCGGATGATGAGCCCCGGCTCAAGAAAGAGATTGCCTGGCTGGAAAAAAATCCGCATTACATCCAAAAGATACGGGAGCGCGCCCACCCCTATCTCTATTTCATCGTCAAGGAGATCGAGAGCCGCGGCATGCCCATGGAGCTGGCGCTGCTGCCGGCCGTGGAAAGCGCCTACCGTCCCTTCGCCTACTCCCATGGCCGCGCCGCCGGCCTCTGGCAGTTCATCCCCTCCACGGGCAAACGATTCGGCCTGCAGCAGAACTGGTGGTATGACGGCCGCCGCGATGTGGTGGCGTCCACCCGCGCCGCCCTGAACTACCTGAGAAAGCTGAACCTGCAGTTTGACGGCGACTGGGAACTGACCCTGGCGGCCTATAACGCCGGCTCCGGCAACGTGCGCAAGGCCATACGAAATAACCGCGCCAAGGGTAAGCCCACCGACTACTGGAGCCTTGACCTGCCCCCGGAAACGCGCCGTTACATACCGCGCCTGCTGGCGCTCTCCTCCATAATCCGTCATCCGGTAAAGCACAAGGCTCAGCTGGGCTTCATCCCCAATAAACCCCATTTCGACACCATCGGCATCGGCTCCCAACTGGATTTGGCCCTGGCCGCCGAAATGGCGGGGATCTCCGTAGACGAACTCTATCGGCTTAATCCCGGCCTCAACCGCTGGGCCACCCCGCCGGACGGCCCCCACCGCCTCAGCATTCCGGCCCACAGGGTAAAGAGCTTCCAGGCCAAGCTCGCTGAATTAAGCCCGGAACAGCGGGTGCAGTGGCAGCGGTACAAGATCCAGCCGGGCGATACTCTGAGCGTAATCGCACAGAAACACAGCACCACCACCCGGATCCTGCGCCAGGTCAACAAGATCACGGGCAACCAAATCCGGGCCGGCAAATACCTGCTGATCCCCACCGCCTCAAAAAATCTGAGCCAGTACGCCCTCAGCGCCGAGGAGCGGACAAAGAAAACCCTAAGCCGCCAACGGGACGGCATCCGGAAAGAGCATGTGGTCCGGGAGGGAGAGAACTTCTGGGATATCGCCCGCCTCTATCAGGTCAACTACCGAAGTTTGGCAAAATGGAACGGCATGGCCCCGCGCGACACCCTGCGGACGGGACAGAAACTGGTGGTCTGGCTGCCCGAAACGGAAGAGAACCGCCGAATCGCCGCCCCCCTGGAACTGCGCCCGCCCACGGGTAAAAGCTCCATCCACTACCGGGTGCGCGAGGGGGACTCCCTGTCCACCATCGCCAACCGTTTTCAGGTCAAGGTGGACGATCTGAGACGCTGGAATACCCTGTCCGGGAAATACCTGAAACCGGGCCAGAAACTGGTGCTCTACGTGGACGTTACGGAGCAGACCCTGTAACCCGAAGCAGCCGCTCCAACCGACCATAACACGCTGTTTTCACTGCGGAATGCTAGGCGCCGCACAAACCCGGCGTGACCCCATTCACAATTACCACTCCCCTGCCTTGTCACTATCCCCCCGTTTGCTTAAATAGGAAGCAGGAAAGGGGTTGAATCAGCAGACAGGATCACTCTCGCCGACCCCGCGGCAGCCTGCCCCTATTGAGAGTGGGCGAGTGATTTGAGGAGGGAAGAACATGAACACCCATGAAGTGACGACCGTAGTCGAGGCAAAACTGAGCCGGCTGCGCAAAAAGCAGAAACTGCTGCTGGATGCATGGCGGAAAACGGGCAACCGGAGCCTGATGGAGTTTTTTGTCGATATTATTCCCCGCATGCTCAATGCCGAGCGCTGCTCCATCTTCATCCTGGACCCGAAAATGTCCAACGCCTGGGTCCACTGCGGAAGCGGCCTGGAAGAACGTCAGGTTTCGGTACCCCTGAATGACTCCTTCGTGGGCCAGGTGATCTCCAGCGGAAAGCCCCTCACCAAGTACGATGTGCATATCTCCGAGGGCGCGCATGAGATGGTGGACTATACCACCGGCTTCACCACCCGCAACGTCCTCTGCATCCCGATCTGGAATGTGGCCGGCGATCTGGTGGTAGGGGCCCTGCAGGTGCTCAACAAAAGCGGAGACCAGCCGTTTTCACAGGAAGACATTACCATGCTCAAACGGTTTGCCGCACAGACCCAGATGAACATTGAACATGTGTTCCTGAAGCAGGAGATCGGCCGGCTCTCCGAAGCGATCACGGAAAAGATCAAACAACTGGAAGGGGTGCTGCTGAAACGCTCTATCGAGTCCGCCATCCGGAGCAACCACAGTTTGCTCTGAGCCTTGCCCCGCTCCTTTCTGGCCTGGGGAAACTCTGTACAATCGGAGTTTCCCCAGTCACATCCATCTACACCCCATCTCCAGCGCCAAATCCCTCACTTTTAAACACGATTCAAATCGATGTGGCTTTTGCTACACTTATTTGATTGCAGAAATGAAAGATGCGTAACAGCGTCTTACCTAATAACAAGCAAATCATAAGGCGGGGCTGGCATGTTTAGAAATCTTAGTATCTCCTTGCGGTTCATAGTCGCCACCCTGGTGACAGTCATGGCGGTCATGGGCATCACCACCTGGCTCTCCTACTCCCACATGGCGCGCATAACCCACGCGGCGGAGAAAAAGGAGATGCAGGACGTCTTCCAGGCGGTTCAGGTAGGCGTGGAGCACGAGGGCCGCCTGGCGCAGGCCATGAGCGCCCTGGTCGCCGGGATACCCCAGGTGCAGGAGGCCTTCGGCCTGCGCGACCGGGAAACCCTGCAGAGCTTCTTCGCGCCCGGATTCCCCGCCCTGAAAAAGGAGTTCGGGGTTCGCCAGTTTCAGTTCCACGAGCCGCCCGCCACCTCCTTCCTGCGGGTGCACAAGCTGGAGAAGTTCGGTGACGACCTCTCCTCCTTCCGCCACACCGTGGTGGAAACCAATAAGACCCAAAAAGCCATCAGCGGCCTGGAGGTGGGTGTAGCGGGCCTCGGCATCCGCGGCATCGTCCCCGTTTTCCATAACGGCGGACACACGGGTTCCGTGGAGTTCGGCATGTCCTTCGGACAGGCCTTCTTCGACCTCTACTCCGAGCAGCACCATGTGGACCTGGCCCTCTATATCAACCGCGAAGGGAAGCTGGAGCGGTTCGCCTCCACCCATGGGGCCGAATCCCTGCTCCCGGACGCGGAGATCAAAAAGATACTGGGTTCCGAACCCCATTTCGGCTACTCCGAACTGCTAGACAAACCGGTGGCGGTCTATGCCGGCACGGTAAAAGACTACTCGGGCAAACCCTTCGGCGTCCTGGTGCTGGCCAAGAACCGCACAGCCCATGTGGCGGAGTTGGCATCCCTGCGCAATAACAGCCTGCTGCTGATGATCTGCGGACTGCTCATCGTGGGCCTGGTGGTCTGGTTCATCAGCCGCGACCTGGTACGCCCGCTGACCAAAACCACCATCAGCCTGGAAGCTATTGCTTCCGGCGGCGGCGACCTGAGCGACCGCCTGGATGAATCTGGAAACGACGAAATCAGCCGCCTGGCCAAAGCCTACAACCAGTTCGCCAACAAGATCGAACAGGTGGTGCAAAAACTCTCCTCCACCGCAGGTGATATCGGTGTGGTGGTGGAAGAGCTGTCGCGCATCTCGGAACACACCAATTACGGCATCAGCAAGCAGAACGAGCAGACCACCCTGGTGGCCACCGCCATGACCGAAATGTCCGCCACCGTGCACGATGTGGCGGAAAACACCACCCACACCGCCAGCGCCGCCAAACATGCCAACGAACAGGCGAACAACGGTAAGGAAATCGTCACCACCGCCATGACCAGTATCAACACCCTGGCCGAGGAAGTGGGCCAGGCGGTGCGCATGGTCCGCACCGTAGAAGCGGATAGTGAGCGCATCGGCTCCGTGCTGGACGTAATTCGCGGCATCGCCGACCAGACCAACCTGCTGGCCCTGAACGCCGCCATCGAGGCGGCCCGGGCCGGGGAGCAGGGACGCGGCTTTGCCGTGGTGGCGGACGAGGTGCGTACCCTGGCCAGCCGCACCCAGCAATCCACCCAGGAGATCCAGGAGATGATCGAAAGCCTGCAGGCCGGGGTCACCCAGACCGCCACCGCCATGGAAGTGGGGCAGAAACAGGCCGCCGACAGCGTCCAGCATGCGGCGGCAGCCCATGAGGCCCTCTCCGCCATCACTGATGCGGTGAACACCATCACATCCATGAGCACCCAGATCGCCACCGCGGCGGAAGAGCAAAGCGCCGTGGCCGAAGACATCAACCGCAACGTGCTGGATATCAGTCGGGTGGCGGAACAGACCATGGATGACGCAAGCCAAAACGCCGAGGTAACTGCGCGGCTGGCGGAAAACGCACAACAACTGATGGCGCTCATGGATCAATTTCACTCCGGCGGCCAATCCCACCTCCGGGATCTGCAGCGTGCCCGTGCGGCCCACATGGCGTGGAAGACCAAACTGCGGGGATTCCTGGATGGCAAGTCCGACCTGGACCAGAGCGCGGCCTTCTCCCATACCGAGTGCGCCTTCGGGAAGTGGTATCAGAGTGTGGGCTTAAACGAGTTTGGCCAGATCCCGGAGATTCAGGAGATCAACGAGCCGCACAAGGAGCTGCATGAAACCATCAAGCGCATCGTTGCCCTGAAAACCCAGGGGAAAACGGAGGCCGCGGAAGAGGAGTACCAAAAGGTAGGCCCACTTTCGGACCGGATCGTCGCCCTGCTCACCCGCATTGAGCATCAGGTGAAATGAATTCTTATGGGATTTTAGCCACAGAGGTCACGGAGACTCACAGAGAACTCTCGCGCTCGAGACTGCTCTCTGTGTAACTCCTTGGCCTCCGTGGTAACAGCCGATTCTATCTATCGGGCCTGTGTACTAGCCTGAAACCAGAAAACAGCACACCGTCCGGGTCTCGCTCAGCCGGGTCTCCTCCGGATAGGCCTCCCGGCACTGTTCCACCGCCTCGGGACAGCGGGGATGGAAATGGCAGCCCCGGGGCGGATTGGCGGGCGAAGGCATATCCCCCTCCAGACGGATTACAGCTCGCCGGTTTTCCGGATCGGCCACCGGCACCGCGGACAGCAGCGCCTTGGTATAGGGATGCCGGGGCGCATCCAGCACCTCCTCCACCGTACCCCGCTCCACGATCCGGCCCAGGTACATCACCGCCACCTCGCTCGCCAGATAGGCCACCACCGAGATGTTGTGGGTAATAAAGAGGTAGGAGAGCCCGAGCCGCTGCTGCAGATCTTTCAGCAGATTCAGGATCTGCGCCTGCACCGACACATCCAGGGCGCTGGTGGGTTCGTCACAAACAATCAGTTGCGGCTGCACCGCCAGGGCCCGCGCCACACAGATGCGCTGGCGCTGGCCTCCGGAGAACTCATGGGGATAACGCCCGGCAGCGTCCGCCGGCAGACCCACCTGCTGCAACAATTCCTCCACCCGCTGTTCCCGCTCGGCACGGCTGCCGCCCAATCCCTGGGCCACCAGCCCCTCGGCCACGATGTCCCGCACCAGCATGCGCGGGTTCATGGAGGCGACCGGGTCCTGAAAGATGATCTGAAGATCGGCCCGCCTTCGGCGCAGGGCCTCGCCCTGCAACCGGGTCAGCTCATCGCCGCCGAAACGCACGCTCCCCGCCGTGGGGGGCGTCAACTGCAGGATCCCCTTGCCCACGGTGGTCTTGCCGCAGCCGGACTCTCCCACCAGCGCCAGGGTATGGCCGGGGGGGATGGTGAGGGAGACCCCGTCCACCGCCTTCACATGGCCCACCACCCGTTTCAGGAGCCCTTTGTGGATGGGGAAATAGACCTTCAGATCATCCACCTCCAGCAACTGATCCGCAGAAGCGGGGCTCGCGCCTGAAGCGGGTTCCTCCTGGGTCGCGGTTTCGGCCAAGGGCCGCCACTCTTCCAGATGGCAGCGCAGCCCATGGGCCGTGTTGATAGTGCGCCACTCGGGCACCTGGCTCTCGCACACCTCCATGGCATGGTCACAGCGCTCCAGAAAACGGCAGCCGCTAAAGACCCGGTCCAGCGGAGGCACCATGCCCTTGATGACCGCCAGCTTTTGTCCCCGTTTGCCTTCGCCGGGCAGGGAGCGGAACAGTTTGCGGCTGTAGGGATGACGGGGTTCACGGAAGAACTGCTTGCAGGGCGCGGTCTCCACCACCTGGCCCGCGTACATCACCGCCACCCGGTCCGCCACCTCCGCCACCACCCCGAGATCATGGGTGATGAGCAGGATGGCCATGCCAGTTTCCTTTTGCAGATCCTTCATCAGCCCCAGCACCTGCGCCTGGATGGTCACATCCAGCGCCGTAGTAGGC
The DNA here is from genome assembly GCA_050295355.1 of Sedimenticolaceae bacterium. GTDB lineage: Bacteria > Pseudomonadota > Gammaproteobacteria > Chromatiales > Chromatiaceae > CBFDBF01. The sequence goes on from JBNKPL010000009.1 coordinate 12,815, forward strand.
TCGTCCGCGATTAAGAGTTCGGGCCGCCCGGCCAGGGCGATGGCGATCATCACCCGCTGCTTCATACCGCCGGATAATTGGTGGGGATACTCTTTCAGCCTGCGTTCGGGATCGGGAATACCCACCGCCTTCAGCAGCTCCAGCACACGACCGTTCACGTTATCCCGGCTGCCCGGATCGTGAATGCGCACCGACTCCGCGATCTGCGCCCCGATGGTGAGGACCGGATTGAGGGAGGTCATGGGCTCCTGGAAGATCATACCCATGCGCCCGCCCCGCTCCTGGCGCATGGCGTTCTCCGGCAGGGTCAGCAGGTCAGTTCCGCCCAGGCGCACCACGCCTGCCTGGATACGCCCGGCAGGGGGCAGCAATCGCATCATGGAAAGCGCGGTCATGGACTTGCCGCAGCCGGACTCGCCGAGCAGGGCGAAGGTCTCGCCCCTGCGGATCTCCAGATCCACGCCATCCACCGCCCGCACGGGATTCTCTCCATCCCCGAGCCAGGTCTTGAGGCCTTCCACTTGTAGTAAAACGTCGCTCATATATCCGATTTTGTTCTTGAATCTATTGCCACAGAGAACACAGAGATCACTGAGTTCATCGTATCAACCTATCTATTGCATAAAGATATCTCTGTGAACTCTGTGACCTCTGTGGCTAATAATTTTTATCAACGACTACGACGCAGCCGGGGATCAAAGGCGTCCCGCACCACATCCGAAAACAGGTTGGCCGACAGCACCAGGGTAAACATAAACAGCAGCGCCGCCACCAGCGACCACCAGACCACCGGCTCGCGCGCCATCTCCAGACGGGCGCTGTTGATCATGTTGCCCCAGCTGTTCATGGTGGGATCCACGCCGATGTTCACATAGGAGAGCACCGCCTCCGCCAGCACCAGGCCGGAAAAGTCGAGCACCACCGTAATCAGCACGATGTGCAGCACATTGGGCAGGATGTGGCGCGAGATGATCTGGAAGTGGCCCACCCCGAAGGCGGTGGCGGCCTGCACATAATCCACCTCGCGCAGCTTGATGGACTCACCCCGCAGCAGGCGGCAAAGCCCGGTCCAGCTGGTCACGCCGAGGATGATACAGAGAAACAGCAGCCGCATATCCGCCCGCTCCAGGCTGCTGATATCGCTGGCGTGGTTGGCGATATAGATCTGCAGCATCAGGATGGAGGCGGCGATGAGCAGCACCCCGGGGATGGAGTTGAGGGTGGTGTAAAGATACTGGATCAGGTCATCCACCCAGCCGCGGAAATAGCCCGCCATGATCCCCAGCAGGATGGCGGCGGGCAGCATCACCAGGGTGGTGAGGGTGCCGATCACCAGCCCGGTGCGGATACTCTTCAGCGCCTGATAGAAGACGTCCTCCCCCACCTTGTCGGTGCCCAGCAGGTGGTATTTGGTCCCCAACTCCGCGCTGATGAAACCGGCCACCAGCATAAGGGTGGTTACCGCGATCATCACCCGCCAGGGGATCTCGGTCTCGCCGCCGAGAACCCGCCGCGCGTTATAACCAAAACCGCAGCCCGCGCGCATCCCCATGAACATCAGCAGCAGATTCACCAGCACCAGGGAGAGGACGATCCCCTTGACCCCGCCGAAGAGAATCCCCCGCACAATATCGGACAGCCACTCCCGTTCCGGATCGGACAGGTGGGCGCCGCCGTACGCCAGGCGCGGGTAGCCGCGCACACTGCCAACCCCCGCCTGCTCCAGGCTCTCCTTGGCGTAGAGATGGGTGGCGAGGGGCGCCGAATAGCTCTTCTCCTGCCGCACCCGCAGGGGGGTCACCCAGTGATCGAACAGGCTGATCACCTCGGAGGAGTAAACCGTCTCACCCTGTTGTTCGCCCTGCGGCAACCGGGGATGAAGGTGGATGGAGTCCATGAGGCCGATCAGCAGATAGAACCCCAGCACCACCAGCGAACCCATGCCCACGCGGCTGCGGACCACCCGCCGCCAAGGCGCGCGCAGATGTTCCCGGCGCGAGGCGTAGATGCCAAAGGCCAGGGCGAACAGAAACAGCAGAAACAGCAGGGCGTCGGTCCACAGGACCACCAGTGAAGGCATCAGAACTCACCCCCGTCACGCCCGCAAAGATTACGCTCCACGGCGATCACCGCCGCCTCCACCCGGGAGTGGACCTCAAGCTTGCGCAGAATCGCCTTCACATGTAGCTTCACCGTGCCGTCTGAGATGCCGAGATTGCGCGCGATCACCTTGTTGCTCTGACCCTCCGCCAGGTGGCAGAGGATCTCCCGCTCCCGGGGGGTCAGATCGGCGCCGCTGTTTGGGGCGCTGACGCTCCGCTCTCCCTGCACCGCCTTGGCCAGGATGCCGGTCAGCTCCGGGGCCACCACGGTGGTGCCGTTTTTGATCTGCTCCAGCGCCTCCACCAGCGCCTCCGGCTCCATATCCTTGAGCAGATAGCCGTGGGCGCCGTTCTGCAACGATTCGATGACGTCGTTCTCCTGCCGGCTGGTGGTGAGCATGGCGACGGGCAACAGGGGCCTCCTGGCGCGCAGGGCCTTCAGCACCTCGACACCGTCCATGTCCGGCATGCGCATGTCGAGCAGCACCACATCCGGCTCCTTCTCCAGCGCCTCCTGAATCCCGGCATGGCAGTCGCCCGTGGCGCCCACCACATCCACCCCGAGGCGCAGCAGCAGTTCCTGCAGCCCGATCCGGAACAGGGCGTGGTCGTCAATGAGCATTACCCGCATCAGAAGGTCTCTATCTGGTTGCTATCTGGCATTCGTGCCCCGGGATTGTAAACCAACTCCACCCGAGTTCCCTCTCCCGGTTCACTCTCGATGGTCAGCTCACCACCCAGGCGGCGCGCCCGCTCCTGCATAATGGAGAGCCCCAGATGCTCGCCGGGTTCTCCTTCAGGGGCAACCTCATCGAATCCGATCCCGTCGTCCTCCACCAGAAACAGATATTCGCCCCCCTCCAGGCAGGAGAGCAGGATGCGCACATTGTGCGCCCCGGCGTGTTTGCGGATATTGGCCAGGCACTCCTGGATGATGCGCAGCACCTGTTTCTCCTCCCCGGCGCTGAGATTGATGCTGGGGCAATCGCGCTGAAAGAAGATGGGGATGCCGGTCTCCTGGCGGAAACGGCGGGTCAGCTTCTTCAGGGCGGGTTCCAGGCCCTGCTGTTCCACCGGGGCGAGGAAGCTGTTCAGCAGCTCGCGCAGCTCCGTATGGGCCTCGTCGATGCCGTGGCTGATGCGCTGCAGCTCACCGCGGGCGGCGTCGGAGACCTCGCTCTTCTTCAGGGTATCCTCCAGCATCCGCACCTGAAAACGCAGGCTGGCCAGGGTCTGGGCCAGGGAGTCGTGCAGTTCATGGGCCATGGTGGCCCGTTCCTCCATGATGGAGAGCCGCCGCGCCTCCTCATCCAGGTGGCGCTTGGCGATGGCCATGCCGAGGTGGCTGCCGATGGTTACCAGCAGATCCAGCAGCTCCTCCCGTCCGGCGAAGCCGGAGCGGTCCACATAGAGATGGTAATGGCCGAACCGTTCCCCCTGGTACTCCAGCGGCACCTCCAGCTGCTCCACTTCCCGGCTGGTGAACATCGGCCGCCCCAGGGCCTGGGAGCAGACGCCGGGATCCTGTTCACACAGGATATCGCCCAGGGAGAGGGTGCGGCCGCAGCCGCACAGGTGAAGCGGTAGTTGCTGCCGGCCGCTGACGAAGCGGTCATCCAGGCCGATGCTCCCCACCAGCCGCATCCGGCCCTCGGCGGTGACCAGGCTGACGGTGGCCGAGCGGCCGCGGACCATGTCCTTCAGGATGCGCAGGAACCGCACCAGCAGGTCATCCAGGTCCCCGGTCTGGTTAATGCTGGCCGCCACGTCATAGAGGATCTTGAGCGAGGCGGCTTGCTGGGCCAGCCGCCGGGTCTGGCGGTCCACCCGCTCCTCCATGTCCTCATAGATCTCGGTCAGCTCCCCGCTCAGGTTATCGATGTCATGCACCACCGCGCCCAGCACGCCCACGTTTTCGAACGGCAGCGTATTCAGGGGCGAGCCCTCGCACACCTCCGCCACCGACTTTTCCAGCCGCACCAGGGGCATGAGCAGCTGGCTGCGCAGCCGCAGGGCGCCCACCATACCCGCCACCAGGGCGATCCCGCCCAGCAACAGCAGCAGGGCGGTCAGGCCCTGCCGGTCCCCGCTCTCCAGAAACAGCAGCAGCGCAATCAACAGGCTGGCGGCCAGGCTGGCCGTGAGGAATCCGAAAGGAAGCAGTAGCTTGCCGCCCACCAGGATATGCAGAATGGGAAAACGTTCCTGCTGGGGTGTAACGCTCTCCGGGGGCGACCCGCTATGGCCGGAATCTATCGACATCTAAAAGGAAACCTTGTGTCTTTTGTTGCTGTCCAGGTGATATTCACCCGCATGGTTGCTTAGGCCTTTTTTACCACAGAGGTCACAGGGGGGCACGGGGCGGATAAGTGCGCCCAACCGTTGGAAACTCCGTGTTCTCTGTGACCTCTGTGGTTAATCTTGTTCAGCGGCTGCACGTAACCTGAAAGAGATCGCCTCCAGACGCAGACGGTCCAGCGCCGCGCCCAGCTCCGCGCCCTCAAGGCCCTGTGCCTTGAGCTCCGATGCGGAGACCTCTCCTAGGGCCCGCAGCACCCGCTCTAGGTTATGGTCGGCGGCGCCCGCCAAGGTCGGCCAGAGGGCGCCGCCGATCTGGCGGAACTTCTGAAAACGCTCTGGCTGCTGCTCCGCCCGGGTCTGTTTGAGCAACCGCAGAATGGGCTCCGGTTTGCCCGCCGCCGCGGACCAGTAAAGCTCGCCGTTGCGCACCGCCAGCTCCAACAGATCGCAATACTCCCGCGGCGCCCGCAAGCGGTTACAGTAATCAGCGCCCCCCGCTATCCCGGCGGCCGCCTCCCGCATCACCGTGGCAAACCGCACCGCGGGATCGTCGCTGATCCGGCTCAACCGCTTCAGGGCGTCCATGGGCTCGGTCTCGCCCCCGTGGTGGGTCACCCCCTCTCCCATGACCGCGGCCAGTTCCGGCAGCAGCACCGCAAGGGCGCCGCAGCTATGCAGCACCTTGAAAAAGCGCCACGGATAGGACGCCTTGAGCGCGGCCTCCATCTCCTTCCAGATCCGTTCCGGCTGCAGTGTCCGCAACTCCCCGGATGCGGCCATCCGCCGCATGAGTTCGGAGGTCTCACCCGCCACCCGGAAATCGAACCGGGCGGCGAAGCGGGCGGTGCGCAGCAGCCGCACGGGGTCCTCCACGAAGGCGTGCGAAACATGGCGCAGCACCCCCTTGCGCAGATCCCCGGCGCCCTCGAAGGGATCGATCAGTTCGCCCGCCTCGTCCTCGGCCAGGGCGTTGATGGTGAGGTCGCGGCGCAGCAGGTCCTGCTCCAGGGTGATGTGCGGACCGGCATCCACGGAAAAGCCCTTATAGCCGGGGCCGGTCTTGGTCTCGGTACGGGCCAGGGCGTACTCCTCGCCGCTCTCGGGATGAATGAACACGGGAAAATCGGCCGGCACCCGGGTGAAACCCTGCGCCAGCATCTGCTCTTCCGTGGCGCCCACCACCACCCAGTCGCGTTCCTTGACCGGCAGGCCGAGCAGCCGGTCGCGCACCGCGCCCCCCACCAGGTAGAACTTCATGGCCGCTGCTCCTGCTGCAGCTGCCACATCTCGTGGTAGCGGCCCTGCAGGGCCAGCAGTTCCGTATGGCTACCCTGCTCCACAATGGTCCCCTGCTCCATCACCAGGATGCGGTCGGCATCCACCACGGTGGAGAGGCGGTGGGCGATGACAAGGGTGGTATGGTTCTGCGCCACTTCCTTCAGGGTCTCCTGGATGGCCTGTTCGGTCTTGCTGTCCAGCGACGAGGTGGCCTCGTCAAACAACAGGATGCAGGGCCGTTTGAGGATGGCGCGCGCGATGGCGATGCGCTGTTTCTCGCCGCCGGAGAGCTTCAATCCGCGCTCCCCCACCACGGTCTCATATTGCTGGGGCAGCGATTCGATAAACTCCCGGATATGGGCCATGCCCGCCGCCGCATCGATCTCCTGCCGGGTGGCGTCCGGACGGCCGTAGGCCAGATTATAGAGGATGGTGTCGTTAAAGAGCACCGTATCCTGGGGCACGATGCCGATGGCGCCGCGCAGGCTCTGCTGGGTAACCTCCCGCACATCCTGGCCGTCCACCAGCACCCGGCCGCCCGTGACATCGTAGAAGCGGAACAAGAGCCGCGACAGGGTGGACTTGCCGGCCCCGCTGCGCCCCACCACCGCCACCTTTTCTCCCGCGCGCACGCTGAAATTCACGCCATGCAGGATCTGCCGTTCCGGCTGATAGCCGAAATCCACCTGTTCAAAGCGGACCTCGCCGCCCTTCATCCGCAGCTCCGCGGCCTCCGGGGCGTCGAGGATCTCCGGCTCCCGCTCCAGCAGCTTGAAGATCAGATCCATATCGGCCAGGGAGTATTTGATCTGGCGATAGACCACCCCCAGGAAGTTAAGCGGAATAAAGAGCTGCAGCAGAAAGGCGTTCACCAGCACCAGATCACCGATGGTCATGGAGCCGTCCACCACCCCGCCGGCGGCGAAGATCATCACCAGGGTGACGCCGATGGCGATAATGGCGCCCTGACCGAAATTGAGCAGGGACATGGAGTTCTGGCTCTTCACCGCCGAACCCTCCCACTCAGCCAGGGTGCCGTCGAAGCGCTCCATCTCAAGCCGCTCGTTGCCGAAGTACTTCACCGTCTCGTAGTTGATCAGGCTGTCCAGGGCGTGACTGTTGGCCTCCGACTCCTGACGGTTCATGGCCAGCCGATACTCCATGCGCCACTCGGTGATGGCCAGGGTAAAGGCGATGTAGACCGCCACGGTGCCGAAGGTGAGCAGGGTAAACAGCAGGTCATAATTGCTGAGCAGGATCACCGCCACCAGGGCAAACTCCACCAGCATGGGCAGGATGCTGAACACCATATAGTTGAGGATGGAGCTGATACTGCGCGTGCCCCGCTCCAGGTCGCGGCTGATGGCGCCGGTCTTGCGCTCCAGATGGAAGCGCAGGGAGAGGCTGTGCAGGTGCTTCAGCACCCGGGTGGAGAGGCGGCGCATGGCGTGGTAGCGGACGCGTGCGAACACGGCGTCGCGCAGTTCGTTGAACAGGGAACTGCTCAGGCGCAACAGGCCGTAGGCCAGCAGCAGGGAGAGCGGCAGGAACAGCTCGCCCGCGGCGCTCCGCTCCATAATATCCACGATCTCCTTCAGCACCACCGGGATACCCACGTTGGCGACCTTGGCCAGGATCAGGGAACCCAGCGCCAGCAGCGCCCGGCCGCGGTACTCCCACAGATAGGGGGTCATGTTGCGGAGGTTCCGCCAGTCCCGCCGGTCCGCGTGCGGGCGCGTATAGGCTGTCATATGGTGAGGCATGCTAGAATGTGCGCTGGTTGAATGGATGGAACTCCCGGCATTCTAATCGCCGCCAAGGCGTCGAGTACACCGTGGGATTCTCCGGATTGGTTTGGCGGCAAGGCGACAATGACCCAGGATTGCAGTTACAACGAGCTATACGCCCTTCAGGTGCTGGACGACAGCATGGAGCCGGAATTCCCGGAAAAGTGCGTCATCGTCATCGAACCCTCCGAGGTATGCGCCAGTGGGGCCTATGTGGTCTCCGCGGTGGGCGAGGAGCGCTGGTTCCGCCAGTTCATCCGCGACGAGGCGGGAAACGAAAAACTGGTGGCGCTGAAAGCGGGTTATCCGGACATCGAACTCAAGGACGGCGGCTACCGCATCGAAGGGGTCATTGTGCAGCGCAACATCAAGCGTGAAATCAAACACTACAACCCCTATCAGCCCAGCGCAGACAAGACCCCCTGAACCCATGTCGCCCCAACGCCGCCTCCCCCATCTCCTGTTGAGCCTGCTTCCCTTGCTCCTCTCCGCTTGCGGACAGGAAGCGGGCCAGTCACAGGCCACCACACCGCCGCCAAACAACCATCTGGTAGTGGCCGAAGAGGTGGCCTACCGTCCGGTCAGCGCGGTGCATGAACGTACCGGCACCCTGCGCGCCCGCCGCCTGGTGCGGATCTACAATCAGGAAGAGGGCCGCATCACCAGCCTCCCCTTTTTCGAAGGCGACCGGGTGGAAGAGGGCGAGCTGCTGTTGAGCCTGGATGACGAACTTCTAAAAGCGGAGCTGGCCAAGGCGGAGGCCAACTCGGACCAGGCGCGGCAGGATTTCTCCCGTCTGAGCAATCTCGCCACCCGCAAGGCGGTGTCCCGGGACGAACTCTCCCGCGCCCGGACCCAGCTGGAGGTCGCAAAGGCGGAACAGAATCTGCTGCAGACCCGCCTCGGCCATACCCGCATCGCGGCCCCCTTCAGCGGCGTGATCAGCGCCCGTTATGCCGAGCCCGGGGACGTGGTGCCCAGGCACAGCCACATCCTCACCCTCAGCGATCCCGGCTCGCTGGTGACCCAGATCCACATCTCCGAACTGCTGCTCCCCCACCTGAAGATCGGGGACCTGGTGCAGGTGCGCATCGACGCCCTGGGCAACGAGCGCTACCCGGGCCGTATCCTGCGCATCCACCCGGAACTGGAGCCGGTCACCCGCCAGGGGATCGTGGAGATCATTCTGGAACCCGTACCCGCGGGGGCGCGCGCCGGCCAGTTCGCCCGCGTCACCCTGGAGAGCGCGCAGGTGGAGCGGTTGATGGTCCCCTTCGCCGCCATCCGGCACGATAAGGAGGGCCCCTTCGTTTACCTGCTGGACGGAGACCAGAAGGCGCAACGCCGCGCGGTGCGCAGCGGTATCCGGATCGCCGACAAAATCGAGATCCTGGAGGGGTTGGAACCGGGCCTGCAGGTGATCACCCGCGGCTTCCTCGGCCTGTCGACGGGCAAATCGGTATCCAAGGTCCCGCAGTAACCTCTTCCCCACTCGCGGATCATTTCCCGGCAATCATTCAAGTAATTCCGCCCCCCGCCGATAGAAAAAATTCAAGGACTCATAAACCGGGGTCGTCTCTTGCGGATTTCAGCATCACCGCGTCATAAGCCCGGCTGCATAAATAAAATAATTAGGAAAATCCCGGCCCATGCGGGATTTCTCCACCAAAGGTAAATAAAGCCACCGGAATCTACTACCCACCTCCGGGGCGCGAAGAGGAGATGGCGATGAAGAGAGTGATTCACTCCCTGCCTATCCGGACCAAGATCTGGATTGGATTCGGCCTGGTACTGACGGTCCTGATGCTGGTATCGGGCCTGACCCTGGTCAACCTGCAAGGCGTACAGGGCGGCGTCAGCGAGGTGGTGAAAGAGCGCCAACCCACCGTCACGCTTTCCAAAGATCTGGCGGCCCGGCTGCAACAGGCGGCCAGTTCCATGGCCTTTTATCTGCTCAGCAAGGAGGCGGACCACAAGAGCGCCTACCAAAAAGAACTGCTCCAGGCGGACCAGGCCATCACCGCCCTGCGGGCGCTGCCCACGGTGCAGAACCACCCCCCTTCCCGCGACCTGGTGGAGAAGATCGGACTCAACGTACAAAAATTCCGCGGCCTGGAACCCAAGCTGTTCAAGACCGCCGACTCCTTTATCGACAACTTTCCCGGCCTTGCCTACGCCAGCGAACAGCTCTACCCCATCAACCGCACCCTGGATCACCTGGTCTCCGAGATGATCACCTCGGAAATGGAGCAGGAGGCAAGCGAGCAGCGCAAACAGCTGCTGGCGGACATCTCCAACCTGCGCTACATCTGGAGCAACGTCATGCGCGGCGTGCGCGCCTACCTCGCCTTCCGCAGCGAATCCGGGGTCCAGGAAATGGAGCGCTTCGTGGGCCAGACCGACGAACTGATCAAGAAGATCGCCGCTTACGACGACCTGTTGAGCTTTGAACAACAGTATGCGGTGGAGCAGTTCCAGAAGGAGTTCGCCAGCTTCCAGGAGAAATACAAAAACATCCTCACCATCCACGGCGGCGAACAGTGGCGCACCGACGCCTGGCTGGTGCGTAGCGAACTCGGCCCCCTGTTCACCGCCATCAAGTCCGACCTGGATACCCTGATCGAAATCCAGGAGGGCGCCATCCGCGAGACCAGCGAGGCGCTGGTGGACGACTCGGCGGATACCAACCGGCTGGTGGGCAGCCTGTTCGTGTTCGGGATGATTCTCGGCATCCTCATCTCCTGGTTCATCGCCCGCACCATTTCGCTGCCGGTCCGTACCGCCGCGGAAACCATGGAGGACATCGCCCGCGGCGAGGGGGACCTTACCCGCAAGCTGAACAAATCCAGTGACGACGAGATCGGACACATGGCGGACGCCTTCAACGCCTTCGTGGAAAAGATCGGCGCCATCATCCGCCAGACCGCCCACTCCACCACCGCGGTGATCGGCGCGGTGGTGCGGACCTCGGAAAACACCAACCACATCACCCAGCGGATTCTGGAACAGGAAGAGGAGACCGAGCGGGTGGCCACCGCCATCACCGAAATGACCGCCACCATCACCGAGGTGGCGCAAAACGCCGCCACCGCGGAGCAGGCCGCCCAGGCCGCCCACAACGAGATGCAACAGGGCAGCCGCGTGGTATCCGAGAGCGCGGACGCCATCCAGACCCTGGCGCGGGAGGTGGAGGCGGCGGAAAACGTGGTGCGCGAAGTGGAGAAGGACAGCGAAAGCATCGGCGCGGTAATCGATGTGATCAAGACCATCGCCGAGCAAACCAACCTGCTGGCCCTCAACGCGGCCATTGAGGCGGCGCGCGCCGGGGAACAGGGGCGGGGGTTTGCGGTGGTGGCGGACGAAGTGCGCAACCTGGCCACCCGCACCCAGGAGTCCACCATTGAGATCGAACAGATGATCCTGCGCCTGCAGGAGGGCACCCAGCGCGCGGTCTCCGCCATGGCGAGCGGAAGAAGCCTTGCCGAGGCCAATGTGGAGAAGGCGCAGGGCGCGCTCGACTCCCTGCGCGGCATCAATGAAGCCATCACCACCATCAACCAGATGAACACCCAGATCGCCAGCGCCGCCCAGGAGCAGCAGGGAGTGGCGGAAGAGGTCAACCGCAACATCGTCAACATCAGCAACGGCAGCAAGGAAGCGGCGCAGCACGCCCGCACCGCCTCCGACACCATCGACGCCCTGGGCACCCTCGCCTCCGATCTGCAGAAGGTGGTGCAGCAGTTCAAGATTACCGGCGACAAGGGCCTGGATTTCGAATCGGCGAAACTGGCCCACCTGGCGTGGAAGGCGCGCCTGCGCTCCTTCCTGGACGGGCGGGAGTCGCTAACCCACAAAGAGGCGGTATCCCACCACGACTGTGTACTGGGCAAGTGGTACTACAGCGAGGGGCTGGCGAACTACGGTGATGTCCCGGGTATGAAAGAGATCGAGCCGCCTCACGCGGAGATGCACCGAATCATCAAGCAGATCATCACCCTGATGGGTGAAGGCAAGATCCATGAGGCGGAGACGCTTTATGACGAGGTGGAACCCCTATCCCAGAAGATCATCGGCCTGCTGGACGATGTGGAACAGCGGCTGATCGCGGGATAACCTGGCTTAGGGCCTGTTAGCAGGCCCTAGGGAAACGTATAAAACTGGTCGTTGAGGTATTGAACAACATCCGCCTGCTCCTCATCGAACCAGGAGATGCCGAGCTGACTGACGCAGATATCCACCTGGCGGGTCAGCTTTTCGAGGGACTGCACCCGGCGTCCTTCGCTGAGGTAGAACTCACTGCCGTGGCAGCGCAAACACTGTTCGTCATGCAGGATCTTTCCTTTGGCGCTGTCCGCCGCCATAACGAACGAAGCCCAAAGCCCCAATAGAAGCGTGAGACCGGCGAGTTTGTTGACCACGCTCATCATGCCCCTCTCATTATTATCCTGCGTTGTGGTATGTCGGTTCGGATGCCCTCCTTTGCCAGTTCCTGTTTCCCAAATCTTCACCATCATCGGTGGCGTAACCATACACCGGCCGCCGGGATAAAGCAGCATAAATTATATGGTTTCAGCCAATCTCAGTTTTTAAGTGAGCGTATCTGCCCCAACACCTCCGGCGCGTCCCACTCCCGCATGCCGGTGGCCGCATAGACCGCCCTGCCCTGCGGATCCACCACATAGGTGGTGGGCAGCCCCTCTATGGGCCAGCCGGCGGCGGCCGCCAGACTGCCGTCCAGCAGCAGGGGAAAATCGATCAGACTCTGCTCATGAAACTCGGCCACCGTCTCCCGCCGCTCGCCCATATTCACCGCCAGCAGAACCACCCCTTCCGGCCGCAACGCCTCCCAGGCGCGCTGCATGGATGGCATCTCGGCGCGGCAGGGCGGACACCAGGTGGCCCAGAAGTTCACGATCACCACCTGGCCACGGTAATCGGACAGGCGATGGGTCTTACCCTCCAGGTCGATGGTCTCAAAGTCAGGCGCCAGGGGTTTTTTCGGCAACGATAGCAAACCGCCGCCGGAATCCACGGCAAGGGCAAGCTGGGTAAACAGCAGCAACAACAGGGTCGATACGATCTTGGGCATTGAAATCACCTCTGGGCGAGAAGTGTATCACAGCCTCCCCACCTCCCCTTCCACCTCCTGTGGTTCCTCCTACCCCAAGCCCGCGATTGTTTTACACTATCCAACCTGATACATATCAACCTCATCCGCCCGCTCCACCACGGTGCTTCGGGGATTTAACGCAGCCGAAAGCAATAGAACAGATTAAATGGAAAGTGAATCATCCCCCGCCGGCGGGCTTGCCGCCTGGTCCATACACCACCCCATCGGCGTGGTGATGATCACCCTTGCCTTGATGGTGCTCGGGCTGTTCGCCCTGGACCGGCTCAACATCGACCTGCTGCCCCATATCATCTACCCCGACGTGCGGGTGCGCATCATGGACCCCGGCGTTCCGGCCACCATCATGGAGGACGAAATCACCCGCCAGCTGGAGGAGCAGTTGGCCATCACCGAAGACGCCATCTTCGTGGAGTCCGAGACCAGCGAGGGACGCAGCGCCGTCTCCCTCTCTTTCGAATACGGCAAGGACATCGACATCGCCCTGCGCGACGCCAGCACCCGGCTGGACCGGGCGAAACGCTTCCTGCCCGACAGCATCGATCCGCCCGTAATCTACAAGCGTGATCCGTTCCAGCTCCCGGTGGCGGAATTCGTCGTCAGCTCCCCCCTGCGCGACCCAGTGGAACTGCGCGCCTGGGTGGACTACAACCTGAGTAAATGGCTGCTCAACCTGCCCGGGGTGGCGGCGGCCGAGGTGGGCGGCGGCCTGGTGCGCGAAATCCAGGTGGTGGCGGACCAGAGCCGTCTGGCCGGCCTCGGCCTGGACGTGCTCGACATCGCCCAGGCCCTGGAGACCGGGAACCTGGAGGTCTCGGCGGGCCGGCTGCAGATGGACATGGGTGAGATCGGCGGCCGCACCGCCGGCCGTTTCCGCGATGTGGAGGAGATCGTCAATCTGCCCATCGCCATGGAGGGCGAACAGGGGGACGCCCGGCTGCTGCGGCTCGGCGAGGTGGCCCAGGTAATCGACGGCGCGGAAGAGGAACAGCTGCGGGTCCGCTATAACGATCTGCCGGGAATCAAGCTCTCCATCCAGAAACAGCCCCAGGCCAACACTGTGGCGGTAATGGATGTGGTGACGCAGCAGCTGGAAAAACTGAAGAGCGACGGACTGATCCCGCCGGACATGGGCATCCACCTGGTGAACGACCAGGCCCACTATGTACGCCAGGCGCTCAACAACGCCATATCCGCCGCGGCCAGCGGGGCGCTGCTCGCCATGCTGGTGGTCTATCTGTTCCTCGGCAGCCTGCGCCGGACCCTCATCATCGGCAGCGCCATCCCCATCGCCATCCTGGTCACCTTCATCCTCATGGCCATCAGCGGCCTCACCCTCAACATCATGACCCTGGGCGGCCTGGCCCTGGGGATCGGCATGCTGGTGGACAGCACCATCGTGATGCTGGAGAACATCTACCGCCACCAGCGCCTGCGGGTGGAAGAGCATTTGGACATCGGCGTCGATCAGGCCTCGGTCAAGGCGGCGGGGGAAGTAAACAGCGCCATCGTCGCCTCTACCTCCACCAACCTGGCGGCGGTGCTGCCCTTCCTCTTCATCACTGGCCTGGTGGGGCTGCTGTTCCGGGAGCTGATCTTTACCATCTCCGCCGCCATCGCCGCCTCCATGCTGGTGGCCCTGACCCTGGTCCCGGCCCTCTCCGGGCGGGTGCCCGCCAAGCGGGAGATAAAGGGGCTGCGCAAGATCGTAGATCGGGTCATCGACCTGCTGCGCAATAGCTATGGCCGCCTGCTGGAGCGGCTGCTGCCCATGCGCTGGATGATCCTCGCCGGTTTCCTGGCGGCGCTCTGGTTCGCCGCCCTCGCCATGGGCGGCAACAAACAGATCTTCCTGCCGGAGATGGATGAAGGGCAGATCGAGGCCACCATCACCAGCGACCGCGGCGTCAACGTGGCCGGCATGAACCACATCACGGAGCAGATCGAGACGCTGCTTTCCCAACAGCCGGAGGTGGACGGCCTGTTCACCATCGTCGGCGGGCGCATCTTCGGGCGCTCCCAGTATGAGTCCCCCAACACCTCCAGTATCCGTATCCAGCTCCGGGCGCGGGAGGCGCGGGGCGGCGTCAGCAGCCAGGAGTGGATCGGGCGGATACAGAAAAAGATCGCCGAACTGAAACTGGCGGGGGTGAAAGTGCGCATGCGCACCCTGGGCATCCGCGGCATCCGCATCAGCCGCGGCGACGACGACCTCTCCCTGCGGGTAAAGGGCCCGCAACTCCCGGAACTGGAGAAGATCGCCGACCGCATGGTGGATGCCCTGAAGGGCATGCCGGGCCTGCGCAACCTGCAGCACTCCTCCGAGGACCGGAACCAGGAGCTGTCGGTGAAGGTGGACCGGCAGCGGGCCGCCACCTACGGCCTCACCGTGGAGGATGTGGGCAGGGCGGTCCGTTTTGCCCTGCAGGGGGACACCGTCACCGACTTCATCGCCGATGACCGCTCCATCGATATCCTGCTGCGGCTTGACCGGGACGAGATCGCCACCCCCGCGGATGTGGAGAGCATCATCCTGTTCAGCAACACCTCGCCACGCGCCGCGGTGCGGCTGTCGGACCTGGCGCAGATCGAACTGGTTGCCACCCCCTCCTCCATCAAGCGCGAGCGGCAGCAGCGTATCGTGGAGGTAACCGCTTCTCTAAGCGGCGAGCTGACGCTGGAAGAAGCGATCATCAAGGCCCGCGAGCGGCTTGCCGGCCTGGAGCTTCCGGCCGGTTATACCATCTACGAGGCGGGCAGCATGGAGACCCTGCAGGAGGGACGCGACCTGGGCATGCAACTGCTGGGACTGGCGCTGTTTCTGGTGCTGGTGGTGATGGCGGTGCAGTATGAGTCGCTGCGCAATCCCGTGGTGATCATGCTCAGCGTGCCCTTCGCCCTGATCGGCGTGGCCGTGGGTCTGGCATGGACCGGCCTGCCACTCTCCATGCCCGTGTGGCTGGGGCTGATCATGCTGGCGGGGATCGTGGTCAACAACGCCATCGTGCTGGTGGAGTACATTGAGATCGAACGCGGCAACGGCCTGGAACTGAGCGCGGCCATCGTGGAGGCCGCCCGCTTGCGGCTGCGTCCCATCCTGATGACCACCCTCACCACCGTGGTGGGGATGCTGCCCCTGGCGCTGGCGCTGGGGGAAGGTTCGGAGATGCTGCAGCCCCTGGCGGTGACCATCGTCTCCGGGCTGATTTTCTCCACCCTGGTCAGCCTGGTGCTGGTGCCTTCCATCTATCAGATACTGGCCCACCGGAGCGGCGGCTAGCCCTTTTCATACAAATGCTTCAGGGCCGCTTCGGCGATCCGGAACTCCCGCTCCAGGCGCTCCCCGCCGGAGGCCAGTTCATCCCTCGTCAGGTTCATGGCCCCCTTCTCCAGTCTGGCGGCGATCCCGCTGAGCCGCGCGGCGCCGATATTGTTGCCGGCCGATTTGATACTGTGGGCAATCCGGGTCAGTTCCCTGCGGTTGTCGGACGCCATGGCGCCGGGCCACTGGGCCAATAGTTCGGTAACGCTCAACGCAAACGCCTCCAGGAGCACATGGAAGTCATCCGCCATGATCTGGCTCATGCTTTCATACTGTTCCAGATCGATCACCGGCTGCTCCGCGGCAGGGGCCGCCGCTTCCCCGGATTCCGGCTCGGATGTCACATCCACATGCCGGATGTACCGTTTCACCACCGCCGTCAGATCACCGAAACGGAGCGGCTTGGCCACAAAGTCATCCATGCCCGCCTGATAGCAGTGGCCCCGTTCCGCTTCCAGGGCATTGGCGGTCAGGGCCACGATGGGAATATGCCTTCCTTCACCCTGCCGCTCCTCCTCCCGGCGAATTCCCGCGGTGGTCTCATAGCCGTCCATCCCCGGCATATGGCAATCCATCAAAATCATGTCGTATTCGTTTGAGGCCCATTTGGCGACCGCCTGGATTCCATTCTCCGCCAGATCCACCGTCAACCCCATTCGCTCCAGCATATGGATCGCCACCTTCTGGTTGGCCAATATGTCTTCCACCAAAAGCACCCGTCCCGGTGTTTTCCCGGCACTGATGGAATCGCGCGCCACCTCCTCCACTTCCCGCCCGGTGAGCAGGTGTGGTGGTTCGCCCTCCTTCTCCCTGACCAGGATGGCGGCCAGGGTTTGGCGCAGCAGATCGGCCCGTACCGGCTTCATCAAATAGGCGGCAAATCCAAGCTCCTCACAACGCGCCGCATCGCCGCGCTGACCGCCCGAGCTCAGCATTACAAGCAGAGACGAGTCCAGTTGCGGATCGTAGCGGATCTCCCGGGCCAGGGTATCGCCACCCATTACTGGCATATGATGCTCGGTGAGTACGACTTGGAAGGGTTCACCCTGGCGCGCCGCCTCCCTTAGCCGTTCCAGCGCCTGCTCGCCATTGGCTACCGTCTCCACCTGCATACCGAAGTGGAGCAGTTGAGCCAGCAATACCCGCCGGTTGATGCTGTTGGCATCCACCACCAGCACGCGCACACCGTGCAGATCCGCCTCCGGCAGATCGTCGGGCGCCTGCTCCACGGGCAGGGAAATATTCACCCAGAAAACCGAACCCTTCCCCGGCGTACTTTCCACGCCGATGCGGCCATCCATCAGTTCCACCAGTTGCCGGCTGATGGCCAGCCCAAGCCCGGTCCCCCCGTAGTTGCGGGTGGTGGAGACATCGGCCTGGCTGAAGGAACGAAACAGGCGGGTCTGCGCCTCTTCCGAAATACCGATGCCGGTATCTTCCACCTCAATGCGCAGATCCATCATAGGGCCGGGACCGGGCTGGGTGATTACCCGCACCAGCACATGTCCGGTTTTCGTGAATTTGATGGCGTTCCCGATCAGGTTGATCAGGATCTGGCGAATGCGGCCGGCGTCACCCAGAAAATAACGCGGACAGGCGGGTGGATAGTCGAGGATCAGCTCCAGCGCCTTCTCCTCCACTTTCGGATAGAGCAACAGGGCGATCTCCTGCACCGACTGTTCCAGGTTGAACGGTATGGGGTCGAGGCTCATATAGCCCGCCTCCATCTTGGAGAAATCGAGAATATCGTTCAGGAGAGTAAGAAGCGAACGACCGGACTTGAGGATGGTCTCCACAAACTCCCGCTGCTCAGTGTCCAACGGCGTCTCACGCAGCAGTTCGGCCATGCCCAGCACACCGTTCATGGGAGTGCGAATCTCATGGCTCATGGTGGCCAGAAACTCACTTTTCATTTGGGCCGCGCCTTCCGCGATCTCCATGGCGCGCATAATCTCCCGCTCTGAATGTTTGTTCTCGCTGATATCGCGCATACTGATGGAGAAGTAATACTCCCCGGATTCCAGCTGGTGTTTCACCATCTGCACCGAGGTATCAATCAGGGCGCCGTCTTTGGTGCTGATCCAGGACTCCCCTGCCCACTCCCCCTGCAAGTAGGCGGTGGGCAGCGCCTGGTTCAGGATCTTGTCCCGCTCCTCGTAGGGGATCAGGTCGCGTATGGAGTGCGCCTTTACATCCTGTTCCTGCATGGCGAACCGGTCCAGCCCGGCCTGGTTCAGAAACAACAGCTTGCCATCCAGCTCAAAGGTGGCCACCACATCCGGATGGGCATAAACGATCCCGCTGAGCTGACGTTGCAGCGCCTCTTCGCTCTGTTGATCAAGCGGGACCTGACGGTCATCCCCTTCGGGGGATGGCTCCTTCAGTTTTCCGCTATTGGCCGCTCTCTTGTCAGACATTTCGCCACATTGGTTATCTGTTTCAGTCTCTTCTGAAAGAAACCGCACAGGCATTCGATTACAACATTGCCGGGCAATCCGGTAACGGACACTGAAACAGAACATCGTTCAGAAGACGCCAGGCCGTTATTATTCTTGGCTCAGGAACGGTACAGCCTGGCCTTCACCTCCTCCCAGAGTTCCCTGTAGGCCTGCATGGCGGGACTGTTGTGCGCGTAGCAGGCGAGCGGAGCACGGTAGACACCCATCTTCTCCACGTCGCTGGCATAAGGGATATACGTTGATAATAGCTCACTGTAGAGGGTGGGCAACTGGGTGAGCAGATCATGGTGCATACGCTTGCGCCGGTCCACCATGGAAAAGAAAGGCATCAGTTCCACATCGCCGATACCGTGCCCGGCGAAAAAATCCAGGATCTGTTGATAGGTGCGCAGGGACAGGGTGGTGGGAATCAGGGGCACCAGCAGCACATCCGCCGCGCGGAAGATATTTTCCGACACCAGGGAGATGCTGGGCGGGCAGTCGAGAAAGATGCGGTCATACTCATAGGAGAGGGGGCGCAGCAGTTTCAGCAACTGTTTGGTGGGCTTCTTCGCCTCCCCCAATGCCAGATCCATATGGCGGTAGGAGAAATCGGCCGGCAGCAGATCCAGGTTCTCGAAGTCGCTGCCCTTGATCAGGCCGTCCAGCTCCCGCTGGCCGCGCACCAGCTTCTTTCCGCCGCCCTTGATCTTCGGTTTCACCCGCAGGTAATAGGTAGCCGCCCCCTGGGGATCGAGATCCCACACCAGGGTGCGAAACCCCTCCCGGGCCGAGAGATAGGCCAGGTTCACCGCGGTGGCGGTCTTGCCCACGCCGCCCTTGATGTTATAGACGCCGATGATCCTCATCCCGCCCTCCCTTTCAGAAGGCGCCGGAAAACCTCGCGGTTCTCCCTGGCGGCGAACCCGGCAAACCGATCGGAGAACTCCAGGTGCGCCTGGCGCTGCCGGGCCAACAGGTCATCCACCAGGATACCCATGGCCAGCAGGGTGTCGGCCGGGACCGTGCCCTCCTCCACCATCTGATGGGCAAAGTCACGCAGCTTCTCCGCCTGCACCTCCAGATCCTGGAAGTCGCCCAGGTTATCCAACAGCCGCTTCAGCTCCTTGATCAGCAGGCGCACCTCTTTCTGGGGATAGAGGCTTTGAAAGAACTCCAGTAGATAGCGCAGCTTTTTGCAGCTCTTGCGCAGTTCATGCAGCTCTTCCGCCGGGGACTCCTTCCGGATCGCCAGTCCCTCATCCAGCACCCGCCGAAACATCTTTTTGATGCGGCGGTCCGCCACCTCACGGATGGGACGCACGGCGTTGGGCGGCAGCGCCACCTTGGGCGGCGGCGTCTCCAGGAATTCGCGCCACTCCTTGAGCAGGGTGCGGAAGTGGGGAGATTTCAGTTTGTTCGCCAACTGCTCCTGTTCGATCTTCTGGTGGACGACCAAAAACTCGCGCAGCGGCTCCAGATCCTGCCGGTACTGGGGCGGCAGGGTGTTCTGATAGGTGGAAAAATCCAGCAGATAGACATCCAGGTCGCGGGTGGGGCCAGTGACCTGCCCCACCCAGGCCAGCCTGGATTTGAAGCCCTCGATCTCTTCGGCCAGAAACACCTCCCTGATCTGGCTCAGAGCCGCACGGCTGCGCCGCACCGCCACCCGCAAATCGTGCAGAAACTCGGAGTCCAGATCCTGGAGGGTGCCAGGGATATTGCTCTCCAGCACATTGAGCAGATGCAACAGGATCTGCTTGGTTACCACATCGGCCCGCTGATCGGGAACCAGCTTGAAATCGAGCCTGGAGGAGTAGTCCGCCGCCCGGCGTCCGAGCGCCGCCAACGCCGCCTCCAGCGGCACGGGCGCGGACGCGCTCAGTTCAAAGCGGCTGCGCAGGAAGGCCTGCATCTTCTCATAGGGCCGCTCATACCCCTTGACCGGCAGGAGGCGCAGATAGCGTCCCATGGGAACATACTCTTTGGCCCCGGGATTGCGGCTGCCGCACTGCTCCAGCACCAGCCGCAGCACCGTCTTCTCATCCTCGTTGAGCAGCCGAAACACCGTGGCCCGGCACTCCATCTCCACACAGGGCAGCAGCGCCCGCATCTCCAGCACCGCTTTCAGGCGCGTGCGTAAACCGCCGGCGGGAAAGTCCCGGACGAAACGGGGCAGATCCCCTGGTAGCGGCTGCCGCTCCAGGATCGCCCCCGTGTTCCGCTCCCGCCACTCCAGCACCCGGCCCGTCTCCTGTTGCGATACCGCCACCACACCACCCGCGCCGAAGACGCGCCAGTCAAAGCTGTCGTAATAGGTCTGAAGATGGGTGGTTTCTAACTCGAGGGAAAGGGGATAAGCGGCGTGGAGCCGGTCGATCAGCTCACTGTCCGAAAGCGTATCCGGAACGGAATAGGTTATTGTCATGGATACTGCCGCCCCTTTTGCCCTTTACCGTCACAATCGATCTGGGACGGCCATCCTTCGCCAGAAAACGTGGCGCAACAACGTCAGGTTCTGAGGCCATATACTAGACGAGGCGGAAAAGGGTTACCACCTTGTCCGCTTTACGCTTCCAGGCTTTTGGCCGCCACTTCATAGACATCGCGGGACAAATCATCTGTTTTCAATACCCGCTCCAACTGGGCGCGCATTAGCGCCTGCCGCCCGGCATCGTAGCGCCGCCAGCGGGCCATGATGCGCAGCATGCGCGCGGCCACCTGGGGATTGAGGCCGTTCAACTCCAGCACCCGGTCGGCGAGAAAACCGTAGCCGGAACCGTCGGCCGCATGAAAACGGACTAGGTTGCCGCTGCAGAAGGCGCCCACCAGGGCGCGCACCTTGTTGGGATTGCGGATGGAGAAGGCGGGATGCGCCATCAGGCCGATCACCCGCTGCAGGGTATCGGCCCGTTTCGACATGGCCTGTACGGCGAACCACTTGTCCAGCACCAGCGGATCGTCCCGCCAGCGGTCATAAAAATCCTCCAGCACCGCCTCCCGTTGCGGTGCATCGCTGCCCGCCAGGAGCGACAACGCCGCCATCACATCGGTCATGTTGTGACCCTTGCCGTACTGGTCCACGCAGAGCTGCTGGATCTCGCCATCCTCTAGCTGCATCAGATAGTCGAGGCAGAGGTTCTTGAGACTGCGGCGGCCGATGCTTTCGGCATCCACCTGGTATTCGCCAGTCTCCCGATTCGCCTCGTAGATGGCCATGAAGTCGTTGCGCAGAATCCGCGCCAGTTCGCGCTTCACCGATTCCCGCGCCCGGTGGACGCCCTCCACATCCACCTGTTCCATCTGGTCGCCCAGCCAGGATTCGGAGGGCAGGATCAGGATCTCCGCCAGCAGAGCCTGATCCGATTCAGGATCGTTCAGGGCGCGGCGGAACGCCTCGATGAAGCCCTCGGGAATCGCCCCGTCCGGCTCGGCCACCCGCTGCAGCAGGATCTGCTGGGCCAGGGTCTGGGCCGCATCCCAGCGGTTGAAGCCGTCACTGTCGTGGGCCATGAGGAACATCAGCTCTTCATCGCTGTAGTCGTAACGCAGCTTCACTGGCGCGGAGAAGCCGCGCAGCAGGGAGGGCACCGGCCGTTCGGGGACATTGATAAAAACATACTGCTCGCTGGCCTGACGCAGCTCCAGCACCCGCGTTCCTTCCACCGCAGCCCCTTCGCCCGCCAGTTTCAGGGGCAACTCCCGGCCCTCGCTATCCAGCAGCCCCATGGCCAGGGGGATATGCATGGGCGCCTTGTCCGGCTGTCCCGGGGTGGCCGGGCAGGACTGTTCCACTATGAGGGTGTAGCGCTGTTCAGCTGCGTCATATTCGTCGCTCACCCTCAGCTCCGGCGTCCCCGCCTGGGCATACCAGAGCCGGAACTGCTGCAGATCCTTGCCGCTGGCGTCCTCCATGCACCGCACGAAATCGTCCGTGGTCACCGCCTGGCCGTCGTGGCGCTCAAAGTAGAGATCGGTGGCCCTGCGGTAGGCCTCCGCCCCCAGCAGGTTGTACTGCATGCGCACCACCTCCGCGCCCTTTTCGTAAACGGTCACGGTGTAGAAGTTGTTGATCTCCATATAGGAGTCGGGCCGTACCGGGTGGGCCATGGGACTGGCGTCCTCGGCGAACTGGTGGGCGCGCAGCAGCCACACATCCTCGATGCGTTTCACCCCGCGGGAACCCATGTCCGCCGAGAACTCCTGGTCGCGGAACACCGTCAGCCCCTCCTTCAGGCTGAGCTGGAACCAGTCGCGGCAGGTGATGCGGTTGCCAGTCCAGTTGTGGAAATACTCGTGGGCGATCACCCCCTCAATACCCTGGAAGTCCCGGTCGGTGGCGCTGTCGGGCCGCGCCAGCACATACTTGGAGTTGAAGATGTTGAGCCCCTTGTTCTCCATGGCGCCCATGTTGAAATCGTTCACCGCCACGATCATGTAGATGTCGAGGTCGTACTCGCGGCTATAGTGCGTCTCATCCCAGGCCATGGCGTGCTTCAGGGAGGCCATGGCGTGATCGCACTTGTCGATATTCTCCGGCTCCACATAGATGCGCAGGTCCACCTCGCGTCCGGAGGCGGTGGTGTAGCGGTCGCGGATATCCCGCAGGTCCCCCGCCACCAGGGCGAAGAGATAACAGGGCTTCGGGAACGGGTCCTCCCAGGTCACCCGATGGCGGCCATCCCCCAGGTCCTGCTCCTCGACCGGATTGCCGTTGGAGAGCAGCACTGGATAGCGCGTCTTGTCCGCGATGATGGTGGTGGTGAAGCGGGCCATCACATCGGGCCGGTCCAGGAACCAGGTGATCTTGCGGAACCCCTCCGCCTCGCACTGGGTGCAGAACATGGCGCCCGATTGATACAGCCCCTCCAGGGCGGTGTTGTTCTGGGGGTAGATCGCCACCTCGCTCTCCAGCACGAACTGCTCAGGCACCCGGGGGATAGTGAGGCCCTCGCCGTCCACCTCGTACTCATCCCCGGAAAACACCCGGCCATCCAGCGCCAGGGATAGCAACTTCAGCTCCTCGCCATGCAGCCGCAGGGGGGCATCCTGCTCCTCGGAGCCGGGATTGCGACGCAGTTCCAGCCGGGCGCGCACCCGGCTCTCCTCCTCGCCCAGTTCCACCGTCAGCGCCACCCGCTCGATCAGAAAGGCGGGAGGGCGGTAGTCCTTCAGATAAGTGGTCTGGGGGTTTGCCTGCGACATCAACAACACCTCGGATATGGCTTAAACGGATACCCTATTCTACCTTGAGAGCGCCTTCCATAACCCTGCTGATAAGGATCAAATTTTCAAAATAGCCACAGAGAACACGGAGGTCACAGAGATAAACAACAGAAAACTCCGTGCGCTCCGTGCCCTCTGTGGCTAATAACCCCGAGTAATCCACAAATGCCAAGTAGACCCTATTATTAAGCATTGATACGATAGGCGCGTCGAAACGAATCCAGAGAGAACTTCCATGCCGAAAGTAGTTATTTATTCCACTGCGGTCTGTCCTTATTGCATCCGTGCCAAGGCGCTGCTGGAACGGAAAGGGATTGCCTACGAAGAGAAGATGATCGACGGGGATCGTGCGGCGATGCGGGAGATGCTGGAGCGCAGCAAGCGCAAGACCGTTCCGCAGATATTCATCGACGACTTCCATGTGGGCGGCTACGACGACATGGCCGCCATGGACTCCGCGGGAGAACTGGACCCCCTGCTTGGACTGGCGCCCCAGGACGACGACGAGATCACATGACCCCCTCCCCTCAGGAGCAGCCGGAAAGTCTGCGCCTGGACAAATGGCTCTGGGCCGCCCGCTTCTTCAAGACCCGCCAACTGGCGGTAGAGGCGATCAACGGAGGCAAGGTTCACCTCAACGGCCAGCGCGCCAAACCGGGCAAAGAGGTCAAGATCGGCGCCCGCCTGGAGATTCACAAAGGCTCCCTGGCATGGGACATCACCGTACAGGCCATCCCCAAACAGCGCCGCCCCGCCTCCGAGGCGGTCCACTTCTACCAGGAGAGCGAAGAGAGCATTCGCCGCCGCGAGCAGTTGCAGCAGCAGCTACGGGAACAACGTGCGGCCGCGCCCCAGCCCGAGAAAGGCCGGCCCAGCAAGAAAGACCGGCGAGAGATGCAGCGGTTTACAGGGAAAGGTGGCTAATCTCCCAAGAGCGGTTTCTCAAACAACTGGAAAGGTTACGGTCATGGAAAGACTAAAACGAAGGGTCCCCTCTCCCTCCGGGAGAGGGACAGGGAGAGGGCAATCAAACAAACTCCTGACAAACGCCCGCCGTCTACGCGGCCAATCCACCGATGCCGAACGAACACTGTGGAACCAGTTGCGGGCCCACCGACTCGACGGCTACAAGTTCCGCCGCCAACAGATGATAGGACCATACATCGTAGATTTCGTCTGTTTTGAAACTGATCTCATCATTGAGTTGGATGGCGGCCAGCATATGGATCATGTTCCATACGACAAACACCGTACCGATGAATTGGAGAAAATGGGATACCGGGTTTTGAGATTCTGGAACAATGAGGTATTCAACGAACTGAACGGGGTGCTTGAGACAATCAGAACAGCCCTGTTTCAATCCCCCTCTCCCCGGCCCTCTCCCGGAGGGAGCGGGGGTAGATGAAGGAACAGCCTTTGCCATATCTGCTATCAGACTCTAAACCAAAACTGGGAAGCTGAAATTCGGATTGGCCTATATCGGTGAGTCCCCTCTCCCCCTGGG
>JBNKPL010000010.1:0-34154 GCA_050295355.1 Sedimenticolaceae bacterium
GTGCGCTTTCGTCCGCTGCTGCGCGGCGGTCACCAGGAGCGCGGACGCCGCGCGGGCACCGAGAACGCCGCTTCCATCGTCGCCCTCGGCAAGGCGTGCGAGATGGCCCAGGCATCTATGGAGTATGAGAAGACCTTCGTGAAGTCCATGCGCGACCGCCTGGAGAAGGGCATCCTGGAACAGGTTTCCCACTGTTTTGTTACGGGCGACCCCAACAACCGTCTGCCCAACACCGCCAACATCGCTTTTGAATACATCGAGGGCGAGGCGATCCTGCTGCTGTTGAACAAGATGGGCATCGCCGCCTCCAGCGGCTCCGCCTGCACCTCGGGTTCCCTGGAGCCCTCCCACGTGATGCGCGCCATGGATATCCCCTACACCGCCGCCCACGGCTCTATCCGCTTCTCCCTTTCCCGTTACAACACCATGGAAGAGGTGGAACGGGTGATTGAGGCGGTGCCGCCCATCGTGGAACGGCTGCGGAAGCTGTCCCCCTATTGGGGCGAGAACGGCCCCATTGAAGACCCAGAGCAGACCTTTGCACCAGCGTATGCCTGACCGTTAGGTTTCGGCCTCCCGTGTGTTCATCGCACACGTTTTTAGCCGCAGCAAATGCTGCGGCTTTTTTTTGCACAGGGATGTGCTTATGTCGCGGAGGGCAGGGATGCCCTAGAGCGACTTATGTCCATGGATGGACGGTACGCCGCGGGCGCATGGATGCGCAGGAGCGGCGATGTACATGGACATGGAATATAGCCACAGAGGTCACAGAGAACACAGAGTTAGATGAAGGCCAACAAGCTCTGTGTTCTCTGTGACCTCTGTGGCTATCAAAAGAACAGGAGCGCAGAACAGGGGGGTCGAAGTCAGTTTGTGGAGCCACAAGGGGTGGATGTTGCCAACAGTAGGATTCTGACTCCGACGCCTGTGTGCAGGGATGCAATTAGGCATGGAATACAGCCGCAGAGCACACAGAGCCCACGGAGTTAAATGAAGCCGACAAGCTCTGTGTTCTCTGTGACCTCTGTGGCTAAAAGATCATAAATCAGCCACCGCAAAATCCAAGCAGGGCGATGAACGAAGCCCGTGAATGTCGCCCTCAGGTGAAGGCCCTACAGCCAGACCGAATCCCAATGCGGGTAAAAGGCTACCGATTCAGCCAACCCCGCCCGGAGGGGATTGGAAACGATATATCGTGCCAATGACCTGACATCCTCGGCTCTTCGAATCGCACGATCATGAAATCCTTTCTGCCAGACGTTCTGTCCAATGCGCCGGCTGGATAGTGATTTGACCGTGTGAACCACCTGAGACAGGTCATAACCTGTTTCCAATTGCACCAGCCAGTGCAGATGATCGGGCATGATAACGAAGCAAAGCGTCTTTGCATGCTGTAGCGCGGCGTTTTCCTGTAACACATGGATCAATTGCCGGGCATGGTCGAAATCGGAAAACACCGGCTGCCTGTCAGAGGTGGCGACGGTGATGAAATAGATGCGGTTGGCTTCTGACACACGTCCTGTGTGAAGCCGATAGGTGTGGGTTTTGTCCGTCATGGTGGATCCTTCCATTTGAACGGTGATGGACTCCGAATTATAGCTCATGTATGGAGGTTTGGTTTTTGGGATGATTGGGGGTCCGAGCGGATTGCCCTCGGGAGACGGCGCCCACGAGTGGTTGGGTAGAGCTCTGTGTTGGGGGGCAGGGCGGCGGGATGAAAACAGCCCACCTCAGGATGGTTCATGGTGTGTAGCCTTCCCTACAAATAGCACCAAATGGACACAACGCCAAAGCCATTCAAAATCCTATCTTATTGAAATAAAAGCAATAAAACACATGGCACGGGGATTGCTCATAGTACTCGCAAGAGGTATTTACGATGAGCAACGGGACCAACAAGATCATCATCAACGACACCACCCTGCGGGACGGGGAGCAGTCCGCGGGGGTCTCTTTTTCCCTGGACGAGAAGCTCTCCATCGCCCGCGCCCTGGATGTGCTGGGGGTGCCGGAGCTGGAGATCGGCATCCCGGCCATGGGGGCGGAGGAGCGCGAATCCATCAATGCGGTGGCGGGGGTGGTCAATAACGCCCGCCTGATGGTGTGGTGCCGGATGCAGAGCCAGGATATCGCCCTGTGCAAGGGGCTCTTGGTGCAGATGGTGGATCTCTCCATCCCGCTCTCGGATCAGCAGATCAGCAACAAACTGGGCACCTCCCGTGAGTGGGTGCTGGAGCGGATCGACCGCCACATCGCCGAGGCGCTGGAACTGGGCCTGGAGGTGTGCGTGGGCGGCGAAGACGCCTCCCGCGCCGATCCCGAATTTCTCTGGCGGGTGGTGGAGCGAGCGGAACTCGCGGGGGCGCGCCGTTTCCGCTTTGCCGACACGGTGGGCATCATGGAGCCGTTCCAGGTGCATGAGATCATGCGCGACCTGCGGGCCATGACAGATCTGGAGATCGAGATGCACGCCCATGACGATCTCGGTCTCGCCACCGCCAACACCCTGGCCGCCATTCGCGGCGGCGCCACCCACGTGAATACGACCGTACACGGCCTGGGCGAGCGCGCGGGCAATGCGCCCCTGGAAGAGGTGGTGATGGGGCTGCGGCATTTTTCAGGCCAGGGCCATGAGATCGATATGGAACACTACGGGACCCTCTCCCGTCTGGTGGAGCAGGCCTCAGGCCGTAGCGTCGGCTGGCAGAAGAGCCTGGTAGGTACGGGGGTCTTTACCCATGAGGCGGGTATCCATGTGGACGGCCTGATGAAAGACCGCCACAACTATCAGGGCGTCGATCCCGCCGAGCTGGGCCGTGATCATAGTTTCGTGCTGGGCAAACACTCTGGCAGTCACGCCATCATCCAGGCCTATGCGGAGATCGGCGTGCAGTTGAACCGCGACCAGGCGGAATCCCTGCTGCTGCTGGTGCGGCGCTATGCGGTGGAGCACAAGCAGCCCCCCATGGAACAGGATCTGCGCCGTTTCTATCTGCAACTTAATCGGGAGGACTCCACATGGGTGACGCAGTAAGCAGCGTGGAACTGATGGAAGGTTCTTTCGAAAAACCGTGCCGGGCGGGAATACGGGAGCTGATCCGCGAGGATATCGCCTGCGTGTTTCAGCGTGACCCGGCGGCCCGCACCCGCTTCGAGATCATCACCACCTATCCGGGCGTTCACGCCATCATGCTCTATCGTGTCGCCAACCGGCTGTGGTGCCGGGGCTGGCGCTATCTGCCGCGGCTGATCTCCTACATTGCCCGCATCTGGACCAGTATCGATATCCATCCCGGCGCCACCATCGGCCGCCGCTTCTTTATCGATCACGGTACGGGCGTGGTCATCGGCGAGACCGCCGAGGTGGGGGACGATGTGACCCTCTATCACGGCGTCACCCTGGGCGGCGTCTCCTGGAACAAGGGTAAGCGTCATCCCACGTTGGGTAATCAGGTGGTGGTGGGCGCGGGCGCCAAGATCCTCGGTCCCATTACCATCGGTCACAAGGCGCGGGTGGGCGCCAACTCCGTGGTGATCGCCCCGGTTCCGGAAGGACGGACGGTGGTGGGTATCCCCGGACGGATAGTGCAGTCCAGCGAGACCGCGGGCGGTTCGGAGCAGGGGATTGATCTCAATCATCATCTGATCCCGGACCCGGTGGCCGAGGCGGTGAGCTGCCTGCTGGAACGTATTCATGTGCTGGAGCAGCAGGTGGGTATCAAACGGGCCTCTTCGGGAGAGGGGACGGGTGACGGGTGCGACCGTTGTGACGGACACCCCGTGTGTGAACCGACAAGGATGAACTGATTATGGATCTGCTTAATCTTGAAAATGATGCGCTCTATTTTGATGAGCCTTTGCTGGAGGAGGCGCAAGAGTGCCTGCAACAGGCGGCGGGCAGTTACGGCAAGGAGCGTGCGGAACGTCTGCTGTTGAAGGCCTATTTTCTGGAGCCGGAACACCCTATGGTGTTGGTGGCGCTGTATCGCTACTACTACTACCAGCACCGTTTGGAAGAGTCGCTGCAGGTGGCGGAGCGGGTGCTCAAGGTGCTGGGCAAACATCTGAAATTGCCGGGTGACTGGCGGGATCTGAACGAAGACTGGTTGGGCAACGGAGTCTTGGTCTCCATGAGTCTGGTCCGCTTCTATATGCTGGCGCTGAAGGGGGCGGGTTATCTGGAACTGCGGCTGGGGAATTATGAGTCCGGCCTGGCGCGACTGGAAAAGGTGGCGGAACTGGATGCCAAGGACCGCTTCGGCGCCCGCGCCCTGATCGGCGTGGCGCAACGATTTATACACGGCGATGCCGAAGCGGCTTCTCTGTAGTTGGTTTTGTGAGGACTATTCCATGAGTGAGAGTGAATTTGAACTGGATATGGAGGAACTCGTTAGTGCGGAAGAGTTCCTTGAGTACTTCGGTATTGAGTATGAGCCTTCGGTGGTGCACGTGAATCGGCTGCATATCCTGCAACGGTTTCATGACTACATCGGCCGCATCGGCATCATGCCGGGCAGCGAACAAGAGCAGCGTGAGCTGTATGCCTCGCTGCTTGGCCGGGCGTACAAGGATTTTGTCCAATCCGATGCGCGGACGGAAAAGGTGTTTAAGGTGTTTAAGATGCATCAACCCTTCAGCGTAGCAGTTCCGTTAACCGATCTGATTAAGCAGGTAGGTTAGGGTGCGACCGAAGTTTGAATATGGTGAGGCGGTGCGGGTGATCCGCAATGTGCGCAATGACGGCACCTATCCGGGCGCGCCCACTGGACGTCTGCTGATACGCCGCGGCAGCGTCGGCTATGTACGCGACGTGGGCACCTTTCTGCAGGACCAGTTGATCTACTCGGTGGATTTCCTGGAAGCGGGACGCATGGTGGGCTGCCGCGAACAGGAGTTGCAGCTTGAGTCCGATCCATGGATACCCACCCGTTTCGAATTTCGGGACAAGGTGACGCCAAAGATTCCGCTGGGTATCGCGGGCGACGTGATCGCCGAGCCCGGCGATGAGGGCGAGATCGAAAAGGTGTTGCGCGAGCAGGAGGGCGGCCCCGCCTATCATGTCCGCTTCAGCGAACGCACCCTACAGGTGCCCGAGGGCGCCCTCGACTTTCTCGATCCATCCCTGGGAGAGGAGCAGTGAACTTGGCTGAAAAACAGGAACCGGTCTCGCCGGAGTTTAGCTACCACCTGCTGCGCCATGCGCTGCAAAGCCTTGGTAAGAACCTCACGCAACTGAGTGCGGAGGAGTATGCGCAGGTCTCTGCGGGCGCGTGCAAGAGTTATGAACTGGAGTCCCTGGTGCTGGCGTCACCCGAGGCGGAGGGGCTGGTTATTAGCAGTGAGCAACTGGATCACTCCGTCAACGAGGTGGCGTCTCGTTACCATAGCCGGGACGAGTTTGTGGATGACCTGGAGGCCAATGGACTGGACGAGGTGGGTCTGCGTCATGCGCTCCAACGAGAGCTGATGTTCGATGCGGTGATGCAACGGGTTGCCGCCCAGGTTCCCGGGATAAGTGATGTGGATATGCAACTCTACTATGAGATGCATCTGGATAAATTCACCCAGCCGGAACTGCGCACCGCACGCCATATCCTGATTACCGTCAATCCCGAGTATCCGGAAAATACCCGCGAAGCGGCGTTTGCCCGCATGGAACAGGTGGCGGAGAAACTGAACGGGCGGGCCAACCGCTTTCCCCAGTTTGCCCAGCGCCACTCCGAATGCCCTACGGCCATGGAGGGCGGCAAGCTCGGCGAGGTGAAGCCGGGCCAGCTTTATGAGGATCTGGACCGGGTGCTGTTCAACATGCAAGAGGGCGAGGTCAGTTCCATTATCGAATCGGAGATGGGCTTCCACATCCTGTTGTGTGAAAAGATCAAGCCCGGAAAGCGGATCGCCTTTGCCAGGGTGGAAGCCAAGATCCGGGCGCTGCTGGAAGAGCGCAAACGGCGCGGCCGCCAGAAGGAGTGGCTGCAAAACCTGCGGAATGCGAAGCGGTGAGCGACCCCAAACCCCATTGCTCCTTTTGTGGCCGGAAGCAGGGCCCCGACGCCCCGCTGATCGCGGGCGAAGAGGGCCATATCTGTGAAGAGTGTGTACGTCTCGCCTCCCATGTGGTCAGCAGTTGGGGGCGCAAACGGGCGGCCGCCAAGCCGCTGCAGAACCTGCTTAAACCCGCCGAACTGAAAGAACGCCTCGATCACTACATCATCGGCCAGGAGTTGGCCAAGGAGACCCTGGCGGTAGCGGTATACAACCACTACAAACGGCTCAGCATGGAGGAGAAGGGGCTGACGATGACGGCGGCCAGGGAGGATGTGGAGATCGAGAAATCCAACATCCTGCTGCTCGGTCCATCGGGTACGGGCAAGACCCTGCTGGCCAGCACCCTGGCGCGCATCGTGGGCGTGCCCTTTGTGATCGCCGACGCCACCACCCTGACCCAGGCGGGTTATGTGGGGGATGATGTGGAGAGCATCCTGCATCGCCTGCTGGACAGCGCCGAAGGCAACCATGAGCTGGCGGAGTGGGGCATCGTCTATATCGACGAGATCGATAAGCTGGCAAAGGCGGGCGAGTCTTCCCACGGCACGCGCGACGTGTCGGGGGAGGGGGTGCAGCAGGCGTTGCTCAAACTGGTTGAAGGGGCAAGCATCAAGCTGAATGCCAAGGGCAAGAAGGAGCAGGGCGACGGCAAGCCGCTCAATACCCGCAACATCCTGTTTATCGCCGGCGGCGCCTTCGCTGGTCTGGAGAAACTGCTGGAGAAACGGCTGAACACGGGCCGCCAGGGCATCGGCTTTCATGTGGACTTTACCGATCCCGGCGGCGCCTACGACCAGATGCGGTTGTTTGAAGAGGTGCAGCCGGACGACCTGCGCCACTTCGGATTGATCCCGGAATTTATCGGCCGTTTCCCAGTGATTACGGCGTTGCATGATCTGGATGAGGCGGCGCTGATACAGATCCTGACTGAACCGCGTAATGCGCTGGTCAGGCAGTACCAACGCCTGTTTGAATTCGAAGGGGTCACTCTGCGCTTTACCGAGGATGCCCTGGCGGCCATTGCGCGCCAGGCTATTGAGCGCGGTACCGGGGCCAGAGGATTGCGCGGGGTGGTGGAGGGCCTGTTGCGCAGGGTGATGTATGAAATGCCGTCCCAGGAAGGGGCGGTGGAGTGCCTGGTGGACCGCGAGGCGGTAGAGGGCGAACGGCCGTTGACGGTGGACTGTGATGTCGAGGTGCGGCAGGATAGCGTTTAATTCTTTTGCCACAAAGGGCACAGATAGCACGGAGTGTTCTTTACACGGTATTGAAAAGTATTGGTGGAAGCCGCGGCCTCGCGGCGATGCGGAGTCCGGGCGGATCACCATAAGGAGAAGTTCCCTTAGGTGTGCGAATAGACATCTGGGATCGGAAAAAGAAAAGCCTTTTGCCTCTGTGATCTCTGTGCCCTCTGTGGCAAAAAATCTTACAATCAGCCGTCGAAATCGAAAACGGTATCCCCATGATCTTCGAAGATATCCATTGGTTTGAAAACGCGAGCATTACGGAGCTGGAAGCGCGGCTGCCATCGTCAATTGCGCCCCGTCCAACCATCGCACGGCCACGCCGCAGCGCCTTGATGGTCTCCGCCCATCGGGTGAAGCACCTCAATAAGCTGGATACGCTGGCGGCGGACATGGCCATTATCAATCTGGAAGATGGGGTGGCGCCGGAAGAGAAACCCCGTGCTCGCGCCCTGGCCGCCTGTTTCGTGGCGGCGGCCCGCGAGGCGCGGAGCGAACTGGTGGTGCGGGTGAATCCCATGGGAGAGGGCGGTGAAGCGGATATTGAGCTCATTAACCGCTGCCTGCCCGATGCTATCCGTATCCCCAAGGTGCGAACGCCGCAAGAGGTGGAGCGGGTCTGCGGCCTGATCGATCCCGCTATCCGTATCCATCTTTCGATTGAAACTGGAGCGGCGTTACAGCATCTCGCGGAGCTGCGGGTGGATGCGCGGGTGGATACCGCCTATCTCGGCATCCTGGACCTGTCCGCCGATCTCGGCCTGCCCCAATCCATCCTGACCCCGGATAATCCCACCGCCCATTATCTGCTCTCCCGTTTCCTGATGGATACCCGCATCGCTGGGATGCACCCGGTCTCTTTCGTCTATCAGGAGTACAAGGACCTGGATACCTTCGAACAGTGGTGTCTGCTGGAGAAGCGCATGGGCTTTGCCTCCAAGGGCTGTATCTCGCCCGGGCAGGTGGAGGTGGCCAACCAAGTGTTCGCGCCCGATGCGGCGGAGATCGAACGGGCCCGGGTGATCGTACGCTGTTTTGAAGCGGAGGCGGCGAAAGGAAATACAGGTTTCGTGCATGAGAAGTACGGCTTTATCGATGAGCCCATCTATCGAGGTGCGCTGACCATACTTAATACCGCTCCTTCTGCAATGGATTAGGAATGGCCGGGTCTGTGTTTTAATAGTGCTGTGACCACGGGACGAATCATTTTTATTTCCATCTTCCTCAGCGTTCTTGCGCTGGCCAATCTCTATGTGTACCGGCGCTTTTTCCGCCAGTTGTCGCCGCGGTTCCACCATGCCGGCGGCCTGCTGATGAGCTTGATCACCGTCGGCGAACTGTTTTTTGTGGTTGATGTGGTTAGCGGCTTTATGCCCGAGTCCCTGCTGCTCTATGTGGTGTTGAGCTCGCTTATTGGGGCGACCTTTATGCTGTTCGTGGTGGCGCTGATTTATGATCTGATCGTCTCTATCTCCAGGCGGGTCCCTTTCGGGCAGGAGCGGCGCCGCACCATCAAGGTGGTTTTCGATGCGGCCATGCTTGCGGTTGCAATCTCCTATGTTGGGCTGGGCGTGCAGCAGGGTACTCAGGACCCGGAGGTGAACGATGTGGTGGTCCGAATCGAGGGGTTCCCGGTTGATGGGTTTACTATCGTGCAGCTGACGGATGTGCATATCGGGCGCACCCTGAAGCGCGATTTTTTGCAGAGGCTCGTTGAGCGCACCAATGCCATGCAGCCGGACATGGTGGTAATCACGGGTGATCTCTATGACCGGTCGCCGAATGAAATTGCTTACGATCTGGAACCCCTAAAGGACCTTGGCGCGCCAACCTACTTTGTGGCGGGAAACCATGAGTACTTTCATGGTATTGAGTCTATCCTGGAGTCGGTGCGTTCCCTTGGCATTACGCCTCTTGATAACCGCGCGGTCCGCGTCGGCAGTGGAGAGCGCTATTTTAATCTGGTTGGCTTCAATGACCTGTCCGGTCTGCGTTTCGGTGTGCTTCCGCCCGATGCGGATAGGGCCTATAAGGGCGTGGATCAATCCAGGCCGACCATTGTGTTGTCACATCAGCCCAGGACGATCTCCATGGTTAGTGACAAACGATGCGACCTGATGCTGAGCGGTCATACCCATGGCGGACAGATCTTTCCGTTTGGTCTTGTGGTGAAGCTGGCCCAGCCTTATGTGGCGGGTCTGCATGAGTTTCAGGAAGGGAAGCAGATCTTTGTCAGCCGCGGCACAGGCTATTGGGGTCCGCCCCTGCGGGTACTGGCCCCCAGTGAGATCAGCCGGATTGTGATTACCAACTGAGCGCGGTTTATGCCTGTTCTGGGCTGGAGTTGCCGCTATGGATTGGTGCGCCGTGTGAATCAAGTGACTGCTTCAGCCCCAACGCCACCTGTTGTTGGCAGAATGCGGCCAGTTCCTTGCGGTTGGCGAAAGACTCCGCGGTAATCGGCTCATGGAAGGTAATCTCTACCTCCACTCCTTTTAATCCCAATACGGTCTTGATATGCGGCACCAGTTCCATGTCGCCGTACCAACCATACAGGGATCGTTGCCCGCCGTTTAGCGGTGCTCCATCCCGCATCCGGATGTAGGCGATGGTGACCGGCTGAATGGTAAGGGCCATATCTTCATCAATCGCATCGGCCACGCTGAACAGCGCTGACTTGAACGGTAGCACTTCGGCGCCGTTGGAGGTGCTGCCTTCCGCGAACAACATCAGGGTCTGTCCCTTCTCCAGCCGTTCCGCAAGTTGTTGACGATGAAGACGCACCTTGGCGGGTATGCGTTCGATAAAGGTGGTGTCGGATATCTTGGCCAGAAAGCCGAACAGGGGCCAGTCCGCCACATCGGCGCGCGAGATGAAGGTGCCGTTGGTTACCGCGCCGAACAGGGGGATATCCAGGTAGGAAACATGGTTGGAGACCAATAGCGCGGGTTGCTGCCGGGTCTGCCGTCCCTTGACACGGTACCGTATCCCGAAAAGCCGGGAGGCGATACGGAACCAGACGGCGGCATAGGGCCGCCATATCCGCCGGCTGGCGGTGACAAAAATGAGCAGATAGGGAGGCAGCATTATGGCGAAGGAGAGCGTCAGCAGTACCAGCCTGGAGGCGGCCCGCGCCCGGCTATACGCTGTTGCTTGGGATGCGCTTCGATGTTCCTGGGTGGCGGAGGGTTCGCTCATGCCGCCAGGGATCCTGTCCGGTAGTGCCGCTGGTATCTTTTGGTGATGCGGTCGGTCTTGACCACGATACAGATATCGGTGGTGTTGAACTGGTGATCAATGACCGCGCCATCCCCCACGTAGGCGCCGACACGCAGATAGCCTTTGATTAACGGTGGCAGGTTGCCCATGGTGATGGATTTGTCGGCAGGGTTTTTTTGCATGTCTACAAAGAGATCGTTCTTCGCCTTGGGGCGTAGTCCTTCCGGCGCCAGGTGGTTATGGTAAAGATAGGAGAGTGAAGACGCCAGTTCGTTACTGTTGGTTCCCGGGAAACTGGCGCATCCGAATAACAGTTGGATATTGTGTTGGGTGATGTACTCCGCGATGCCGCGCCAAAGAAGCTGGATCACAATACCGGTCCGGCTTTCGCTTTCAACACAGGAGCGGCCTACTTCCATGTATTCGCCGGGGTACTCCAGCAACTCACTCAGGTCGAATTCGCTTTCGGAATAGAAGCCGAAATGTTTTCGCGCAATATTTTTGCGTAGCAGGCGATAGGTGCCGGATATCCAGGGAGAATCTCCTTCCCGTGAACGGTCGATGACCAGCAGGTGATCGCAGATGTTGTCGAAGTCGTCAAAGTCTCTGTGCAGATGCGTCATCCTGTCCGAAGGAAGGGCGCCCATCTCGTCATAGAACACGCGATAGCGTAGCGCCTGTGCGGCCTGTACCTCGTTCCAGTTTTTCGCCAGCCGGACTTCATAGCGGCCGGTTGCCTGTGTATTCATGACGCTCCTGTCTCCCTGAATGTTGGCAACATCTCCAACTAGGCAGTATCGATCCTAGCCTCTTTCGTTATACCGGCAGCTCCGCTGTTTTACCAGTCATTGCGAGGAACTAGATTCTCTACTTTTTTATTTTAGAACAAACGGCATAAGTCACCTTGTGTCTGCTTTGCGTCTATATTTATATGAAGATGCGATGAGAGGCTTTTAGTTCCTGCTGAGTCTCTTTTAGGAGTAAAGGTCACTTCGGTAGTGCCGAAATATAGAGCATCGTGCAAGGTTGCTGACGGATCTGTGTTGCAAGGAGGAAGGACCCATGGCAAATGCACATCAGCCCACTCCGCCCGACATATCGTTGCGGGATGTCTGGACCCAGTTCCAGCTGGATGTATTCGATAAGGAGGTGCAGAGCGCCGCCACCTACTCCTATCTCTGGATAGCGGATCAGGTGGGTCATATCGGACTTGGTGTAATGCTCCAGTTTCTTGGCGTCTGGGTATTCCAGGGGCTGTTTTCGCTTATCGGATACCATCCCTTCGGTACGAATCTATCCGGCCTGTTGCTGATTTTTAGCGCGACCTCCTTTTGGGAGTGGCGCGCCTATGAGAAGTTTGTGCATCTTGCTTCCGGACGTTTCCCGTTAAATACCAAAGGACTGCGGAAAAACGCCATGACCGCGACCCTCTATATGTGGTTTGGCGCGATAATCGGTTTCGGTTTTCATCTGGATGCGGCAGCGGGCATGACGATCCTGGTGGCCACCTTGTTGCTGGCGATTATCCCGGCGCCCTGGTGGATACGCCAGAAGATGACCTGGCAAAAGGCCTCGTTGCCCTATCTTTCCCGCCTCGCCGGGGTGCGTAAGACCATATCTCAGCACGATGCCGATGCGGTGCGGCACATGATGCAGGAGGTCGTGCCGCCGGATGGAACGCCGCGTCAGATCATCATTTTTGGCGACATCGGCAGCGGCCGGACCAGCCTGGCCTCGGCGATTGGCACCGAGTTCGCCTTCTCCAGTAACAAGGTTCGCTATCTGACCCTGACCAAGTTTGTCGAGTTGGCGGAGGATTTCGGCAGCTATCCCGGTCCCAGAAATATCCATTACTGGTCGTGGGCGAACGCCCAGGTGTTGGTGCTGGATGATGTAAGCACCGCGCTGGAACCCTGCCTTAGCGGTGAAAAGCCGGTGGATCAGGTGGACCTGTTTCGGCGTATTATGAACTGCAGCAAGGGTAAGGGCTGGGCCTGCCTGAAGAACCGGCATACGGTCTGGGTGGTAGGCGATATCAGGGTGGACCCGGAACGCTGGATCGAGGCGATCAGCGAGATTTGTTCCAGTCAAGCGCCCCCGGTTGTGGTGTATCTGGCCGAGGAAGATGAGTAATGGATGGTAGTTATTATCGCCCTGGTTTGCAGCGCAAACCAAGAGTCGTGATCATCAATTGTTTCTCCGACAAACACCGCGGTACCCGCGGTAGCCCCCACTTTGTTCCCCAGTCGGTGACTCCGGTCTATCTGGCCGGGGTGTTTCACCCTCACAAGACCGAGATCCATCTGCACAGCGAGTTTTTCGGCGGTCCGTTCGAGGATCTGGAGCGGCTGAAGTGGGCGGATCTGCTGGTGCTCACCGGACTCAACGCCTCCTTCGACCGCATGAAACAGATCACCGCCTACGCCCGCACGGTGCACCCGGAGATCGCGGTGGCGGTGGGCGGCCCCGTGGCCCGGGTGTTGCCGAATCTCTGTGAGCGCTATTTCGATTATGTCTGCACTGGCGACATTGAGCAGATGGCGGATGTGGCCAATGAGTGTTTCGGCCCCGGCTATACGGCGGATGAGATCTTTCCCCGTTACGATCTGATGAACTGGATGCGGCTGGTGGGTTATGCCGAGACCACGCGCAACTGTAATTTTCGCTGCTCCTTCTGTTCCATGACCGTGGAGGACCGTCCCTTTCAGGCCTACGATCCGAGCTTTATGCGCCGGCAGGTGGAGGCCATGGGTTACAAGCAGTGCGTCATGTTTCTGGATCAGAATTTCTACGGCGGCCCCCGGGATCACTTTAACGCCCGCATGGAGGTGATGCAGGAGCTGTATGACGAAAAGCGCTTCCGCGGCTGGGCCGGTCTGGTGACCACCGACTATTTCACCAGGGACGAAAACCTGAAGGCGGCCGCTGATTCCGGCTGTATCGGTTTTTTCAGTGGCGTGGAGTCTTTCAGTCCGCAGCAGATCGCGGCGTTCAACAAGGATCAGAACCTGATCCTGCCGCAGGAGCAGGTGATCAGCCGCTGCCTGGAGGCGGGGATGGTGCTGCACTATGGCCTGGTGTTCGATCCCTATGAAAGGCCGATCCGGGAGTTCCAGGATGAACTGGAGATGATCGTCAGCAACCACCGTATCACTCTGCCTTCGTTCCTGACCCTGGCGATCCCGCTGCTGGGGACCCCTATGTTCCAGCAACGGCTGAACGACGGCGCGCTGCTGCCGAATTTGCGCCTGCGGGAGATGGACGGCCGAACCCTGATCTATCGCACCCATGATCCCTTCGACCAGGTGGTGGACTATGTGCGGCGCATGGAGACCGGTCCCATCGAAAGGAAACAGCTGTTTGCCTACGCCTGGAAGTTTTTCCGTCACTACCGGAAGACGCTGTCGCCTTGGGCCATGATCAGCGGCCTGTTGAACGTGATCTCCACCGGCATACCTTCACTGGGGACCAATGCGCGGGAGAAAAAGGTGCCCCGGGAGGAGCGCCGCCGCACCTATAATGCCGCCACCGAGCCTCTGGGTTCCCTGTACCGGCCTCTGATCCATATCCCCGAACGTTATGTGGACCACTTCCAGCCGCTGCTGGTAACCGATGACAAGGGCCGCCTGCATGAGGATCTGCGGGGCGACCTGGGGTGGATGGAGGAATCGCAACAGGAACGCGCCCCGGAACCGGCAGCCAACGGATCCTCGTCCGAAGAGCGTAACGCCGACAATCCAATTGGTGTTAGCAGGCCCTAGGTAGTTGCCGCTTTAAAAAAGCTGTTCCCTCAATTTCACAAGCGCGATATATATTAGGGCCTGTTAACATGAATCGGATTGTCGTCGCTGGGTCCATTTTTTCGTCCAGCAAGGCGGAACGAGAGAAGTTTAGTGCATCTAAATGAACGAGAGACAACGCAGCTGGGCGGAAAAATGGCCCCAGCCCTACGGGTTGCGGCTAAAAAAGGGCCACTCTGCGTTCCACTTCGCTCATTTGGAACTACCAAACCTCGCTCAGTGCGCCTTGATTGGCCCTTTTTTAGCCACAACGCCGATAATCCGATTCATGTTAACAGGCCCTAGAGCATATGGGTGCCCGCCAACCGGCGCCTTTCCGCCGCCAGAGGGAGAGAACCGCTTTGCTTGACTGGATTCCGGATAATCTGCGAATCATCGCCGTTGTCGGAGGGCTGGCGATTATCTTTGTCATTGTCAGCAGCCTGATCCAGAAATACGAGCAGTACATGGCCGAGCGCAGAGGGGTGGCGCAACGCATGGTGCGGGATGTGCAGCAGATCGTCGCCATATTGAACCGGGTGAAAACGGGTCCGCTGCCGGCAGGGGTGGGTATCTGGCTGCGCAAGGAGGTGCTGGCCCGCTATCTCTCGGCCAAGGCGATCTGGTCGGGATTTCCCGGAATCAACCAGCTGATCATCCGTGCGCGGCAGGATATGGAGGCGGAGCCGGGGGGCGCGCCGTCCCCATCACCGCCCAGTTTCAGCGCCAGGCGGGATATGGATCTCTACGTGGAAGGGCTTGCCAATCTGGGGTGGCTGTTACAGCGCCGGGACGTGGGCGGGGCGCTGGACGCCAAGCGGCGGCAGGAGTTTCAGCGCGGGCTGGAGGAGCTGGAGGTGGAGACGGTCAACCGCTTTTATGTCCAGCAGGCCCGTTCCGCCGCCGGGGAGGGGGATTGGCGACGGGCGAAGGACAATGCCGCTTCCCTGGTGCGCTATCTGATGTACAAAAGAGGCCATAGCCCGCGTTGCGATGAACTGTATGAAAAGAGCAAGCAACTGGCGCTGACGGTGGAAGAGCAAGAGGTTCCCGGACCCTAGCCCTAGCCCTAGCCCTAGTCCCTGTCTTTCATCCACCAGGTGATAAACACGACCGCCAGCATCACCAGTAGTAGCAGCAGAAATTGCGTCATGGCCTTCCCCTTTCGGGCAGCCGCCCCTTATCCGCCGAAGACCGTGACTCCCTGGATCGCCACATCCCCGCTGTAGTTGATGATGGCCAGGTGGCTGAAGTCGTTGCGGAACGAGCGGTCGCGGATCTGGAACAGCCGTTGTCCGTCCAGGGACACCTCAATCTGGCCGTAGCTGTCATGCCGCCACTCCAGGGTGTGGGATTGCCGGCTGTCGAAACCGCCTAGATCCGCCCGTTCGATAATGGAGGTGCGGCCGCCCCGCCGCAGGGTCAGTTCCAGCGTGGCCCCCGTTTTACTCCCGCTCCCGCTGAGGATATTCAGTTGATAGCCGAAGGCGCCGCGCTGATCCTGCAGCAGGGCGAAGCCCACCTCACCCCGTTCGCCGGGCGCATGGTGAAAGGAGAAGCTGCTCTCCAGGGCGAAGGTGGCGGGGATGCGCAGCGGCAGCTGAATCTCCGCTTCACTGAAAGAGCTGGCTGTGCCCGCTTCGTTCTGGCCGTTTGGGCCGGGACCGAGCAGCGCCTCCAGGGCGGCCTCGGCGAGGGCGTCCTTCAGTTTCTGTTTTTTCTCCTTTTCCGTCGGCTGACTGGCGGTGGAGGTGGCGCTAACCTGGGAACGCAGCCCCAGACGGCGGTCCACCCAGAACTGTCCCGAGACCACCTGCCAGGCGGGATTGCGGTTGAAATCACCGTCGGAGAAATCCTCCATCAGCAGTTTGCGCCGCCAGGGCCAGTCGTAGCGGGCGGCCAGATCGTCCAGGGAGCTGATGAGCCAGCGGTCCGCCGCCCGCTGATTGCGGGCCTTCTCCGTCAGGGCGCGCAGCTCGTCCACCATGGCCTGCAGCTTTTCACTGTCACTGGCCTGTGCGGCCATGGGCAGGGAAAGCAGAATCAACAGAAGGAGGCTGGTGGCTCGAAACATGGCGGAATCCTCATGGCTGAAAGTGTTTTTTCTATTGTAGACGCTACTCACGAATGAACGCCAATCCGAGCCAGGGCTAAAGACGAACCGCATCGGGGCTGATAAAATACCCAATTTTTCCGCCGGAGAAGGGTTTCATGTTCAGTAAAGATATGCAGATCAGTGGCTACGATGACGAAATCTGGGCGGCCATCCAGGCCGAAGAGAAGCGTCAGGAAGAGCACATTGAACTGATCGCCTCGGAAAACTACACCAGCCCGCGGGTGATGCAGGCCCAGGGTTCGGTGCTGACCAACAAATATGCCGAGGGCTACCCGGGCAAACGCTACTACGGCGGTTGTGAGCATGTGGACGTGGCGGAACAGCTGGCCATCGACCGCGCCAAGGAACTGTTCGGCGCCGACTACGCCAACGTGCAGCCCCACTCCGGCTCCCAGGCCAACGCCGCGGTCTATATGGCCCTGTGTCAGCCGGGCGATACGGTACTCGGCATGAGCCTGGCCCACGGCGGTCACCTCACCCACGGCGCCAAGCCCAACTTCTCCGGCAAGATCTATAACGCGGTGCAGTACGGCCTCAACCCGGAAACGGGCGAGATCGATTACGAAGAGGTGGAGCGTCTGGCCCGCGAGCATAAGCCGAAAATGATCGTGGCCGGTTTCTCCGCCTACTCCCGGGTGGTGGACTGGCAGCGTTTCCGCGACATCGCCGACGAGGTGGGGGCCTATCTGTTCGTGGACATGGCCCACGTGGCGGGTCTGATCGCCGCCGGCATCTACCCCAGCCCGGTACAGATCGCCGATGTCACCACCACCACTACCCACAAGACCCTGCGCGGTCCGCGCGGCGGCCTGATCCTGGCCAAGGCCAACGAGGAGATCGAGAAGAAACTCAACTCCGCGGTATTCCCCGGCGGTCAGGGCGGCCCCCTGATGCATGTGATCGCCGCCAAGGCGGTGGCCTTCAAGGAGGCCATGGAACCCGATTTCAAGGCCTACCAGCAGCGGGTGCTGGATAACGCCCAGACCATGGCGGCGGTGTTCATGGAACGCGGTTACGACGTGGTCTCCAAGGGCACCGACGACCACCTGTTCCTGGTCAGTTTTATCGAGGCGGGTTTGACCGGCAAGGACGTGGATGCCTGGCTCGGTGCGGCCAACATCACGGTGAACAAGAACGCCGTACCCAACGATCCCCAGTCGCCCTTTGTGACCAGCGGCATCCGCGTGGGCACTCCGGCCATCACGACCCGCGGCTTCAGCGAGGGTGAGGCGAAGGAACTGGCGGGCTGGATGTGTGATGTGATCGACGCCCGCGGTGACCAGGCGGTGATCGACCGGATAAAAGGGAAGGTGCTGGATGTCTGCACACGTTACCCGGTATATAAGTAGTGCGAAGTGCGGGGTGCGGGGTGCGTTGTTGCTGACGTTAATCCGCACTCCGCACTCCGCACCGCGCACCCCGCACTCCTGCGCACCCCGCACTCCGCACTAACATGCGCTGCCCATTCTGCGGAGAACAGGACACCAAGGTGATCGACTCCCGGCTGTTCGGGGAGGGAGATCAGGTGCGCCGCCGCAGGGAGTGCACCGGCTGCCAGGAGCGGTTCACCACCTATGAGACGGCGGAGCTCAATCTCCCCCGGGTGGTGAAACAGGACGGCAGCCGGGTGCCCTTTCAGGATGAGAAGCTCGCCGCCGGGATGATGCGCGCCCTGGAAAAACGTCCGGTACAGACGGAGCAGGTGGAAGAGGCCATTGAGCGCATCCGCCACAAGGCCCTCGCCTGCGGGGAGCGGGAGATCCCCTCCCGCCAGATCGGCGAGTGGGTAATGGAGGAGCTGCGCGGTCTGGATCAGGTGGCCTATGTCCGCTTCGCCTCCGTCTACCGCAGTTTCCAGGACGTGAACGCCTTCCGCGAAGAGATCGAACGGCTGGAGAGCCAGCTCGCGCCCGAGACGCGCCGCAAACAGATGGACCTGCTTGAAGAAGAGGTAAAGGGAAAATGAGTGCTGAAGACCGCCGTTTAATGGCCCGCGCCATCCGCCTGGCCCGGAAAGGTCTCTATACCACCCACCCCAATCCCCGCGTCGGCTGTGTCCTGGTAAAGGACGGGAAGATTGTCGGCGAGGGGTTTCATCTGCGGGCCGGCGAACCCCACGCCGAGCGCCTCGCCATCGCCGCCGCCGGCGCCGAGGCGAAGGGCGCCACCGCCTATGTCACTCTCGAACCCTGCTGTCATCACGGCCGCACCCCGCCCTGTACGGACGGCCTGATTGAGGCGGGCGTCAGCCGCGTGGTGACGGCCATGCAGGACCCCAATCCGCTGGTGGCGGGGGAGGGGTTGGAGCGGCTGCGTCAGGCGGGCATCCAGGTGGAGTGCGGCCTGCTGGAACAGGAGGCTTTGGCCCTCAATCCCGGATTTATCAAACGCATGCGGCAGGGGTTGCCCCATGTGCGCTGCAAGCTGGCCATGAGCCTGGACGGGCGCACCGCCATGGCCAGTGGTGAAAGCAAATGGATCACCGATGAGGCGGCGCGCCTGGATGTGCAGCGGCTGCGGGCCCGCAGTTCCGCCATCGTTACCGGCATCGGTACGGTGCTGGCGGACGATCCCTCCCTGAATGTGCGCCTGGAACCTGAGGAGCTGCCGCCGGGTGTGGAGTTGGGACAGCCGGTGCGGGTGGTGTTCGACTCCCATTTGCGGATGCCCGTGGATGCCAAGATGCTGACCCTGCCGGGGGTGACGGTCATTATCTGTTGCTCCGAGCGGGACCCGGCGAAGAGATCCAAGCTGGAGGCGGCGGGCGCCCTGGTGGTGCGGCGTCCCGTCGGCAGCGAATGCGTCGAGCTGCATTCCGTCTTTGAATATCTGGCTAGCCAGGAGATCAACGAGGTGCTGGTGGAGGCGGGACCGGTGCTGGCCGGATCGCTGCTGACCGAAGGCCTGGTGGACGAACTGGTGATCTACATGGCCCCTCACCTCATGGGGGATGGCGGCCGGGGGCTGTTTCATCTGCCGGGGCTGGAAAAGATGCAGGACCGGATCGATCTGGATATCACCGACGTGCGCAGCGTGGGGCGGGATATTCGTATCACCGCCAGGCCAAAGACGAAGAACAACTAGCCACAGAGGGCACAGAGATCACTGAGATTTGGGAATCCTGGATTTCGTTTCTGAGAAGCCTCTGTGATCTCTGTGCCCTCTGTGGCTAAAAAATAATGGGATAACAGCAAAATGTTTACCGGCATCATCCAGGCTATCGGCACCCTGGCGGCGATGGAGCCCCGCGGGGGCGATGTGGCCCTGCATATCCGCACGGGCAAGCTGGCGCTGACGGATGTGCAGCTGGGCGATTCTATCGCCACCAATGGGGTCTGCCTG
The DNA here is from genome assembly GCA_050295355.1 of Sedimenticolaceae bacterium. Taxonomy (GTDB): domain Bacteria; phylum Pseudomonadota; class Gammaproteobacteria; order Chromatiales; family Chromatiaceae; genus CBFDBF01. The sequence continues at coordinate 19,749 of JBNKPL010000010.1, forward strand.
ACGGTGATCGGGCTGCCGGGGGACGGCTATGTGGCCGATGTCTCCCGCGAATCCCTCTCCCTCACCACCCTCGGCGATCTGAAGCCGGGCAGTCCCGTGAATCTGGAGAAGGCCCTGACCCTCAGCACCCCTCTGGGCGGTCATCTGGTGAGCGGTCATGTGGACGGGGTTGGCCGGGTGCTGGAACGGCGGGACGACGCCCGCTCCATCCGCTTCCGCATCGAGGCCCCCGCGGAGTTGGCGCGCTATATCGCCCACAAGGGCTCCATCTGCGTGGACGGCGCCAGCCTGACCGTGAACGCGGTCCACGGCAGCCAGTTTGAGCTCAATATCGTGCCCCATACGGTCAAGGAGACCATCATCGACGGCTACCGCCCCGGGACCCGGGTCAATCTGGAGGTGGACCTGGTGGCCCGCTATCTGGAGCGGCTGCTGCTGGGGGACAAGGCGGCCGAGGCGCAGGCTGGTGAGCAGGGCGGCGTGACCCTGGAGATGCTGGCCAAGAGCGGATTTCTCAAATAACCGCCGATTCTCTGATACCATTACCCGTTCCCCTTATTAGATTTGGAAGTAGAGTTCGGACAAGCCTATGTCCCTGAATACCACCGAAGAGATTATTGAAGACCTGCGCCAGGGCCGCATGGTCATCATCATGGATGACGAGGACCGCGAGAACGAAGGCGATCTGCTGATGGCGGCCGAGAAGGTCACCCCCGAGGCGATCAACTTCATGGCCCGTTTTGGGCGCGGCCTGATCTGCCTGACCTTGGATAAACAGCGCTGCCAGCAGTTGCGCCTGCCGCTGATGGTGGACCAGAACGAGTCCGCCCACTCCACCAACTTCACCGTCTCCATCGAGGCGGCCGAAGGGGTAACCACGGGTATCTCCGCCGCCGACCGCGCCACCACCGTGCTGGCGGCGGTGAAAGAGGACGCCATGCCCCAGGATCTGGTGCAGCCGGGCCATATCTTCCCCCTGATGGCCCAGCCGGGCGGGGTGCTGGTGCGCGCCGGCCACACCGAGGCGGGTTGTGACCTGGCGCGGCTGGCGGGTTTCAGCCCCACTGCGGTGATTGTGGAGATTTTGAACGAAGACGGCACCATGGCGCGCCGTCCCGATCTGGAGAAGTTTGCCGAAGAGCACGGCCTGAAGATCGGCACCATCGCCGATCTCATCCACTACCGGGTGCGCAACGAAAAGACCATTGAGCGAATCAGCGAATGCGCCATGCCCACCGAGCACGGCGACTTCCGCCTTATCGCCTACCAGGACTGTATCGATAACGAACTCCATCTGGCGCTGGTGATGGGCGAGGTGACGCCGGATGTCCCCACCCTGGTCCGCGTCCATATGCAGAATACCCTGTGCGACCTGTTTTCGCCGGTCCACGCCGGATGCAGCTGGCCGTTGAAAAACGCCATGCGGCAGGTGGCGAAAGAGGGCGCGGGCGTCATCGTGGTGCTGCGTAACCACGACACCACCCGCGAGATCATCCAGCGCATGCGCAACTGCCAGATCCAGGAAGGGGAAGAGAGTGAGACTCCGCGCGGCAGCGGCGTTCACCTTCGCACCTTCGGCGTGGGCGCCCAGATCCTGTCCGATCTGGGGGTGGGCAAGATGCGGGTGTTGAGCGCGCCCAAGAGTATCCACGCCATCTCCGGTTTTGATCTGGAGGTGGTGGAGTATGTGGATTGTGAGTAATAATTGAAATCAGATATAGCCACAGAGGGCACAGAGGGCACAGAGTTTCCTTATTGAGTTGCCAGTTGTGTGCCGGGAACAGGCTGCTTTATGTGTATCTATACTCCAACCGCGGGGAACAGATGCACATCCGTATGACTCAGTGATCTCTGTGCCCTCTGTGGCAAGAAAGTTTAGTGAACCGGGATTGAATTCAAGGCTAGGACTTTAACTATATGACCATCAAAACCATCGAAGGCGCACTGACCGTACAGGGCGCGCGATTCTGCGTCGTGGTTGCGCGCTTCAACAGCTTCATTGTGGAGAGCCTGCTGGAGGGCGCCATCGATACCCTGAAGCGGCACGGCGCCGCCGAAGCGGATATCACCATCGTCCGCGTACCGGGTGCGTTCGAGCTTCCCCTGGCTCTGGAGAAGATCGCCGCCAAGGGTGAATACGACGCCATCATCGCCCTCGGCGCGGTGATCCGCGGCGGCACCCCCCATTTCGAGTTCGTCGCCAACGAGTGCGTCAAGGGCATGGCCCAGGTGAATCTCAAGCACGGTATTCCCGTCGCCTTCGGCGTGCTGACCGTGGACACCATCGAGCAGGCCATTGAGCGCGCCGGCACCAAGGCGGGCAACAAGGGGGCCGAGGCCACCCTGTCCGCCATCGAGATGGTCAATCTGCTGCGGCAACTCGATTAGTCCCAGATGAGCGGAAAACGCAGCCAGGCCCGGCATCACGCCGTCCAGGCCATCTACCAGTGGCAGATGACCGGGCAGAACATCTCCGATATCGACGATCAGTTTCTGACCGAACAGGATATCACCAGTTTTGAAGTCCCTTATTTCAAGGATCTGCTGCACGGGGTCCCGGCCCATCTGACGGAGCTGGACGAGCAGCTCCGTCCCTGCCTGGACCGCGCCATCGAGAGCGTGGACCCGGTGGAGCGGGCCATACTGCGGCTGGGCGCCTTCGAGTTGGCCCACCATCCGGAGGTTCCTTATCGGGTGGTAATCAACGAGGCGGTGGACCTGGCCAAGGTGTTCGGCGCGGAGCAGGGGCACAAGTTCGTCAACGGCGTACTGGACAAGCTGGCCCGTGCAATGCGGCCGGCCGAGATCAAATCCGGACCAAAGTAGGGCGGGGCTCCGTCCTCCCATGGCGCTCTCCGAATTCGACCTGATCGCTCGCTACTTCACCTCCGGTCCCCGGCGGGAGGATGTGCTGCTGGGGGTGGGGGACGACTGCGCCCTGCTGCGGCCGCCTCCCGGAATGGAGCTGGCAGTGACCACGGATACCCTGGTGGCGGGCGTCCATTTCCTGCCCGATACCGATCCGGAGGCGTTGGGCCACAAGGCCCTGGCGGTGAATCTGAGCGATCTTGCCGCCATGGGGGCGGAGCCCGCCTGGGTCTCACTGGCCCTCGCCCTGCCCACTAGCGACCCCCTATGGCTGGAACCCTTCAGCCGCGGTTTTCTTGCGCTCGCGGAGGCGTGTGGGGTGCAGTTGATCGGCGGCGACACCACCCGCGGTCCCCTTGCTATTTCAGTTACCGCCCACGGTTTTGTGGAGGCGGGCCGCGCCCTGCGGCGCGACGGCGCCCGGTCCGGAGATCGTATCTATGTGAGCGGCGCCCTCGGCGATGCGGCGCTGGCCCTGCGGATACTGCGCGGAGAGTATGCCTCACCAGAGGATGCGGCGGATCTCATGCATCGGCTGGAGCGGCCCTCTCCAAGAATTGAAACGGGCCAAGGCCTGGTGGGGATCGCCTCCGCCGCCATCGATATCTCCGACGGTCTGGTGGCCGACCTGGGCCATATCTGTGAACGCAGCGGAGTGGGTGCGGATCTGGTTCTGGAGCAGGTGCCTCTATCCCCCGCGGTGGCGCGTTTTCTGAATGAGGGCGGCTCCTGGGAGCTGGTGCTTGCCGGGGGCGACGACTACGAACTCTGTTTTACCATTCCGCCCCACAGGGAGAGTGAACTGGCCGTCCTGCAACAGGATATGGATTGCGGCCTCACCCGTATAGGGACCATCACCGAAGGGCGGGGTGTTCACTGCCGATTTGCCAACGGCGACGAGATCGAAATCGGCCGGGGCGGCTATGAGCACTTCTAGTCCGCTTCCCGGCCCGGACTGGCGTAATCCCATCCACCTGCTCGCCTTCGGGCTTGGCTCGGGGGGGGTACCGAAGGCGCCGGGCACCGCCGGCACCCTGGCGGCACTGCCGCTTTTTCTGTTGCTGGAACCTCTGACCCCCCTTGGCTATCTGATTATAGTGTCGGTGCTGTTTTTCCTCGGCATCTGGTTATGTGAACGCACCTCGTCCGACCTGGGGGTACACGACCACCCGGGCATCGTATGGGACGAATGGGTGGGCCTGCTGGTCACCCTGTGGCTGGCGCCGTCCGGCTGGATGTGGCTGCTGGCGGGTTTTCTGCTGTTCCGGCTGTTCGATATCTGGAAGCCCTGGCCCATCGGCTGGCTGGACCGAAAGGTCCATGGCGGGTTGGGGATCATGCTCGATGACCTGCTGGCGGGTCTGTACGGATTTGCCCTGCTGCAACTGGCGGTTTATCTTCTTTTCTAGATGGCGCTTTTATTCGATGCGCAAGGAAATGAAATGGTGTTGATACAAACGCGAATCCTGTTCCTGTTGGTGTTGCTATGTCTGGCAGCGACGGGGTGGGCCGTGGAGAAGCTGCGGGTGGTGGCGCTGTTTCCCGACAAGGCGATGGTGGAGATCGATGGCAAGAACCGGGTATTGAAGGCGGGCAAAACCTCACCCGAGGGGGTAACCCTGATCTCCTCCAACAGCCGGGAGGCGGTTTTAGAGGTGGACGGCAAGCGCAGCACTCTGAGCGTGGAGGGACAGATCGGCGGCACCCTGACCGGCCCGGCCCTGCGCGAGGTGCGGATTTCACGCAACGCCCTCGGCGCCTATATGACGGTGGGCAGCATCAATGGCCGCACGGTGAATATGATGGTGGATACCGGGGCGACCGCGGTGGCTATGAGTGAGATGGAGGCCAAGCGGCTCGGCATTCCCTACTGGCTGAAAGGTGAACGAGGCGGGGTCTCCACCGCCTCCGGAAACGCCAGGGCCTGGAACGTGACCCTGGACAAGGTGCAGGTCGGCCCTATTGTGCAACACAACGTTAGGGCGGTGGTGGTGGAGGGGAGAAGCCCGGAGCAGGTGCTGCTGGGGATGACCTTTCTTGAAAAGGTGGAAATCGAAAACGCCGGCAGTGTAATGGTGTTGCGCACCAAATACTGATCCACGCACAACGATGGGGATTCCGTTGGTTGTTTGCGGACCGCAAGCAAAACGCAACATAGGGAAATAATAAAATGCAGTACTTGATCTTTCATGCCGCTCCCGCGACGCGCCCGCGGTTTGTCCTTAGCCTGCTGTTTTTATTCACTTCCCCGGTCTTGGCGGAAGAGGATCTGTTCTTCACTGATGACTGCCGCGGATCGTCCGCAACACGCTACTCTGCGGAGTTGATGGATCGGAAGATCGCGCATTACCAGGCGCTCTCCGAAGGGGCGCTCAGTCTCAGGGCGGAGGCGGTGACCTATCTGGCGCACCTGAAGGAGAAGCGGTTGTCGAATCAGCCGCTGCTCGGCTCGGAGATCAGTGCGCTCAGTGCCGGCGCCGCGGAGTTGGTCCACAAGCGCGAACAGTTGTGGCGGGTGGCCACGGCCCATGAGTGCTGGCTGGATGCGCCGATTCCCAAAGAGGCCCAACAGGCGCGGGTGCAGGCGGTGGGGATCACCATGTCACTGGCCGCGGCCCTGACTATGTATGACAACTATCTGGCCGCGGTGGCGCTGTATCGGGAAGACCCCTTTCTACGCCAGCACATCAATCAGGGGGACCCTGGCTATAGCGTGCCGGAGGGGGAGTTTCGCCGCATCGCCGCTTCCTTCACCTCCGCGCGTAACCGCGCCCGCGTCCGGCAGGGGCTGATATGGTATGAAAAACATGGCGGCCACCTGATCCAGTCGGAGAACGACGAGGAACGTTACCTGGCGGAACTGGTGGAACAGAGCCCCTCCTACGCCATGGTGCGCAAAATCCGTCCATTAAGTTATGCGGGCAATGTGGCTGATCTGGTGGAGACCGTCTCCATCGATACCCTGCATGAACTGCAAAGCGATGGCGTGAGCTTTACCAGCATGCTGTTCGGTAACATGGTCGGGCTGGTGGAGTCGCGCCGCGGCAAGCTGGATCGGCAGCCGCAGGTGTTGCGCCGGGTGCGCAGTCAGTTACAAGCCGGCGACGTGCTGCTGGAGAAGACCCCTTTCCGTCTTACCGACTCCTTTATCCCCGGTCACTGGGGGCACGCCGCCCTGTGGATCGGCGGCGAGGATGAGCTGCGGGCGCTGAATTTGTGGGAGCATCCGCTGGTGAAGGCCCACCGCGCGGAAATCCGTAACGGCCGTGGCGTGGTGGAGGCGTTGCGTTCCGGGGTGGAGATGAACAGTCTCGAACACTTTATGAACGTAGACGATCTGGCCGTGCTGCGCCATCGCACGCTGGACCGCGAGAAGCGGCGGCAAGTGATCCTCGAAGCCCTGCGCCAGGTAGGCAAGGCGTACGACTTCAATTTCGACACCCAGAGCGCCGACAGTATTGTCTGCTCGGAGTTGGTGTATCACGCCTATGGTGATGTGCAGTGGCCCACCGACCGCACCTTAGGCAGGGTTGTGGTCAGCCCCGACAACATTGCCCAGAAAGCGGTAAACGGCGGGCCGTTCGATGTCGCCGTGCTCTACCATGACGGAAACGAGGTTCGTGATTACCTGCGGGCAACACTCGCCACCCTGATCGAGCCTAAGGTAATCACCCTGGCCCAGGGCCGTCTGGAGGATGTCAGCCCATAGGGGGGTGGTCTGCCGTCAGAAGAAGCTGATGCCGCCGGATTCCACCTTCTGAACCGTGGGCTCAAGTGCGCCGGTGGCTACCAGTTCATTGTAGAACTGGACCTGGTCGCGGCCATTGCCCTTGGCGTAGTAGAGGGCCTCGTCGGCGCGCTCAATGACCTCGGCCAGTCCGGTCTGATGCCCTATCTCAATGACGCCGATACTCACGGTTACCTGCTCTGCTTTGGCATAGTTGTGGCTGCCGACGGAGGAGCGGATTCGTTCGAAGGCGCTCTGTGCATCATCGTAGTCGAAGGCCTTGAGCAGAATGACGAACTCTTCGCCTCCATAGCGGAAGATCAGGTCATACCCTCGTACACTCTGTTCCATAATCCTGGCAACCAGAATCAGGATCTCGTCGCCATAGATATGACCGAAGGTGTCGTTGATGCGTTTGAAGTGATCAATATCCAGCACTCCAAGCCAGTGTTTGAGTTCCCCCTTCTTTTGCCGGGACTCCTTTGTTACTTTCGGCTCTTTCGGTAGGCCCGGGGGAATGCACTCGTTATTGAGGATGATGATGCGGGTAATCTCCTGCTCCAGGGTTTCCCGATTGAGCAGTCCCGTCAGCTTGTCGCGCCGATTCAATTCCAGCAGCCGCAGATAGTTGGCGTAGACGCGCAGGAAACCATGCGCCAGCCGCTGCGATTCATAGACGATCTCGTTTGCGCGCTCAATCAGGATGGCAAACACCTCCTGGTTGTGATCCAGTGCGGGATAGATTGTGAAGATGTCCCGTGACGCATCCGGAGTCTGCGCCACCGTCACCTTTGCCTCCAGAATCGCTTCCGCCACATTTTGAGTGATCTGGTCCGGTAGTTGCTGTTTTACGGCATGTTCCGACACCACAATTCGCCCTTCGGCGGCATAGGCGAGAAGGCCAAGTGACAGTTCGGGCTGGATGGTCAAAACCTGGTAGAGCCAATACTCTTCCGCCCCATGATATTCGCTCAGGGTTTCCAGCAAGCTCCTCTCGATGATTTCCCTGTCATTGTGGCTGGTGAGTTCGGCAAGTGCATTAACGAAGTGAACAGAATCGATCTTTTTCACGGTCTGCCTCTATTGAGAAGTCAGCGACCGTTCCATGTCTTGGGTGTGGAAATTATGGTGTTGAGTCTCTAAGTCCAGGATCTACCTGTGGGATTTCCAGCACGCTAGAGATGCGGTAATTACACTCCATTTTTCGCCGATAAAAAACTTAAGTGCATTATGGTTTTATCCCTCTTCCCGAAGTAGCGAAATTCCATATCATTATCGCAGGCGTCACTGGGCGCTTTCGTTGCTTAGGGCCTGGGCGCGGAGGATGTTACTTCCTAAATCGGAAACACCTCATTTCTGATGTGGGCGTTCCCGGAAGGAGAGTTCCGAACTGGAGATGGTGAGAAACAGGCTGACGCCCTCCGTTACACCTTGAATTGATCCAGCATCTTCTTCAGGTCTTCGGCCATCTGCGCCAGCCGCTCACTGGCGTTGGTCATTTCCTGGGTTTCCGAGGCGGTGTGCCCGGCCATTTCGCTGATTTCGGACACGCTGTTGTTGATGTCGTCACTCACTGCACGATGGGCCTCGGCCGTCTCGGCGATTTGCCGGTTTTTGCTGGAGATGGATTCGATCGAGGTGGTGATTGCATTCAGTGATTCACCCGCCTTGCCCACCTGCTCAACACTCAGGGTCGCCTGTTCCTTGCCGTGCACCATCACCTCCACGGCCCCGGAGACACCCTGTTGCAGGCTTTCGATCATCTTTTGAATCTCCTGGGTCGATTGCTGGGTGCGTTCGGCAAGGGTGCGTACCTCGTCGGCTACCACCGCAAAACCGCGGCCCTGCTCGCCGGCGCGCGCCGCCTCAATGGCGGCGTTTAATGCCAATAGATTGGTCTGTTCGGCAATGCCTCGGATAACATCCAGTACCACGGTGATGTTATTGCTTTCGTCGCTTACCTGCTGAACGACGGATTCCGCTTTTTCCACGGCCTCGGCCAGTCCGCCGATGGTGCGAATGGTGTCGCCGATCACCGCGCTGCCTTCTCCGGCCCGCTCCTTGGATTCGGCTGCTCCGCTGGATGCGTCCACCGCGTTGGCATACACCATCTGCACCATGGTGTTCATTTCCTGCATCGCATGGGCAACCTGGTCGGTTTTGGATTGCTGCTCAGCGGTGCTGGCGCCGATTTGGTGGATCACATTGTTCATGTCCTCCGATGCATCGGTCAGCTGTCCGGCATACTGGCTGATATCCCCGACCAGGCCGCGCAGTTTGGATACGAACTGGTTGAACCAGTTGGCCAGTTCACCGAACTCGTCGGCACTGGTTTGCTCCAGGGTCTGGGTCAGATCGCCTTCACCAGTGGCGATGTCCTTCAGACGCTCTTTCATACGATTCACCGGGATGACCACCAGGCGGTTCATCAGCCACATCAATACTGCGATACCCAGGGCAAAGAAAACGCTGGTGATCCCGAATTTATGCCACAGTCCGGCAACGAACAATTCGTCGGTGGATTTCAGGGAATAGGTGAGGCGTACCGCACCGCCAACATCACCGCTCTTGGCGCGGCGGTGGCATTCCAGGCAGTCGGTGCCGCGGGTATTCTCGCTCATAAGGTAGGGTTCGAGCACCGTGATCAGGCGGGCGCCATCCTTTTCCTCAATCGTCAGAATCGATTCCCCTGCCAGGGCGCGCCGGTCCAGATCGTCCTCCACGCGCTCATAGGCACGTCCTTCACCGTACTGCCTCATGATCTCCTTGCCGCGCAATACCCGTACATCGACCACCCCAGGCAGTTCCAGCATCTTATCGCGCAGCAGGTCCCGCTCTTCCATGCCTTCGTCGGCCTGCATCAGGGTATTGAGGGAGTCGAAGTAGAAGTTGTTCATTCCCTTGACCTGGGTCACTGCTAGATCCAGGTTTTTGCTCCGGTCGGAGAGGTAGGAGTACTCCATCAGGCCCGCCATAACCAGCAGGAAAATGCCAGCGATGGATAATCCCATTTTAAGCCGCACGGTAAAGGTGCCGGTTCTTGCTTTCATGGCGGTTCTCCGAAATAAAAGCCGCTTTCAAATCAACTTTTAGTTTCGTCGGCCTGTTTAGATATTTCTTGAGACTAAATGTTGGTTATTCGCCGTATTGATCCCGTACTGCGAGATATTGCTCCGCCTCTTCCTGTTTTCCCCTTTTGCGGGCGCCGTTGGCCAGGATTTCCACTTTTTTTGTCAGTGTTTGAATGGCCGCCTTGCGGTAGTGGTCAGGCAGTTTCGTGGTGTCTAGTAGTTTCCGCAGGGCCTGGATGCGGAAACGGTCCATGCCCCAGTGGCGTTGGGAGAGCTGATCCTCATGGCCGCCGTATTTGATGATCTGCGGCTCCTCCACAAAAGCTACCGAATAATGGGCGCATATCCGTAACCAGAGGTCATAGTCTTCACAGGCCGGCAGGGTCTCATCGAACCAGCCGATCTCATTGAATAGGGAGTGGTGGATCAGCACCGAGGAAGGGGAGATGACGCACAGCGGCAGGCAGTTCAGGAAGATATGGCCGCCGCCCTTGGCGTGCTTCTTCATGGCGTTGACCCGGCGGCCGTTGCGGATCCAGATCTCCTCCGTGTGACAGATCCGGCAATCCGGCTCCGCCATGATCGCCGACTGTTGCGCCTTCAGTTTGCCCGGCAGCCACTCGTCGTCCGAGTCGAGAAAAGCGATCCACTCGCCCGTGGCTGTGTTGATGCCGTGATTACGGGCGCTGCTTACCCCGCGGTTGGGCTGTTGCAGGTAGATGCACTGGGGATACCGTTCCGATAACAACGTTTTGGTTCCATCCGTGGAGCCGTCGTCCACAACAATAACCTCTTTCGGCGGCAGGGTTTGATTCAGGACCGAATCCAGGGCCCGCGGGAGCAGCTGCGCTCGATTGTGGGTGGGAATGATGACGGAAATGTCCATGGGGTAAAGGTATGCGGCTGGTGTGACCGGTCATTCTGGCATGCGCGCGGGAAAACGGGAAATCACCATGCGCTCCCGCCGGTTGTGCGCGGCTATTTACCTCCTGACCACCTGGTCTAAACTGTGAAGCAGTTTGCAAAAAACAAACAAACCGGATGCGCGCCCAGGGAATTCATCAAATGGTAACGGCGATAAGGGATAAAATCAGTTTTTTGCTGGGTAGTAAAAAAGAAAATAAGAAGTAGAGGGCCGCATGCGTTTACCAGGCATGTCGGATTGGAACACAGGAGTACCCAGAGAGGGTTTATAGATGCAATATGTCACATGGGATCATAAGTGGAATACCGGCATCCAGGTCATTGATGCTCAACACCACAGAATTGTTCACTACATCAACCAACTGCGTGATGCCATCCAGGAAGATGACAGTGCTGCCGTAGAGGAGGTACTGGAAGATCTGGTGGACTACACGCTATGTCACTTCGCCTTTGAAGAGTCCCTGCAGGAGCAGGCGGAGTATGAATACTTCGATGAACACAAGAAGAGTCATGAACGTTTCGCGGCGCAGGTCGCCGGGTATCAGGCGCGCATGTCGGACGGTGACGATGTGGCGCGGGATCTGCTGGACGATCTTCAGGACTGGTTGATCAACCACATTACCCATGAAGATATGAACTATGTCTCGGCGGCGAAAGAGCGGATGCCCGCCTTTGAGAAGGGCTGGATGACAAAAACCCTGCAACGGGTGTTCCGATAGTTCAACCCTGCCGCCGTATCGGGAGGGGGCAGGCCGTTTTTCCCCTCTGTTCTGACGGGCTTAATGCAAAGCGTTGAACATTCGGTTGCGGAATCGGTTGACCAGTTCGTTGCCTTCGCCCAGGATCTCGAACACCTCCAGCATCCCTTTGCGGCCGGCGTCGTCCCCGTAGGCGCGGTCTTTTTGCATCAGTTGCAGCAGGTGTTCCAGGGCCTGCTCGTATTCACCCTCCACGATCAGATTGAGCGCCAGGTAGTAGCGCGCCTCGCTGTCCGCCGGATCGGTGTTGATGCGTTGTTCCAGCTCATCCGGGGCGGGTCCGGTCTCCGCAAGGCGGTCAAACCGCAGCTGGGCGCGGAATCCCGTCAGTTCCGGTGACGCCTGCACATCGGCAGGCAGTGAATCGAGCACCGTCTCGGCCTCTTCCCGGTCGCCCAGCGCCGCCTTGAGCCGGGCATAGGCGATCAGGGTGCGCGGGTTTTCCGGATCGGAGCGCGCGGCCTCTTCCGCCAGTTGCATGGCCCCCTCCACATCGCCCTCCAGCAGCCGCTGGTTGGATTGGGCCACCAGGTTGTCCGACTCCCGGGGGATATGCTTATCCAGAAAGGCGCGGATTTCCGCCTCCGGCAGCGCGCCCATGAACTCATCCACCGGCTTGCCCCCCTGGAACAGCTTAACCGTGGGGATGCTGCGGATGCCGAACTGGGCGGCCAGCTCCCGCTGTTCTTCGGTGTTGATCTTGGCCAGAATGAATTTGCCCCGGTACTCCTCCGCCAGCCGCGAAAGCACCGGCATCAGCATTTTGCAGGGCTGGCACCACTCGGCCCAGAAATCCACCAGCACTGGCAGCGGGCTTTCCAATACAACCGGGGCATAGTTTTCCGCGGTGACTTCGACAATATAGGGTGATTCGGCCATGGTCTGTTTCTTGGTCGGAAAGTTGGAGTGTTGCCAAGTATATAAGGGCAGGTGTGGTGGTATGCAATCCCGCCCTATTCTGGAGGCGGGGAGGGGGATTTTTACCAGGGTTTGCTAACAGGTCCTAATACCGTGGACATCATCCCTCGGAATCAAGTAGAATTCCCCCGGTCAGCGGTGTAGCGCTCCTGCAAAGCCGCTCCCTGTGTAAATAATCTGATTTTGGGCAGTCCCGGTGGGCCTGTCCGGTTCAGCATGCCTGTAGGGGACTGATTTCTTGAGAAAATCTGCTCTTTTAGTCCTGGAGGATGGAACCGTATTCCGGGGTGAGTCGATCGGGGCCGATGGTCAGACGGTCGGTGAAGTGGTTTTCAATACCGCCATTACGGGCTATCAGGAGATCCTTACCGATCCCTCCTACTGCAAGCAGATCGTCACCCTCACCTATCCCCATATCGGCAATACCGGCACCAATGGCGAGGATGAGGAGTCCCGGGCCATCTACGCCGCCGGGCTGATTATCCGCGATCTGCCCCTGCTGGCCAGCAACTGGCGTAACCGGCAGCCGCTGGACGAGTACCTGCGCGAAAACGGCGTGGTGGCCATTTCCGATATCGATACCCGTATGCTGACCCGCATCCTGCGCGAAAAGGGCGCCCAGAGCGGCTGCATCGTGGCCGGCGACAACCTCGACGAGGCGGCCGCCCTGGCCGCGGCCCAAGGGTTCCCCGGCCTGAAGGGGATGGACCTCGCCAAGGAGGTCACCGTGGATGCCCCCTACGAGTGGCTGGAGGGCAGTTGGACCCTGGAGCATGGCCATCCGGAGGTGACGGAAGATATCAACGAACAGCTGCCCCTGCATGTGGTGGCCTACGACTACGGCATCAAGCGCAATATCCTGCGCATGCTGGTGGATCGCGGCTGCCGCATCACCGTGGTGCCGGCCCAGACACCGGCCAGCGAGGTGCTGGCCATGAAACCCGACGGTGTGTTTCTCTCCAACGGTCCGGGCGATCCCGAGCCTTGTGACTACGCCATCAGCGCCATCCGGGAGATACTGGACACAGGCATGCCCGTGTTCGGCATCTGTCTTGGCCACCAGCTGCTTGGCCTGGCCAGTGGCGCCAAAACCGTAAAGATGAAGTTCGGCCACCACGGCGCCAACCACCCGGTGCAGGATCTGGAGGCGAAGACGGTGATGATCAGCAGCCAGAACCACGGCTTTGCGGTGGACGAGTCGGCCCTGCCGGACAACCTGCGCGCCACCCACAAATCCCTGTTCGACGGCTCCCTACAGGGTATCCATCGCACCGACCGACCCGCGTTTGGATTCCAGGGCCACCCGGAGGCGAGCCCCGGACCCCACGACGTAGCGCCGGTGTTCGATCACTTCATCGATCTGATGAACGAACGAGAACCTAATGTGTAATAAGTGCGAAGTGCGGGGTGCGGAGTGCGCTGGAGCGGGTTTTCCGCACTTCGCACTCTGCACGCCGCACTGAGAAAGACATGCCAAAGCGTACTGACATAAAAAGCATCCTGATCATCGGCGCCGGTCCCATCGTGATCGGCCAGGCCTGTGAGTTTGACTACTCTGGGGCCCAGGCCTGTAAGGCGCTGGGGGAGGAGGGCTACCGGGTCATCCTGGTGAACTCCAATCCGGCCACCATCATGACCGACCCGGAGATGGCGGACGCCACCTACATCGAGCCCATCACCTGGCAGACCGTAGCCAAGATCATTGAGAAGGAACGTCCCGACGCGGTGCTGCCCACCATGGGCGGACAAACCGCGCTCAACTGCGCCCTCGATCTGGTGCGCGAAGGGGTGTTGGAAAAGTACGGCGTGGAAATGATCGGCGCCTCCCGCGAGGCCATCGACAAGGCGGAGGACCGCGACCTGTTCCGCAAGGCGATGAAGAAGATCGGCCTCGATATGCCCCGTTCCGCCATCGCCCACAGTATGGAAGAGGCGCATCAGGTGCAGGCCAGTATCGGCTTCCCCGCCATTATCCGCCCCTCCTTCACCATGGGCGGCTCCGGCGGCGGCATTGCCTATAACAAGGAAGAGTTCGTTGAGATCTGCGAGCGCGGCCTGGACCTGTCGCCCACCAACGAGCTGCTGATTGAGGAGTCCGCCCTGGGCTGGAAAGAGTACGAGATGGAGGTGGTGCGCGACC
>JBNKPL010000011.1:0-34126 GCA_050295355.1 Sedimenticolaceae bacterium
TTATATATTATGCGCAATATGGTATAGGGCGGGAAATGGCTTTAGCCCAGTACTGGTGCGCACTATGAGCTATGACAGCAGCTTTTTAGAGGCCGCTTTCCTGGGCGATTTGACCACCCTGCCGCAACTTCAATTTCGGTGCAGGTATACGAATGAGGAAGCTGCTCAGATGTGTGGTGTCTCACCTGAAACCTATCGTCGGTGGTTATCTGATCGGAAACCGAATGTTGCTGCGGTGAAGCTGATGGCCATTCTCGCCGGGTATGTTCCCTGGAGCAACTGGAAAGGTTGGGAGGTCCACAGCGGCTATATCTTCCCTCCAGGGTTTACACGTAATGGGATTGCTCCTGGCACTATTCACTCGATCACCTTTCTTTATCAGCAAATAAGCGCACTTAGAAATCGTATAAAAGAGCTGGAGCTTGAAATCCAGCAACTGAACAAGGATTGTGAACAACAGATTTTGCGTATCGTATGAACGTCATCCATTACGGCCGCACGGAACCGCAGGGGCCGCGCGGCCGTAATGGATTGTGTGAATACGTGACGTTACGAAAATTGCATTAACTACAGGGGGTGGTTGTGTCAGAAAAAGACTCTGATTCATTTATGGCCGTTGTTCATGAAATAGATTTATTAAAAGAATATTCATTGGCGTACGCTGCAATAGCAGAAGGACGTGGAGATCTGATTAAGCGAAATATGTTTATATTGGCTGCGTTTCGATTGACGGAGTCAGCTAAACAAGCAGAGATTGGGGTTCAGACGATACATCAATTATTTGATGTGATGACGAAGTCGGAGATTAAAAATTACAGTAAGGTTACCGAAGAGCCTTCCCTGCAAGTAGAAAGCAGGCGTTTTACAGTTATAAAAAATTAGAACGGGTGCAATATATAGAAAATGGAAACGGTATTAAAACCCGGGGAGCGATCCATAGAATTAATTAGTTACTTAGGAGTAAGCAGAGCGTAACCCGCGAAGCGGTTACTATCTTAGTAGCCGCCCTCTTCCTTTCTTACTTCTTTATTTTTAGGACGTTGCCGGCCTCCATTTGTTCTCCTAGGTAATTTTCGAAGCTGACACCCAGATTGAAAACCCTAACTAATTCTATGAGTAGTGAAAGGTGGTGTTCACTCATTTGTGTTGCTTGAGCAAATTCCTGTCTTAATTTGGATAAATCCGTAAATTTATCTCTGTCGAATAATAGTTCATCTGCTGAGCAGTTTAGAGTCAGGATTAATGGCTCAATACTTGAAAGTTTTGGATCTTTTACCTCTCCCGTTTCAATTCTATAGATTGTTTTCTCGGGTACCCCAGAAAGCTCTGAGAGCTGTTTTGCTGTTAGATTTTGCTGGGTTCTTATTCGTCTTAATCTGTTACCAATGTCCATTTAGACCTCCTTATATTCGGCTTAATGCCTCTCTGATGGGTATTTGAAGCCCCACCGAAGACCTTTTTAGCATACGTTTTTGCCCACCAGTGGTTGAGTTACCCATCCGTGTATGGTCAAATTGCCCATATATGGGTATTGACAGGTTTTCAGGTAATGCCAGTTCGGTGTCCTGTTACACCCGAACTTAGTCCGGACTTCCGGACTTTTTAGCCCATTACCCACATAGAACAAGGGGTTAATTGGTGCGTTTCATTGATTGGCTGAAGGTTACTCAGACACACCCGGAGGGCGGTTTGCCCTTGGTCGGTGATGAGATGATCTGTGCGGTCGATCTTGAGACCGGCGAGCGGCTCCGCGAGTCCCCAAATATGAAAAGACTGGAGGGGTCCTATTCCTCGAAGCTCTCAATCCGCTGTGATGGCTTCTCAGTTACTGTAGATGGCAACCCTTCCCGTTGGCACCGTTTGGATAATCTTTTTGGTCTTAGGATGCTAGATGAGGCTATAGGGGTTTATAACGCCATTCTCGATGGTTTTGATCTTCCTCCTTTCACGAAAAACACTCGTTTCGCCTGGCAACAGGGAAAGGATGGTCAAAAGGCACATCGAGTAGGGAACGGCGCCAGATTTCAGCGTGTAGATTGGACTGAAAACCTCGAGGTGGGTCCAGATAATGAGCTTCCATTTATCCGCGCCCTCTCCACCCAGTCAATCGGTAAAGGGAAACATCCTCAACTCTATTCCAATGGCCAAACTGTTGATTGGGCAAGACGCAGTACGCTTTGGTATTTGAAAGCCTATAACAAAGCCTATGAACTTAGAGAGCATTTAACGAAAGGTCAAAAGAAACAGCTGATAAAAGAAGATTTGGATTATCTCGAAAATTTGATCGAGTACTGCGAACAGTATGGCATTGTCAGGGTAGAAAAAGAGTTCAAAAACGCATTTTTGAAGCGGAAAAATCTCTGTTTTTACGGTGAAGCAAGTGAGATTGATTTTTACGAATACCTGAACGATATAGAAGAAATAGTGGAGAGAGTAGAAATGGCAACTGTAGATTATGAAACCATCGCAGATCAGTTACTTGAAAAAGGTATTGTTACTTCTCGCCAGTCAGCTAATGCTACTCAAGGTTATGCATTGGCTTGGCTACATGGACAGAACCTAAAACAGACGATGGGGCGAAGCCAGTTTTATGAGCATAAAAGACGTCTCAGAGCTCTTGGGTTAGATATTTCCAATCCTTGCGAGGTGACTAGGCTTCCTCAGATTACTAGAGAACGTGAGATCTTCGTGCGCCCCGCCCTACCCCCGGCATGGTACCGGCATCCAGAGAAAACTAATTTGAGGTTGGTCGCATGAATAATACAGAGAAAAGAGAGCTCTGCATTATGCGTGCAGATATGTGCAGGACTTATGCAAAGGGAATGGATTTACTAAACAAGCCTAATAATGCGTATTGGTTTAAAAAAGCGGAAATCGCTTATGGCAATGGTTTTTATTATCTTGGTTCTTTTTTTAAATGGTTTGCGGAAAGAGATCTTTACAAGAGTGATTGGCGATACATCTCTCTTTTACTGCAATATAAGCGTATTTAGTATGTTTCTTCTTATATATTATGCGCAATTACATATAGGGCGGTCCCAGGCTGGGGTTGTCGAAATGGTGATTTTCAACATCCTTTTCTCCGGGCGCTTTGGGATCAAACCCGTTAATTACGTTTTGACACGATGATTGTTTCTGCAGATTTGAAATCCACAGGGAAAAGCTCCGTGCGATCCTCCAGATTTCACGTAGCAGCGCCCTATTTTCTGTTATCGGATTTTACCTATGGCTTGGGCCATGCGTTGGGGGCGACCGACACCTTGAATTCTCCTTCGTTGTTGGTCTCGATGGATTCTACGATAGTGTTGGGCTCGTCCACTTTCACTTTGCAGGTCTTCATGCCGGCAGTGTCCCATTTCAACGAAATCGGTAGTTCGATCTTCTGGCGGCCGTTGATCGGCGGTATCTGTATCGTGATTGGCCATTTCTCGTCACAGCCGACACTCATGGTGGTGGCCTGGGATTGGCACCAGCTGTTGTTGTACACCGCAATGTGGTGCGTTACTTCCTGGTTGGGGAGCGTCGTTACAATTGCTGGGTTTGGGATGGGTTTTCGGTAGTCATAGGGTGAGAGTTCGGGTTTGCAGGTCACGCTGAAAAAGTGACGCTTTTCATTATTCGTCTCGTCAATTTCGCTGATTTTGTTGAAGCGGTCCACTTTCAATTCCACGCCAGCGGAATCACCCATGGTGATAAAGGTTACATGGGTTTGAAAGGTGAACTCTTGACCCGGCTGGAGTTCCGGGATCTCCGGGGTGGCGACGGAAAATTGCCCCCAGTCGCTACCGCCCTGGGTGTCCCAGAATGTGGCCAGCGTTTCGGCCTTTGGTGTCTTGACCGCGCCTTTGTTGGTTACTTTGAACGTGAACATCACATTCTTTCCGGCAACCGGATTCTGCGGGACCATGCTGATGGAACTGACCTCAAGATCGCGATTCAGAGCGAGTCCCGGATTCGTCTTGGGTTTGAACACTTTCTTCTGTATGGGGGTGAAGTCCGGACCCGCGAATACAGGAGCTGTAAGCAACGCGGCTACGGCCCCCAAAAGGACGGCGGTTCTCAGTTTCGTTTTTCCAGCAGTCATAATAATTCCACCTTCCACTTGTGGTAATTAAGAGGCTAGAGTTACTCATTTGCGGGCGGTTTTCAACCTGTAAATGGCACTTTTTTGATTAAAAACGGGCGGTTAAGATATAAAGTTCCGGCATGATCGGACGCTAAAATCCAGTAGCAATAAATAGAAAAATTATTAAATTCGGAATATTCATGAGCGAGTCACTGGAAAAAACGGTAGAGAGCAATGTTGCGGGCCGCGTGATGCTGCTATGCACCATGCTGCAAATTGCTGATCTCGACCGGATTAACGCCGCGATTAAGGATGTTAAAAAGGATGTTCTGGCACAGCTGGCGCGGAAACGGCTCGGCGTAGATGCGCTTTCCGGGCTGCTGGATGAGCGCATCGCCCGTCTGGAGCAGGAGTTGCGCAAATCATCCGCCTCCCCTGCCCCTGCAGCCGCGGCGGAACAATTGAAGGAGAGCCAACAACCCGTAGAGAACTCCGCGGAGGAGAAACCCAAGGGACGCAAATCTCCAGCCGCCAAGGAGATTCCGGAAAAAAAGGACGAACTGGATATGACCAAGAAGCTGGCGGCGGAGCGCAAGCCGGTCCAGAAGCTGCTGCTTGAGGATTGTGTTCAGATCGGCCTGGTCACCCGGGAACGGGCCGAGTATCTGGTCACCCAGTTTGCCGGCAAGGAGCCGAAGGCTGCGGAGCTGGAGGTGGTCATCGAACTGCGCAATAACCTGCATGCCCAGATCCGCAAATTTATGCGCAAGCACAAGGGCGGTCCCTGGCCTTCACCGAAAGAGCAGGAGGAGTTGCGCCTGGATATTGTGCATACCCCCTCCATCAACTCGTTGCTCAGCCTGACCCGCAAGATTTTGAGGGAGCGGAAGGAGTGGCTGGATCGGAGCCGCCGTGGGATCACCGGGCGTATCTTCGGTGATCGTTTGAAACTGTCGAAAGACGGTTGAATTCAGTTCCCGGCATTAAACAGGCGCTGGAAGTTTTCCCGGGTCAGATCCGCGATCTCCTGCGCGCTAGTACCCCTCACCTCCGCCAGGCACTCAGCCACATGTCCCACATAGGCGGGTAGATTGGGTTTGCCCCGATGCGGAACCGGTGCCAGATAGGGGGCGTCGGTCTCGATCAACAGCCGCTCTTCCGGCACCTTCGCCGCCACCTGCCGCAGATCCTCCGCGTTGCGGAAGGTGACGATACCCGAGAAAGAGATGTAAAACCCCATCGCCAGGGCGCGGGACGCCGTCGCCCAGTCCTCGGTGAAGCAGTGCATTACCCCGCCCACCCGGTCGGCGCCCTCCTCCTCCATGATCCGCAGGGTGTCCTCCCTGGCGTTGCGGGTATGGATGATCAGGGGTTTGTTGCAGGCCCGGGCGGCGGCGATGTGGCGGCGAAAGCGCAGGCGCTGCCACTCCAGTTCGCCACTGCTGCGGAAGTAGTCCAGCCCGGTCTCGCCGATGGCGACGTTTTTCGGATGGGCGGCGAGCCGCTCCAGTTCCCCTGCTTCCGGTTCGCGCCGATGCTCCTCGTTGGGGTGCACACCCACGGACAGGAGCACCTGCGGGTACGCCTCCACCAGTTGCAGCATAGCGGGATAGTTTTCGAGGTCGATGGAGACGCAGAGCATCTGCTCCACTCCCGCTTCGGCGGTAGCCGCAAGCAGCCGCTCGAAACGGCCGTCAAAGGGTTCCAGATCCAGGCGATCCAGATGGCAATGGGAATCTACAAGTCCGTTCATGGAGTGCATAAAAACTAAGGGAGGTGGTGATGGCAGGCGCTTTTGGTGTGCGCCCCGCCGCGAATTACATGGTGTGGGTCTGGCGTTCCGACTGCAGGGCGCCGGCCAGATAGGTCTCGATCTTTTTCTGCGCCACGCCGCCGTCCTGGTCGCTGAACTGGACGCCGATGCCCGCCGCCCGGTTGCCTACGGCGCCCTTGGGGGTGATCCAGATGATCTTGCCCGCCACCGGGATGCGCTCCATCTCTTCCATCAGGGTGAGCAGCATGAACACCTCTTCCCCAATCTTGTACTCCTTGTTGGTGGGGATGAAGAGACCGCCGTTCTTCACGAACTGCATATAGGCCGCGTACAGGGCATTTTTGTCCTTGATGGTGAGGGAGAGTATGCCCTGGCGCCCGCCAGTAAGATTCGTTGGTTGCATGATTGCGGCTTGCTCCTCTGTCTACCCGTTAAGATATACCCATCCCCGGTCTTATGCCACTTTTGACGCCGTAAAATCAAGCAGCAGGGATTCCAGAACCAGGCGCATATTGAGGGTGCTGTCCAGGGCGCGGTTTACTTCCAGGGTACGGCTCATCATCTGGTGCAGACGGCTCGTGTCCAGCCGTTCCGCCAGCGCTTGCAAGGTCTCTTTCTGGTCCGGGTTGGTCAGAAACGGAGGTTCAGGGGCCGCACTCAGCCGCAGCATGTCCTGAATCCAGCCGGCGAGCCACTGTACGGATTGGGCCGGATCCTTTTCCCAGCGTCCGGCCACGGCGATGGGATCTTCCCGCTGCTCCAGCAGGGCGTGAAACTCCTTCAGCATCTGCCGCCGCCGGGAGAGGATCTCGGGATCGGCCAGGCGCAGGGCGTTCAGGGGCGCGCCGTTGGCCAGGTGCAGCAGCACCTTGGGATCCCCCTCGCTCAATTGCCCTGTCAGCCACTGCAGGGCGACCTCCTCCTTTGGTGACGCCAGGGCGAACTGCTGGCAGCGGCTGCGGATGGTGGCGGGCAGATAGGTCGGGCGCGCGGTGATCAGGATCATCAGGGTGCGGGCCACCGGCTCCTCCAGGGTCTTCAACAGGCTGTTGGCCGCATAGCGGTTCATGCGGTCGGCCGGTTCGATCAGGACCAGCTTGTAGCCGCCGGCGTGGGAGGTGAGTCCCTCCTTGCTGGTAAACTCGCGGATGGCGTCGATTCGGATCTCCTTCCCCTCCTCCTCAGGCACGATCTGCTGAAAATCAGGATGGTTGCCCACGCGGAACAGCTGACAGCCGCGGCATTGGCCGCAGGGAACGCCCGTCTCGTCCGGCGACTCACACAGCAGGGAGTGGGCCAGCGCCTCGGCGAAGCAGCGTTTGCCCATGCCCTCGCCACCAGTGAGCAGCAGCGCATGGGGCAGACGATCCTCGCGGCGGATCTGCTGGATCTGGTCCCAGGCCTCTTGGAGCCAGGGGTAGAGGCTGAATGTATGGGGTTGTTCGGACAATTAGGCCTCCAGAAACTCCCGGATCAGGTTCGTGATGGCGGCCTGTACTTCAAACAGCGGGCGGGAGGCATCCACTACCTTGACCCGGTCCGCCTCGTTCCAGGCGATCTCCAGGTAGCCGCTGCGCACCTTTTCGAAAAAGGCGGCCTTCTCCTTCTCGAAACGGTCCGGCGCCGAGCGTTTGTTCGCCCGCTCCAGGCCGATTGCCACCGGCAGGTCCAGCAGCAGGGTCAGGTCGGGCCGCAGACCGTACTGGGTCCACTCCTCCAGGGTGCGGATGCGCTGTTTGTCGATGCCCCGCCCACTGCCCTGATAGGCGTAGGAGGCATCGGTGAAGCGGTCACAGAGTACCCAGATCCCGGCCTCCAGGGCGGGACGGATCTTCTGCTCCAGATGTTCGGCGCGGGCGGCGAACATCAGCAGCAGCTCCGTATCGTCCGCCATGCCCGTGTGTTTGTGTCCCAGCAGGAGCTGCCGCACCTCTTCGCCCAGGGGGGTGCCGCCGGGTTCCCGGGTGAACAGCACCTCCTTGCCCGCCTCTTCGAGCAGCAGGCGGATGAACTCGAGGTTACTGCTCTTGCCGGCCCCCTCGACCCCCTCCACGGTGATGAATTTTCCTCTGGTGATGCTCATGACTGTTTATTTATCTCATTTTTTTAACTGATATTTGCGTACCGCCCGGTTGTGCTCCTCCAGGGTGTCGGAGAAGTGGTGGCTGCCGCTGCCGTCCGCCTTGGCCACGAAGTAGAGGCTTTTGCCCCCATTGGGGTGCAGTACGGCGCGGACCGCATCCCGTCCCGGGAGGCTGATGGGCGTGGGCGTCAGGCCGGTATGCACATAGGTATTGTAGGGCGTGTCCTCTTTCAGATCACGGCGCCGGATGTTGCCGTCGTAGCGTTCGCCCATGCCGTAGATCACGGTAGGGTCGGTCTGCAGTTTCATCCCTTTCTGCAGGCGGCGGACAAACACCCCGGCGATCTCGGGCCGCTCGCTGGCCAGGCCGGTCTCCTTTTCCACGATGGAGGCCAGGATCAGGGCCTCGTAGGGCGCTTTGTAGGGGAGATCCGGGGCGCGCGCCTCCCACTCCTCCTCCAGCAGCCGGTCCAGGGCGCTGGCCGCCCGTTTCAGGATGGCAAGATCGGTGGTGCCGCGGTTGAACTGGTAGGTGTCGGCGAGAAAGCGCCCCTCCGGGTGTTCACCCTCCCGCCCGAGCTGTTTCATGATCTCCTCATCCGACAGTTCGCTGGTGATGGCCTTGACCGCTTCATGTTGCTGGATCGCGGCCAGCGCCTCGCGGAAGGTCCAGCCTTCGATCAGGGTGACGCTGTAGCTGACCACCTTTCCCGCGACCAGGAGGTTCAGCAGCTCTTCTGGCCGGGTTCCTGGCGCGATACGGTACTCACCCGCCTTGATCCTGCCGCCCACATTGTTCCAGCGCGCCATGAGCCGAAGGTAGAGCGCGTTGCTGATATAGCCGCGCCGCTCAAGGTCGGTGGCCATGGTGTTAAAAGAGGTTCCCGGCTCCAGCAGGAAAGTAGCCCCCGTTTCCGGCACCTGAAGCGGGGTCTCGGCGAAATGGCGCAGCTCCATCATCAGCCAGGCGGCCGCGACGCTCAGGAGAATGATCGAAGTACCCAGCAGGCGATGTAGCATGGAGCGATGTTACCCGTTGTTTCCGTGCGGCGCGAAGCCCAGGCGCTGCACTTCGCGCCGAAGTTGGCGATCTATTACCTCGCGCTGGTAGCTGTGTTCGTTCAGTTGGCGCACCGGCCAGATGCCGATCAGGGAGTTGGTCAGGAACAGGGCGTCCGCCTGGTCGAGTTCCGTAGCCGGAATATCGCGTATGGTGACGGGGATGCCCAGCTTCGGGGCGGTCTCCAGCACCAGTTCCCGCATCACCCCGGCGACGCCGCAGCCGCTAAGGTCCGGGGTGGTGAGTTCCCCGCCGCGCAGCAGAAAGAGATTGCTCTTGGTCCCCTCGATCACATGTCCCTCGCGGTCGAGCATCAGGCCCTCCGCGATGGCGGGATCACCCCACTCCCTCCGGGCCATGATCTGCGGCAGGCGATTCAGATGTTTGATGCCGGCCAGGGTCTCATCCCGTCCCAGGCGGGTTGCGCAAAGCCGCGCCACAACCCCCTGCTCCGCGGCCTGTGAGGGGTGTTCCGGCCATGGTGAACAGTAGACGACCCGGTTGGGAGTCGGGTTGGCGGCGGGGCGGTAGCCGCGGCCACCCTCGCCCCGGGTGAGCATAATCTTGAGCACCGCCCGCGCCTGCCCGGCGCACTCACGCAGGGCCTCATCCAGTAGCAGGTCGGGATCGGGAACGGGGATGCCCAGCCGCTGGCAGCCCAGTTCAAGGCGTTTTAGATGCCGCTCCCAGAGACAGGGACGGCCGGCGGTGACGGCGAGGGTCTCGAACAACCCGTCGCCATATTGAAAACCGCGGTCGAGAACGGACAGTTGGGTGGCAGGTTTCCCGTTGATCAGCACGGAAATGCCAATGAAAGGGTTTAGTCCTGGAAGCGTCGGAACACCAGGGTCCCGTTGGTCCCGCCAAAGCCGAAGGAGTTGGAGATGGCGATATCGATCTTCATTTCACGCGCGGTGTTGGGCACGTAGTCCAGATCACACTCGGGGTCCTGGTTTTCCAGGTTGATGGTGGGCGGCGCCACCTGATCACGCAGGGACAGTACGGTGAACACCGCTTCCGCGCCGCCCGCCGCGCCCAGCATGTGGCCGGTCATGGACTTGGTGGAGCTGACGCAGAGTTTGTGGGCATGATCGCCGAAGGCGCCCTTTACCGCCATGGTCTCGGCCACGTCGCCGGCCGGGGTGGAGGTGCCGTGGGCGTTGATGTAGTCCACCTGATCCGGATTGACCCCGGCATCTTCCAGCGCCTGCAGCATGCAGTCACGGGCCCCGGAGCCATCGGGTGACGGCGAGGTCATGTGGTAGGCGTCGGAGTTCCAGCCGATCCCGGCCAGTTCGGCGTAGATCTTGGCGCCACGCTTCTTGGCGTGTTCCAGCTCTTCAATCACGATCACCCCGGCACCGTCGCTCAAAACGAAACCGTCGCGATCCTTGTCCCACGGACGGCTGGCGCGCTGCGGATCATCATTGCGGGTGGAGAGTGCCCGTGCGGCGGCGAAACCGCCCATGCCGATAGGGGTCGTGGCCATCTCGGTGCCACCGGCCACCATCATGTCCACGGTGCCGTACTGGATCATGCGCATGGCGTCGGCGATGTTGTGGGCGCCGGTACTGCAGGCGGAAACGATGGAGATGTTCGGACCCTTGAAGCCGTGCATGATGGAGAGGTTGCCGGAGACCATATTGATAATGGCCGCCGGAACAAAAAACGGCGAGATGCGCCGCGGACCCTTCTCCAGGTAGGCGTCGTAGTTGTTCTCAATGGTATGGATACCGCCAATCCCGGCGCCGATGGCCACGCCGATGCGCTTGGCGTTCTCGTCCGTCACTTCAATCCCGGCGTCTTTCACCGCCTGGATGCCGGCCGCCATCCCGTAATGGATGAACGGGTCCATCTTCTTGGCGTCTTTTGCCGTGATGTACTCGGTAACGTCGAAATCGACGATGGGACCGCCGATACGGACGCTCATGGCGGCGTTGTCGAAATGAGTAATGGGGCGGATACCGCTTTTCCCGGCCAGGATGTTTTCCCACGCCGCATCAACCGTGTGTCCGACCGGGGCAACCATACCAAGCCCGGTTACCACAACCCTTCTCTTCGCCATCTGAGATATACCTTGAATTACTTATGCAACGCGCAAACGCATCGGCCGCATGAATGCGGCCAACGGTTTAATCGCCAGAGATTGATCAGCTGTGTTCGTTAACGTAGTTCACCGCCTGCTGCACGGTGGTGATCTTTTCAGCTTCTTCGTCCGGAATCTCGGTTTCGAATTCTTCTTCCAGAGCCATGACCAGTTCGACGGTATCGAGCGAATCAGCGCCCAGATCGTCGACAAAAGAGGCTTCCAAGGTTACCTCTTCTTCTTTGACCCCAAGTTGTTCCACAACAATTTTCTTAACTCGTTCTTCAACAGAGCTCATGTTTTTGTATTCCTCCGATTCTATAGGAATGACCGCTTTGGCGATCGAGGTGTATTGTATGCACAAAACCGCCAAGTTGGAAGCATGTATTTGTTCTTCATTGGCGATATGTATACGATAATTATATTAGTAATATCAATCAATTAACAACGATACTTAAAGTTATATGTGACTTATGGGAATATCCTAACCCATAAACATGCCGCCGTTTACATGCAGGGTCTCGCCCGTGATGTAGCTGGCGCCTTCCGAGGCCAGGAACAGAACCGCTTGCGCGATCTCACTGGCCTCGCCCAGACGACCCAATGGGATATTCTGGGACAGGGCCTGGCGCTGCTCTTCCGACAGTTCCCGGGTCATGTCGGTGTCGATGAAGCCCGGGGCCACGGTGTTGACGGTGATCCCACGCGAACCCACCTCACGGGCCAGGGACTTGCTGAAGCCCACCATACCCGCCTTGGCGGCGGCATAGTTGGTCTGTCCGGCATTGCCGCTGGCGCCCACGATGGAGCCGATATTGATAATGCGGCCTTTGCGGGCCTTCATCATGCCGCGCAGGCAGGCCTTGGAGACGCGGTAGATGGAGGTGAGGTTGGTCTGGATAATGGATTCCCACTCCTCCTCCTTCATGCGCATCAGCAGGTTGTCGCGTGTAATCCCGGCGTTGTTTATCAGGATGCCAGGAGTCCCGTACTTCTCTTCAATCGCGGCCATAACCGCTTCCACGGAGGCGGGATCGGACACATCCAGCACCATCCCCTCCCCCTTGATCCCGGCATCCTGCAGGCGTTTGCTGATTGCTTCAGCCCCGCCTTCTGAGGTTGCCGTGCCGATGACCACGGCGCCGTTCGTGCCCAATGCATCGGCGATCGCGGCACCGATACCCCGGCTGGCGCCAGTGACCAGAGCAATCTCGTTGTTTTTAAACATGCGAGTCTCCAAAAAACTGTGCGATGAAAAGATGTTAGAAAGTAAGGAGGACCGAGCCCCAGGTGAAGCCGCCGCCAAAGGCCTCCATCAGCAGGGTTTCACCACGCTGGATGCGGCCGTCGCGGACGGCGGTATCCAGTGCCAGGGGAACCGATGCGGCGGAGGTGTTGCCATGCTCGTGCACGGTAACCACCACATGATCCATGGGCATCCTTAGTTTTTTCGCGGTGGCGTTGATGATGCGGATGTTGGCCTGATGGGGGATCAGCCAATCCACGTCTGATTTTTCCATCTGGTTGGCTTCCAGGGTCTCGTCCACGATGCGGCCGAGGGTGGTGACCGCCATCTTGAATACCTCGTTGCCCTTCATCTCCATGTAGGCGCCGCCTTCCTGCAGCAGATCGTAACCTTTGGAGACGCCTGCGGGAACGCGCAGCAGGCCCTCATAATTGCCGTCGGCATGGAGATGGGTGGAGATAATGCCAGGTTCGTCGCTGGCATCCAGCACCACGGCGCCCGCACCGTCACCGAACAGGACGCAGGTCTGGCGATCGGTCCAGTCGGTGATGCGGGACAGGGTCTCGGCCCCTACCACCAGGGCGGAACGGACCCCGCCGGCGCGAATAAACTTGTCGGCCACGCCCATGGCGTATACGAATCCGGTGCATACGGCCTGGATGTCGAATGCGGCGCAGCCGGCGATACCGAGCCGCTGTTGCAGCAAACAGGCGGTGCTGGGAAATACCTGATCCGGCGTGGTGGTGGCGACGATGACCAGATCGATATCCTCCGGTCCTTTGCCGGCGGCCTCCATGGCCCGGCGAGCGGCCTGTTCCGCCAGGTCGCAGGTGGTTTCACCGTCAGTGGCTATATGGCGCTTGCTGATACCAGTGCGCTCACGAATCCACTGGTCGGTGGTGTCGACCATCTTTTCCAGGTCGAGATTGGTCAGTACCTTCTCCGGCAGATAGCTGCCGGTACCTGCTATGCGGGCATAGCTCATGCGTCGCCCCTATTCATAAACTGTGCTTCCACCCCTTGGGCAATCCGTTCCGGTACGTTCTTGATCACCTCTTTCTTGGCGATGCCGATGGCGTTCTCAAACGCCAACACATCGGCGCCGCCATGGCTCTTGATGACGATGCCCTGCAGCCCCAACAGACTGGCGCCGTTGTAGCGCCGCGGATCAATGGAGCGGCGGAGTTGCTTGAGCGCGGGCAACGCGATCAGTCCGGCCAAACGGGTGAAGATGTTTTTGTTGAACTCTTTTTTCAGGGAATGGGTGATCATCTTGGCCACCCCTTCGCTGCTTTTCAGCGATACATTGCCGACGAAACCGTCACACACTACCACATCGGTCCCGCCCTTGTAGATGTCGTCCCCTTCTACGTAACCCACATAGTTGAGGGAACTGGCGGACAGCAGTTCATGGGCGACCTTTACCTGTTCGTTGCCCTTGATCTCTTCCTGACCAATATTCAAAAGGCCCACCCGGGGGGACACCACATCATCCACCGAGGCAACCAGTTCGCTGCCCATAACGGCGAACTGAAACAGCGCCTCGGCGTTACAGTCCACGTTGGCGCCCAGATCGAGCATCCAGGTGTGCCCTTCGATGGAGGGCAGGGCGGTGATGATGGCTGGCCGGTCGATGTCCGGCAGCATCTTGAGCACGAAACGCGCGGTGGCCATCAAGGCGCCGGTATTCCCGGCACTGACACAGGCATCGGCGACTCCGTCCTTTACCAGGTTGAGGGCCACCCGCATGGAAGAGTCTTTTTTTCCACGCAGGGCTTTGGAAGGGGCCTCATCCATCGCCACCACCTCAGAGGCGTGATGGAGGCGAAGCCGTTCGTGTTCCTGGCCGTTAGGGAAGTGCGCCCGGATTGACTCCTCGTCGCCTACCAG
This sequence comes from Sedimenticolaceae bacterium, assembly GCA_050295355.1. GTDB lineage: Bacteria > Pseudomonadota > Gammaproteobacteria > Chromatiales > Chromatiaceae > CBFDBF01. The sequence continues at coordinate 14,206 of JBNKPL010000011.1, forward strand.
AATCAGCTCGACCCCGGCATCCTTGCTGAGATAGTCGAACGCGGCCGGAACGACCACTTCGCAGCCATGGTCTCCCCCCATGGCATCGAGTGCAATGGTGATACGGTCAGACGTTGCCATCCGTTATGAATTTTTATGATGACGCAGGCGATTGTCGGTAAGGTACGGGGCGGGCGCGATACCAGGACCGGCCCAGGCGCCCCGCTCCGCCTGTTACTCGTCTTTACCTGCAACTACCTTACGGCCGCGGTAAAAACCGTCGGGGCTGACGTGGTGACGCAGATGGGTCTCCCCCGAGGTCGGGTCGATGGAGAGGGTTTCCGCAGACAGGGCGTCGTGCGAACGACGCATACCGCGTTTGGAAGGGGTTTTTCTGTTTTGCTGGACCGCCATGGTTCAAGCTCCTGTTAGTCAGTATTTCTGTTCGTTTTCAGATTCGCCAGTTGCGCGAAGGGATTGGGGGCTGGTTCGCCCTTCTCCTTCGCATCTGCCGAATCCCAATCCGGTTTTTCGATCACCGCCGCACTGCACTCACCCGCCTCGTGCCTGGGAACTTGTGGCAAAGAGAGCAGCAGCTCATCTTCCACCAGTTCAACAAGGCGCATCTTCGACTCCCCTATCAACAGCGGATCCACGCTGTCCGGGAGTTGCCCGGCCTCTTCGATCCCATGCACGGCGACCAGGGAGAACTTCATCTCCACTGGTAAACTCACTGGACCCAGGCAGCGCTGACACTGTAGCGTCAGGACCGCCTGGATTTGTCCTTCGAGACGGGCCCGCTTTCGCTCATCGCGGGAAAAGGCCAGCTCAAAGACCGCCTCTCCATGCGGCTCCATCAGGAGCGGCGCGAGACGCGGCAGCGATTCCAGTGCAAAGGACCCGGAGATCCGTTTGCCGATATCAGCAAAATGCCACGGATCGACGAAATCAGGCAAGTGCGGCGACATAAGCGCGCAATGATATTACGCCCCCACATTTCTGTCAAAATACTTTGCTCTTCACGGGGTTAGGGGATTTTGTTGGAATTCCGGCGGAAGCGCGGGATTACAGGAATTCGACTCCCAGCCCGTTAGCCCCCAACCACGGCCAGCAGGACGCCTGCCGCCACGGCGGAGCCGATCACCCCCGCCACGTTGGGGCCCATGGCGTGCATGAGCAGGAAGTTGTGGTGGTTGGTCTCCAGACCCACCTTGTTCACTACTCGGGCGGCCATGGGAACCGCGGACACCCCGGCGGCGCCAATGAGGGGATTGATCTTGCCACCACTCATGCGGTACATCAGTTTGCCCATCAAAACCCCCGCCGCGGTGCCTACACAGAAGGCAAAGGCGCCGAGAGCCAGGATGCCCAGGGTCTCCACCGTCAGGAACTTTTCCGCCGACAGCTTGGAACCCACCGCCAGACCGAGAAAAATGGTGACGATATTGATGATCTCGTTTTGCGCCGCCTTGTTCAGCCGTTCCACCACCCCGGTTTCGCGCAGGATGTTACCGAACATCAGCATCCCGATCAGGGGCGCAGCGGAGGGCAAAAACAGGATGGTGAGCAGCAGCACGGTGAAGGGGAACAGGATCTTCTCCAGCTTGCTGACCGGGCGCAGTTGCTGCATCTCCACCGCCCGCTCCTTCTCGGTGGTCAGGGCGCGCATGATGGGCGGCTGGATAATGGGCACCAGGGCCATATAGGAGTAGGCGGCTACCGCGATGGCCCCCAGCAGATCGGGCGATAGGCGGGAGGCCAGGAAGATGGCGGTGGGGCCGTCCGCGCCGCCGATGATGGCGATGGCGGAGGCGTCGGCCAGGGTAAACTCAAAACCGGGCAGGAAGTTGAGGGAGAGGGCCCCCAGCAGGGTCACGAAGATGCCGAATTGGGCCGCCGCGCCCAGAAACAGGGTGCGCGGCATGGCGATCAGGGCGCTGAAATCGGTCAGGGCGCCCACCCCCATGAAGATCAGCAGCGGGAACACCCCGGTTTCGATACCCACATGGTAGATATAGCCCAGCAGGCCGTTTGGCCCAGCAATCCCTGCCACCGGGATGTTACTGAGGATGGCGCCGAAGCCGATGGGCAACAGCAGCAGGGGCTCGAATTTCTTGTGTATCGCCAGGTAGATCAGGATACAGCCCACACCCATCATCAGGGCCTGGCCCCAGCTCATATTGGCAATCCCCATGGAGTGCCATAACGCTTCTGCTCCGCTCATATGCCGTTAACTCAGGGTGAGCAGGGTGTCGCCAGTTTGCACCGCATCGCCCTCTTTCACGGCGATGGAGGCAACCGTCCCGGCGGAAGTGGAGCGTACCTCGGTCTCCATCTTCATCGCTTCCATGATCATTACCACGTCGCCGGAAGCAACGCTCTGCCCCTCTTTGACGTTGATCTTGAAGATATTGCCGGCCAGCGGAGCGGCCACCTTCGCGCCACCTGCCGCCGCCGGGGCGGCAGCGGGAGCGGCCGCTACGGGCGTTGCACTGGTAATCGCGCCACCCGCGGAGACGATAACATCATAACCAGTGCCGTTGACCACGATATGGTAGGACTCGGCGCCACCGCTGCCGCTGGCAGCCGCCGCAGGAGCCGCGGCGGCTTCCGGTTCCGCGCCGGGGGTGGGTTCAAAGGCGTCCGGATTGTTGCGGTTCTCCAGAAACTTGAGCCCGATCTGCGGAAACAGGGCGTAGATCAACACATCGTCGATCACGTTTTCGGACAGCTCAATGCCCTTCTCCTTGGCGAGGGCCTCAAGCTCTTCGGTGAGCTTTTCCACCTCAGGCAAAAGCAGGTCGGCGGGACGGCAGGTGATGGGCTCCTCCCCGTCCTCCAGTACCTTCTGCTGCAGTTCCATGTTCATAGGCGCTGGGGTGGCGCCGTATTCACCCTTGAGCACCCCCTGGGTCTCCTTGGTGATGGATTTATAGCGTTCGCCCGTGAGCACATTAAGCACCGCCTGGGTGCCCACGATCTGGGAGGTGGGGGTTACCAGCGGGATGTAGCCGAGGTCCTCACGCACCCGCGGGATCTCTTCCAGCACCGCGTCCAGCTTGTCGCTGGCGCCCTGCTCCCGCAACTGGTTCTCCATGTTGGTGAGCATGCCGCCCGGCACCTGGGCCACCAGGATGCGGGAGTCCACGCCCTTGAGGGAGCCCTCGAACTTTGCGTATTTTTTGCGCACCTCACGGAAATAGGCGGCGATCTCCTCCAACAGGTGGAGGTTGAGGCCCGTATCCCGCTCCGTCTCGTCCAGGATCGCCACCACCGATTCGGTGGCGGAGTGGCCGTAGGTCATGCTCATGGAGGAGATGGAGGTGTCCACCATATCGATGCCCGCCTCCGCCGCCTTGATGTTGGTGGCGGTGCTCATGCCGGTGGTGGCGTGGCTCTGCAGGGCGATGGGGATGGTTATATTCTCTTTCAGCCGGGTCACCAGTTCGTAGGCGACGTAGGGCTTGAGCAGACCGGCCATGTCCTTGATACAGATGGAGTGGCAGCCCATATCCTCCAACTGCTTGGCCATATCCAGCCAGTAGTCGAGGTTGTGTACCGGGCTCACGGTGTAGGACATGGTGCCCTGGGCGTGCTTGTCCACCGCCAGGGTGGCTTTCACTGCGGTCTCCAGGTTGCGGATGTCGTTCATGGCGTCGAAGATGCGGAACACGTCCACGCCGTTGGCCGCCGCCCGCTCCACGAAAGCGGTCACCACGTCATCCGCATAGTGGCGGTAGCCGAGGATGTTCTGGCCCCGGAACAGCATCTGTTGCGGGGTGTTGGGCATGGCCGCCTTGAGCTGGCGGATCCGATCCCAGGGATCTTCACCCAGATAACGGATACAGGAGTCGAAGGTGGCGCCGCCCCAGGTCTCCAGTGACCAGAACCCCACCTGATCCAGCTTTTCAGCGATGGGCAGCATATCCTCCAGCCGCATGCGGGTAGCAAGCAGGGATTGGTGGCCATCACGCAGGACGAGTTCGGTTATGCCCAGTGGTTTCTTTTCACTCATATCTTGCTTCTTCTGTATTCGTATTTTTGGAAACGGTCGGAATTCGGCGCCCGCAGGCGGCCGCTACGATCTCTATTTATGTCTAGAGCGGTAGCGGCTGATGGCGGCGGTTAAAACGGCGATCAACTCGCCATTGTCTCCCCCGCTGCCAGTCGCAGGTGTACCCGCGGCATAAGTTTCGGCGGCCTTTTCGGCGCTGCCGATACGGAGTGCAAGACGGGACATCTGGTTCATGGCCAGCACCAGGACGGCAAGGAATACGAACACGATCCCCATGCCGAGCAGCATAAGGTTCACCCCTTCCATCAGCAGATTGCTTACAGACATGCCTAAATGATCCCCCTGCTACCGGCTTCCCAACCCTTTCGAGAAAATGAAATCTGTGCAGTCGGACGTTCTACGGGGATAGCCGCCCCTTGTCAAGATTGACACGAACTTATGCTGTTGTTTTTTAATCAAGTATTGGATTTATGCGGTGCTATGTTTGATAAACTCAATGCTCCGCATGAACTCCGGCAGCTACGGGGTTTCTGCTACACTAACCGGCCATTACCCCTACTCTGATAACGAATAACTATGAGCAGGCAAACCTCTTCCCGTCCCCGGATCGTACTGGGTTCCACTTCTCCTTTCCGCCGGGAGTTGCTGACCCGCCTGGGAATTCCCTTTACCACCGCCTCACCCGATGTGGACGAGACCGCACTTTCCGGGGAGGCGCCGCAGGACCTGGTGGTGCGGCTTGCGCAGGCCAAGGCGCGGGCGGTGGCCGCGGCCCATCCGGACGCGCTGATTATCGGTTCCGACCAGGTGGCCTGCAACGACGGCAAGATCCTCGGCAAGCCGGGCAACCGGGACAACGCCCTGCGGCAACTCTCTGAGGCGTCTGGCCGGCGGATCAGCTTCTATACCGGGCTGTGCCTCCTGAATGCCGAAACCGGGCGCTCCCAGGTGATCTGCGAACCCTTTCATGTCCATTTTCGTGTGCTGGAGCCGTCCCAGATCGAACGCTATCTGGACGCGGAAGAACCCTACAACTGCGCCGGCAGTTTCAAATCCGAGGGGCTCGGCATCGCGCTGTTCGAGCGAATGGAGGGCGACGATCCCAATTCGCTCATCGGTCTGCCGCTGATCCGTCTTGTCTCCATGTTGCAGGAAGAAGGGATTAGCATTCCTTAAGAATTAAGATGTTGCCACAGAGCACACAGAGATCACGGAGTGAGCAGCCGAAAGAAATCTCTCTGTGTTCTCCGTGACCTCTGTGGTAAAAAAAGGGATCGAATAATACCTACGAGGCCGGGCTTGCCCTGACCCGGTTTGCGTGAATCCGCAGGATGTTAGGAGGAGCGATGTCCAAGGCCCCGGATCTGTCCCACACCCGAAACATCGGCATCGCCGCCCATGTGGATGCGGGCAAGACTACCCTAACGGAACGGATCCTTTTCTACACCGGGGCCTCCTACAAAATCGGCGAGGTGCATGACGGCGCCGCGCATATGGACTACCTCGCGGAAGAGCAGTCCCACGGTATCACCATCACCTCGGCGGTCACCCGGGCCACCTGGTCCGACCACACCATCCAGCTCATCGACACCCCCGGCCATGTGGACTTCACCATCGAGGTGGAGCGCGCCATGCGGGTGCTGGACGGCTGTGTACTGGTCCTCGACGGGGTGCGCGGGGTGGAGCCCCAGACCGAAACCGTGTGGCGCCAGCGCAACCGCTTCGACCTGCCGAGCCTCTTTTTCATCAACAAAATGGACCGGCCGGGGGCCGACTATGACCATGCCATGGAGAGCATGCGTAAGCGGCTGGGCGCGGAACCGGTGCCTGTCACCGTTCCCCTGCCGGAACAGCAGGCGGTGGTCCACCTCATCGACCGTACCCTGCTCCGTTTTACAGGGGAACACGGCGAAACGGTGGCGTCGGAACCGTGCGATGAAGCCACCTGGCAGGCCCTCGCCCCCCTGCGCGAAAGCCTGCTGCTGGCGGTGGCGGAGGTGGACGAACAGCTGGCGGATGAGGTGTTGGAAGGCCGGGAGCCGGAACCCGGGCGGATCTGGGCGGCCCTGCGCCAGGTCACCCTGAGCGGACAGGCGCACCCCTGTTTCGGCGGCTCCGCCCTGCGCAACCTCGGCGTACAGCCCCTGCTGGACGGCATCGTCCGCCTCCTCCCCTCCCCCCTGGACCGTCCCCCCGCCATCGCGCTGCGCGAGGACGGCGAGGAAGAGCCCATCATCCTCGGCGACAAGGGTCCCCTGGTCGCACTCGCCTTCAAGGTACAGCTGTGGGAGGGACGCCGTCACGTATTCGTGCGCATCTACCGCAACCGCCTGAAACCGGGCGATGCGGTGACTGTACTGCGGCCGGATGGCGAACATATCCAGGAACATGCCGCCCGTATCTTCGACCTGGACGCCAACCGCAAAAGCAAACTGGATGAAGCCATCGCCGGGCAGATCGTACTCCTTGCCGGACTGCGGCATGTCTCCACAGGCGATACCCTTTGCGACCCTGGCCATCTGGTTGCCCTGGAAAGAATCGAGACGCGCGACCCCGTGATCAGCCTCGCCATCGAGCCCCTCTCCAGCGAGGAGGAAGAGAAACTGCTGGAGGTGCTGGACAAGCTGCAGCAGGAAGACCCTACCCTGCAACTGGAAGAGAACAAAGAGACCGGGCAGCGCCTGTTGCGGGGCATGGGCGAACTGCATCTGCAGATCGTCAAGGAACGCCTGGAGCGCGAATTTCATCTCCGGGTGCGGACCGGCACCCCCGCCGTGGCGCTGCGGGAGTCGGTGACCGCGGAGGCGGAGGCGGAGGCGCTCTATCAACCCCCGCCCGATCCTTCCGGCAAGGGTGGCGAGATCAAGGCGGCCGTTACCGTAGTGGTAGCCCCCCGGGAACGGGGGAGCGGCAACGAGCTGCTGCTGGAACCCCGCATCGTGCCCGAGGGACACTCCCTGAACCCGGAGCAAAGCGAAGCGGTCAGCAAAGGCGTTGGATTGATCCTCGCCAGTGGTCCCATGGAGGGTGCGCCCATGGAAGACCTGCAGGTCCGGGTGGAAAAGGTCGAACTGTTCGCCAGCGCCTCCACCCCGGACGCCCTGCGCGCCGCGGCCGCAAAGGCGTGTTACAAGGCGGTGCAACAGGCCCGTCCCTGTATCCTGCATCCCATCATGTCGGTGGAGGTGGTGGTGCCCGAGGAGAACCTGGGCGTGGTCCTGGGCGACCTGCAGGGGCGCCACGGCGTCATCCTGGATACGGAGAAGTGGCAGGACACCGCCACCATCTCCTGCGAAGTGGCCCTGGACCGTTTACTGGGCTACACCACGGAGTTACGGAGCATGACCCAGGGACGGGGGCAGTTCAGTACGATTTTTAAGCGGTTTGACCAAAACTGAGCTTTTGCAGAGAAGATATGTAGCCACAGAGGCACAGAGATCACAGAGAATCAGGAATGTCTCAAGGAAAGGCCGGCCCTCCGTGTACTCTGTGCCTCTGTGGCTACAGCAATAAAAGCCCCAAAAGGGGCTTTTATTCGTTTGGCGGAGGGCGTGAGATTACTCGGGCCTGCGGCCCTCGCCCCTTCGGGGCCGTCTCCGCTACGCTCCGACGTTCTGCGCGGCTACGCCGCTTGTCGAACTCAACTATTTGATTTCGTGAGTTCGAATCTAACCATCACAAAAACAAAAAGACCCCGACAAGCGGGGCCTTTTCATTTTTGGCGGAGGGCGTGAGATTCGAACTCACGAGGGGCGTGAACCCCTGCCGGTTTTCAAGACCGGTGCATTCAACCGCTCTGCCAGCCCTCCGGATTCGAGACGCGAAGGATACCCGATTCCCGCTCCCCTGTCCTACCCCTTTGGTAGGATCTTGATTAATTGCACTTTTCCCCAATATAGGTATTCTGAGGAACCTGAGAATGCTGAACCAGTCTCATGGACTACACGACAATTTAGGAGATATTTGAATCATGAATCGCCTTGATACTGCGGTTATTCGTTCTAGTGAACAGATCCTTGCCACCAACAAGGTCATCAAGAACACCTACATGCTGCTCTCGGCTACTTTGGTATTCAGTGCCGTCATGGCGCTGGTTTCCCTGGTTCTGGCCGTTCCACCAATTGCCTATACCATCTCCGTGCTCGTGGCCATGGTGCTCGGCATGTTTGTATTGCCCCGCACCGCCAACTCTTCCTCCGGTCTCGGTATAATCTTCCTGATCACCGGCCTGTTGGGCTTTGGTCTCGGCGCACTTCTGAGCCTCTATCTGGCCCTGCCTAACGGTCCTCAGATCGTCGCAACGGCCCTCGGCGGAACCGGGGTCATTTTCCTGGGACTATCAGGCTATGCCCTGACCACCCGAAAGGATTTCAGCTTTATGGGCGGCTTTGTGTTCGTGGGCATGATGGTGGTGTTCGGCGCCGCACTGCTCAATATTTTCCTGGCCATTCCTGCCCTGTACCTGGCCGTCTCCGCCGGCATCATCCTGCTGATGAGCGCCTACATCCTGTTTCACACCAGCCAGTTGATCCATGGCGGCGAGACCAACTACATCATGGCCACCTACGGCCTATACCTTGCGATTTTCAATATCTTTATCAGCCTGTTGCAGCTTCTCAGCGCCTTCGCAGGGGATGACTGAGCGGGCAATCGGAAAGTAGAACGATGAACCCCGGCCCGTGCCGGGGTTTTTGTTTGGGAGATAAATCGATATGGACAATATCTGGTTGAAGATCGCCAGCGCGGTGGTTCTCGGGACGATGCTGTTTTTCCTCTACCCCACCGCCAAACACTGGTTCAAGCATGGCCCCAAGGCTAAGGAAGGGGACTGGGCCACTGCGTTGGTACCCCTGCTGATGGTGGTTGGGTTCGTGGTGCTGCTGATCATGATGGTGCGGTAGCCCATCTATCTGGCCGGATCAGGGGGTAATGACCTCCACTCCGCCCATATAGTGCTGCAGCACCTTCGGAATCCGGATGCTGCCGTCCGCCTGCTGATAGTTCTCCATCACCGCCACCAGGGTGCGTCCCACCGCCAGACCCGAGCCGTTCAGGGTATGCGCCAGTTCCGGCTTGCCGGTCTCTGGATTACGCCACCTCGCCTGTAGACGGCGGGCCTGGAAATCCCCGAAGTTGGAGCAGGAGGAGATCTCCCGGTAGGTGTCCTGGGCCGGCAGCCACACCTCCAGGTCATAGGTCTTTCTGGCCGAGAAACCGAGATCGCCCGTGCAGAGGGTCACCACCCGGTAGGGCAGCTCCAGCTTCTGCAGGATGGCCTCGGCGTGGCCGGTGAGCTGCTCCAGGGCCTCATCGGACTCCTCCGGGCGCACCACCTGCACCAGCTCCACCTTCTCGAACTGATGCTGACGGATCATGCCGCGGGTGTCCTTGCCGTAGGAGCCCGCCTCGCTGCGGAAACAGGGGGTATGGGCCACGAATTTGCGCGGCATATCGTCCGCTTCCACGATCACATCACGTACGATGTTGGTGACCGGCACCTCCGCCGTGGGAATCAGGTAGTATCCCGAGTCGCCGCCGAGTTTGAACAGGTCCTCTTCGAATTTGGGCAACTGGCCGGTACCTTGCAGGCTCTCGGCGTTGACCATGAAGGGGACGTAGGTCTCGGTGTAGCCGTGCTCCTTGGTGTGGGTGTTGAGCATGAACTGGGTCAGGGCCCGCTGCAGCCGCGCCAGGGGGCCGCTCATGACCGTAAAACGGGAGCCGGTGATCTTGGCGGCGGTTTCAAAATCCATCATGCCCAATCCGGCGCCCAGATCCACATGATCCTTGGGTTCGAAATCGAACTGCGGCGGCTCGCCCCAGCGCCGCTCCTCGCGGTTGTCCGCCTCGTCCTTTCCATCCGGCACGTCGGCGGCCGGGATATTGGGGATGCCCAGGACGATGGCTTGCAGTTCCGCCTGAACTGCGGCCAGTTCCTCTTCCGCGCTCTTCAGCTTTTCCCCCAGATCGGAGACCTCCGCCAGTAGCGGTTGAATGTCCTCCCCCGCCGCCTTGGCCTTGCCGATGGATTTGGAGCGGGTGTTGCGTTCGTTCTGCAACTCCTGGGCGGCCACCTGCAGCTCCTTGCGGCGGGTCTCCAGTCCGGAGATCTTGTCCTGATCCAGCACTACTCCACGCCGCGCCAGTTGTGCGGCGGTGGTTTCCAGTTCGTTTCTTAATAGGCGGGGGTCCAGCATGGTTGTTCTCTATTTAGGTCTCTACGGTCTCTACAGGTTGATCTTGGCGGGCCAGCTTACCAGACGGCCCGGTTGGATGATTTCATTCAGGTGTTCCACTACCCGTGCCACCTTTTCGGGTTCGTCGAAAAACTCCAGTACCAGGGGCAGGTCGAGGGAGACATCCAGCAGCGTAGAGGAATGCACCTTGCCGGATTCTCCGAACCCGGCAATGCCCCGGAAGGCGGTGACGCCCCGCACCTTCTCTTCGTCATGCAGCAGTTGCATGAGCCGCTGGAACTGGTGTTCCCCTTCGGTCAGGTAGATCCGGACCATGGTCACGTCCGTGGTATTCACATCTGTCTCCCGATTATCAAGCCGGCCCAGGCGGCCGTTACGCAGGCCAGGACACTAATCACCATATTGAGCCCCGCCTTCATGTAATCCGCCTGTTCGATCAGGTTCAGGGTTTCCATGGAAAAGGTGGAGAAGGTGGTGAAGGCGCCCAATAGCCCGATCAACAGCGCCGCCCGCAGTTCAGGACTGCTGCTCATGCGTTCCATCAGAAACACATAGAGGAATCCCATCAGCAGGGAACCCAGTACGTTCACCACCAGAGTGCCGTAGGGAAAGCCGCGCCCGGTGAGGGAATAGACCCCGCTTGAGACCCAGAAACGCAACAGGGCTCCGATAGCTCCTCCGGCTGCTATGGCAAGGGTCTGTGGCACTTTGGTTTCTGCTCCCGGCAACAAAGCGCGCATTTTACACCCACTGCGCCATGAGTACGACTTACGCCGGAATTGGGATTGTTGTGGATCAGCGCTTGTTCAGGATTTTCTCGAATCCATCCAGTGGGTGATGGCCTCTAGTTTCATGGGACGTCCGAACAGATAACCCTGTCCGTAATCGCAGCCCATAGCCTTCAGCATATCCCGCTGCTGTTCCGTTTCGATCCCCTCCGCCACTACGTTCATGTGGAAGGAACGGGCGATGGACATAACCGCCTTGACCATGTTCTCCGCCTGTTTGTGGAGCACCATATCCCGCACAAAGGACTGATCCACCTTCAGGGTATCGGCGTGGACATGCAGCAGTTGGGAGAGACTGGAGTAGCCGGTCCCGAAGTCATCGATGGCGACCTGGAAACCCATGGATTTGGCCTCCCGGACCCAGGTCATCAACGCCACCGTCTGCGCCAATTGGCTCTCGGTGATCTCCAGCTTGAGAATGGAGGTGGGCAGGTTCAACTCCTCCATAAGGGTCAGCATGGCATCGAAGTGGGACATGAGGTCGATCTGCGAGGCGGAGATGTTGATGGCGACAAAGAAGTCTTCCGGCTCTTTCTGCCCGGCGGCGAGCAGGGCGTTGCGGATGGCCGGAATGTGCCTGATCACCTCCTGCGACACCCAGTCACTGATGCCGGTGATCAGAGGTGTCTCCTCCGCCAGTTGGATGAAGGTCCCGGGGGTCACCATACCCAGGGTGGGGTGTTCCCAGCGCAGCAGCGCCTCGAATCCCACCACCTCATCGGTATTGGAGAGATTGACGATGGGTTGATAGAGCACGGAGAGTTGGTTCTGGTCCTGTCCCACCGCCAGCCAGAGATCCGCCTCCATGCGCAGCTTGTCGATGGCCGCCTCCCGGATCAACGGGTCCACGGATGCGCTTGAAGAATCGGCGATGGCGCCCTCGTCATTGGCGCGCTTACGGAGTTTGTAGAGGTTATCCCGCAGACGGGTGGACATAAGCCGGAATACGTAGCGTAGCGTCGGATCCATCTGGGACATGCGGTCCCGGATCTGGTCACAGTGGATCACCTGCAGCCGCGCATTCTCCACCACGGTGGCGGAGGCGCTACGCGGGGCGTCGTCAATGATGGACATCTCACCCAACAGATCGCCTGCCTGGACGAAGCCGAGGGTTACATACTCACCCTCCTGGGTGGTGCTGATCTCCACCTTTCCGGATTCCACCAGATAGGCGGTGTTACCCATATCGCCTTCACGGAAGAGCAGGGTCCCGGCCGGCGCATCAATGACTTCAATTTCTTTGAACATGTCGGTTGTTCCGGGTCATAGCCGGATGGATATACCCTATCCGGCATTCGACACTAATATCTATAATTATCAATAATATAACGACTGTTCTTAAAGTTATAACCTATTCTATGGCAGGCCATCGCTAACTACTGTTCTTTGCGCGGCGGTCCCGTTCCCTGAGCTGCTCCAGTTTTTCCGCTATTTTGATCTCCAGACCTCTCTCTACAGGAAAATAATAGCGTCTTTCTCCCAACTCTTCTGGGAAATAGCTCTCACCCGCGGCATACCCTTCCGGCTCGTCATGGGCATAGCGATAGCCCTCACCATGCCCCAGATCCTTCATCAGGCTTGTGGGCGCATTGCGCAGATGCATGGGCACTTCACGGGTGCCCGATTCCCGGGCATCCTTCATGGCGCTCTTGAAGGCGCTATAGACGGCGTTGCTTTTGGCGGCGCAGGAGAGATAGACCACCGCCTGGGCAATGGCCAGTTCACCTTCCGGTGATCCCAGCCGTTCCTGGGTCTCCCAGGCCTCCAGCGCAAGCGTCAGGGCGCGGGGATCGGCATTGCCGATATCCTCCGAGGCCATGCGCACCACGCGTCGGGCGATGTAGAGTGGATCACACCCCCCATCCAGCATACGGCAGAGCCAGTAAAGGGCGGCGTCGGGTGAGGAACCGCGCACGCTCTTGTGGAGGGCGGAGATCTGATCGTAAAAGAGATCGCCCCCCTTATCGAAGCGGCGCAGATTGCCCGTGATCACCTCTTTCACCACCTCTGCGGTGATCTCGCCCGCGTCGGATAGATCCGCGCAGATCTCCAGTAAATTAAGTCCGCGGCGGGCGTCGCCGTCCGCCGCTTCGGCGAGCAGTTGCATAACCTCGTGCTCAATCCGTATCTCACGATCCCCCAGGCCGTGCTCCCGGTCCTCCAGGGCGTGTTCCAGAATTTGTTGCAGATCCGAAGCCGTCAGTCCCTTGAGAACATAGGTGCGGGCCCGGGACAACAACGCATTGTTCAGTTCGAATGACGGGTTTTCGGTGGTGGCGCCGATGAAGATGACGGTGCCGTCCTCCACATGTGGCAGAAAGGCGTCCTGCTGCGCCTTGTTGAAGCGGTGCACCTCGTCGATGAAGAGAATGGTCGGGCGGTTGCCCACCGCCTTTGCCTGCCGCGCCTGTTCCACTGCCCCGCGGATCTCCTTGACCCCGGAGAGGACCGCCGACAGGCTCAGAAACAGGGCGCCGGAGTGGTTGGCGATGAGCCGCGCCAGGGTGGTCTTACCCGTCCCCGGCGGACCCCAGAAGATCATGGAGTGGAGGCGGTCCGCCTCAATGGCTTTGCGCAGGGGCTTCCCCTCCCCCATGATGTGTTCCTGCCCCTGAAACTGCCGCAGGTTTTGCGGCCGCATACGATCGGCCAATGGCCTGAGATCATCGGCCTCCGAGGCAAAGAGATCCTCCCCTGTCATTATGAGATCGGGCCTTAATGCAGTTTCTCGTAGCGGTGGGGGTCTTCGAACTGGAACAGCTTCTCATCCAGCTTGGGATTGGCGACCATATCGGTGAACTTCAGGCGCATGACCTGACCGAACTTGTCCACAATCTCCATACGCTGGGGACGGTTGTCGGCAAAGCCAAGCAGTATGCGGATGAACTGGCTCTCTTCGTCTTTGGGGATCAGCTCCACCCATGCGAAACCCAGACTGTCACCGATATCGATGATTTCGAAAAACTCTTCAATTTTTCCATCGCTGCTAAGAATCTGGGCGGGGGTGTCTTTCAGGGCTTTTTCCTGTCCCATGGTGCTGGTCTGCTCCAGCTCCTTGTCATACAGATAGATCTGTTTGCCGTCGGCCACGATGAGTTGCTCCACTGGCTCCTTGTACTCCCAGCGGAAGCGTCCCGGGCGCTGCAGATAGAAAACCCCCTGCAGTTTCACCGCCTTTTTACGTGAGCCGTCCATGATGGCCTGGGTGAAATTGGCCTGCAGGGAACGGGTCTTTTCCAGGAAGCGGTTCATTTGCTGCCTGCCGCTCACCCCTGCAAGGGCGTGCTGACAAACAAACAGAAACAGCAGGGCGGTCAGCAGACAGTAACTTATTTTACGATTTCTCATCTCTTCACTCTGGTGGTGGCGGCGCCAGAACCTGGCGGTTGCCGTTGGATTCCTGCGGGCCGACGATTCCGGTGCGCTCCATCTCTTCGATCATACGGGCCGCCCGGTTGTAGCCGATCTTTAGCCGGCGCTGGACGCCGGATATGGAGGCGCGGCGGGTCTGGGTGACGATATACACCGCCTCGTCATACAGCGGATCGCTATCCTCGATATCCCGGGCCTCGGATGCGATTCCCGGGATCGACTCGGAACTCTCGCTCACGATGTCCTCAATGTAATCAGGATCACCGCTGGACTCCCTGAGGTGAGTCACCACCCGGTGCACCTCTTCGTCGTCCACATAGGCGCCATGCACCCGCTGCGGGACCGCGGTCCCCGGCGGCAGATAGAGCATGTCGCCATGGCCCAGTAACTGCTCGGCCCCCATCTGGTCGAGGATGGTGCGGGAGTCCACCCGCGAGGAGACCTGGAAGGCGATCCGGGTGGGGATATTCGCCTTGATCAGTCCCGTGATCACATCCACCGACGGGCGCTGGGTGGCGAGCATCAGATGGATACCCGATGCCCGCGCCTTCTGGGCCAGACGGGCGATCAACTCTTCGACCTTCTTCCCTACGACCATCATCATGTCGGCGAGTTCATCCACGATGACCACGATGTAGGGCAGACTCTCCAGCTGTTCCATCTGTTCCAACTGGTTGGCGGAGTCGGGATCGTAGAGGGGGTTGGGGATGGGTTGCCCGGCCTTCTCCGCCTCCCGCACCTTGACGTTGTAGCCCCCGATATTTCTTACCCCCAGCGCCGCCATCAGCCGGTAGCGGCGCTCCATCTCCAGCACACACCAGCGCAGGGCGTTGGCGGCGTCTTTCATGTCGGTGACTACCGGGGTGAGCAGGTGCGGGATATCGTCGTAGACGGACAGCTCCAGCATCTTCGGGTCCACCATGATCAGGCGGACCTCCTCCGGGGTGTATTTGTACAGCAGGCTCAACACCATGGCGTTGATGGCCACGGACTTGCCGGCCCCGGTGGTCCCCGCGATCAGCACATGGGGCATCTTGGCCAGGTTGGCCACCACCGGTTCGCCGGCGATATCCTTGCCCAGGGCCAACGCCAGCGTGGCCTTCGAGTTTTCATACGCTTCTGATTTCAACACCTCGCTGAGATAGACCATCTCCCGATGCTCATTGGGGATCTCCAGGCCGATTACCGACTTGCCCGGGATCACCTCCACCACGCGGACACTGATGGTGGAAAGAGCCCGCGCCAGATCCTTGGCCAGGTTGGTGATGCGGCTCGCCTTGGTGCCCGGGGCCAGCTGCAGCTCAAACAGGGTGACCACCGGTCCCGGATGGACCGCTACCACTTCGGACTCGATGCGAAAATCCTGCAGCTTCAACTCCACCAGCCGGGACATGGCCTCCAACGCCTCTTTGGTGTAGCCCTTGCCGCTACCCGTCACGGGGTCCAGCAGCGCCAGCGGAGGCAGCTCTCCGCCTTCGGTTTCGTCCTTGAACAGGGGGGCCTGCCGCTCCCGCTCTTCGCGTTCGCTCGGCTTCACCTTCTTGATTACCGGCTCGATCTTCGGCGGCTTGCGATTTTCCAGTCTCTTCTGCTCTTTCTTTACCGTTTCACTCCGCTCCTGCCGCGCATGTTGGGCGATGCGCCGCTCCTGCCACCAATCCCATGTATGGCGCAAACGGCTGATAAGAAACAGCGCCGCCCCGCCGGTACGGTCCATAACCGTGAACCAGGAGATGCCGGTGAACAGGGTGATCCCGGAAAGAAACACCGCCAGCAGCAACAGGGAGCCGCCTACGGGGTGGAAGATGCCTACGAAATACTCCATCAGGAAACGCCCCAGGATGCCCCCACTGCCGGAGGGCAGCGGTGTTTCGCCGGGAACCAGATGGATCGAGGCCAGGGTTGAACCGGCGATCAGGATCGCCAGGAAACCGGCCCAACGGAGAATATGGGTCCCTGCCCCTCCTGGTTGCTCCTCGTTTCGCTCCCGCATAACCAGCCAGCCGGCCCAAGCGACCATAAGCGGCAGCAGATAGGCGAGGTATCCGAACAGATTCAGGAACACATCGGCAAACCAGGCGCCCGCCGGACCACCGGAATTGATCACCTCGTTCCGGTTTCCGGTATAAGACCAGCCGGGATCGTCCGGGGAGAAGGAGAACAGGGAGACCGCCAGATAGATGGCGACAAAAACCAAAACCAACATGGCGCCCTCACGTAACCGCTTGTGGATATGCGCCACCAGGGTCTGATCGTTTTCAGCGGTTTTACTGGCCTGTGCCAACGGTAAGAATGCCTTTTGATTTAAACAGTTATATAGTATACCTAAGAAACGAAATTAAAGAAGCTCTGATTTATATCAGGAATTCCTGATATTACCCCGAAAATCCCGGCAGGGCCGGGTGCATGACCCTCCCGGCTTCCACGTTGATACCGGCCAGCAGGGCCGGGTTCCGCCTCCAATCCGGGGCGGCCAATAGCTTCACATAGGGGATCAGGACGGCGGAGAGGGCCTGTGAGGCGGTTTTAGGCACCGCGCCCGGCATGTTGGTTACGCCGAAGTGGGTGACGCCCGACAGGGTGAAAGTAGGTTCCTCCCAGGTGGTGGGACGGGTGGTCTCCACACATCCCCCCTGGTCCACCGCGATATCCACGATCACGCTCCCCTGCTCCATGGACGCCACCATCTCCGCGCCGATCAGATGTTCCGCCGCCGCGCCGGGATTGAGGATGGCGCCGATCAGGAGATCTGCCCGGCTGACCGCCTGGTTGATCTGTTCCCGGTAGGCGTAGAGGGCGGTGACGTTGTGACCCAGTTTACGCATGGCCTCCAACTGCCCCATGTTCTTGTCAAATACCGTCACCTCCGCCCCCATGGCCGCCGCCATGCGGGCGGCATTGCCCCCGGCGTTGCCCGCACCGAGAATGACCACCCTGCCCCGCTCGGTTCCCGCCAGTCCTCCCAGGAGCTTCCCCTTTCCGCCCCGCGGACGATGCAGGAGCGTGGTTCCAACCTGGACCGCCAGGCGGCCGGCAATATTGCTCATGGGAGCAAGCAGAGGCAGCCGTCCGGACTCCTGCACTGTTTCGAATGCCACCGCCGTGAGTCCGATATCCAGCAGCCGTTGCGTCAGCGCGGGTTCCGCCGCCAGATGGAGAAAACTGAACAGCAGATGCTCCCGGCGCAGCAGTTCCAGCTCAGGTCCCACCGGCTCTTTAACCTTGACCACCAGTTCCGCTTCGCCGTACAGGGCCGCGGCGTCCGCTACGGTTGTAACCCCCACGGCATGGTAGCGCTCGTCCGGAAAACCGCTGGCCTCACCCGCTCCGGTTTCAAGGAACAGTTGATGGCCGGCCTGGATCAGATCAGCACACGCCTCCGGCACCAGACCGACTCTGCCCTCCAGCGGTTTAATCTCACGTGGTACGCCTATCCTCATTTCTGCTCCTTCATTGTCGCGCTTTGATCAGGGTTGTATTGATCGGATCGCGCGCGTAATCTTCTTCGGATAACTGGGGGCCAAGCGTCTGCGATCCTTAACGATTTTCCTCTAGGTAACTGCTCCTGGAGGGACCGTTTTATGCTGATTTTAGGATGGAGTAATTATACATGAGCGATACCAAACATTGCCGTCTGCTGATCCTGGGTTCCGGCCCGGCCGGTTATACCGCGGCCGTCTATGGCGCCCGCGCCAACCTGAACCCGGTGCTGATCACAGGTATGGAACAGGGCGGGCAGCTCACCACCACCACCGAGGTGGATAACTGGCCGGGCGATTTCGAGGGTGTGCAGGGTCCCGAACTCATGGACCGCATGCTGAAGCACGCCGAACGCTTCAATACCGAGATCATTTTCGATCACATCCATACCACGGAACTCAGGGAACGTCCGTTTCGCCTCATCGGCGATCAGGGCACCTACACCTGTGACGCCCTGATTATCGCCACCGGCGCTTCGGCCATGTACCTGGGACTGGATTCCGAAGAGGCGTTTAAGGGCCGGGGCGTCTCCGCCTGCGCCACCTGCGACGGCTTTTTCTATCGCAACCAGAAGGTAGCAGTCATCGGCGGCGGCAACACGGCGGTGGAAGAGGCCCTCTACCTCTCCAATATCGCCTCCGAGGTGGTAATCGTGCACCGCCGGGATAAATTCCGTTCCGAGAAAATCCTGGCCGACCAGGCGATCCAGAAGTCGAAGGACGGCAATATCACCATCGAGTGGGATCATGTGCTGGATGAGGTGCTGGGCGACGAAAGCGGCGTGACCGGCATGCGCATCAAGAACGTGAAGGACGGCTCCACCAAGGAGATCGAGCTGCAGGGTGTCTTTATCGCCATCGGCCACAAACCGAACACCGGCATCTTCGAGGGTCAGCTGGAGATGGTGAATGGCTACCTCAAGGTCCAGAGCGGCCTGAATGGCAACGCCACCCAGACCAGCATTGAGGGCGTATTCGCCGCCGGCGATGTGATGGACCAGCACTACAAGCAGGCCATCACCTCGGCCGGGGCCGGCTGTATGGCGGCGCTGGATGCGGAAAAGTATCTGGATGCCCTGGAGATCGGGTAGCCGAAACGGACGGAAGTGGATTGCAAGGCCCTATCGCGCCGCTGGAGTAGCGTCTCCAGCTAACCGATATGGGCCCGCAGCCGCTGCTCCAGGATATAGTCGTGGAGCAGCACCTGCTGAAAACGGTTCACCATATGGAACTCGGTGCCGGTGATGTATTGCACCCCGCCGGTACCAGTGCCACTGGTAAGCAGCGTGTGGTTTCGAATGGTGGCTACCAGATCGATGCTTTCGTCCACGTTACAGACCTGCAGCTTGAAGCGGATCTGCAACTTGTCCCCGTCCTCTCCCAGCATGGTAAAACTCTCGAAACGGGCGCCGGTGGCGCTGAGGTCCTTGATCAATGCGGGCTGCCACTGGTTTGGCTGGTCGGGATTCTTGGTGTTTTTCACCAAGGCCGGGGTGTTGGTCTCCACCCGCTCGGCGTTCCGCACCGCGATGCTTTCCACCTCCTCCGGGAAGCTGAGATGGAGATAGGGATAGGGTTTGACCGCGGTGTGCAGCACGGTGGCCACAAAGCCGATCACATTGCTGCCCCGCAGGGTGCGGACGGCAAAGCGCTGGTCTTCCAGTATGAACTGCACCTTGCCCCTGATTACCGGGGCGGTCACCAGGATACTTTTGCCCGGCACGAAACCGATAACCGTGACCGTGTAGCGGTTCTCCTTCTCTTTCTCCGGGGCAATGCGCTGCAGCTGCACCACATCGCCCACCTGCATTTTTAGAATATCTTCGTGCATGGAGTTGTTAAACCGGGGTTCCTTTTGCTTATCGGTCCGAAATTAGAGAATGTGATGCATAGTATGCCGGCCAGAATTATAGGTTAAGGAAACCATCTTCGTCTGCACATATAGTTCAGGACATTCACAACCAGGATAATGAATAACCTAGGGCCTGTTAACACTAATCGGATTGTCGTCGCTGGGTCCATTGTTTCGTCCAGCAAGGCGGAAGGAGAGAAGTTTAGTGCATCTAAATGAACGAGTGACAACGCAGCTGG
>JBNKPL010000012.1:0-33657 GCA_050295355.1 Sedimenticolaceae bacterium
AACTGCCTTTACATCCGCTTTTCCTAACGCGACGCTTTCCGCTCCCGCTTGCCATACGGATTTTGCTAAGATAGTCCGATTTCCATACCCTTGGCGGACCCGGCAACCATGAACTTCATAAACGGTTTACACTTCAACAACCTGCGCGGCGACATCTACGGCGGCATCACGGCGGCGGTGGTAGCCCTGCCGCTGGCCCTGGCCATGGGGGTATCTTCCGGCGCCGGCCCCATCGCCGGCATGTACGGCGCCATCATGGTGGGCTTTTTCGCCGCCATATTCGGTGGCACGCCAGCCCAGGTATCGGGTCCCACCGGCCCCATGACGGTGGTGATGGCCGCCATCTTCACCCAGTACACCGCCATGTTCCCGGACGACCCCGTCCGTTCCGCGGCCATCGCCTTTACCGTGGTGATTATGGGCGGCCTGTTCCAGATCCTGTTCGGCGTCCTCAAGATCGGCAAATATATCGAGCTGGTGCCCCATCCGGTGGTTTCGGGTTTCATGAGCGGTATCGGGGTCATCATCATCCTGTTGCAGCTGCCGCCGCTGATGGGCTACCCCGCCCAGCCGGGCCCCATGGCCTCCTCCCTGGCGCTGGATGACGCCTTTAATAATATGGTCGGCGACGCCGTTATCCTGGGGCTGATCGCCCTGGCAGTGGTCTACTTTCTGCCCAAGAAAATCAACAAACTGATCCCCTCTCCGCTGCTGGCGCTGATCGTAGGCACCCTCGCCTATATCCTGTTCTTCTCAGACGGCGACGCCTCCATCCTGGGCACCATACCCTCCGGCCTGCCACATCCGCAGATGCCCACCTTCGAATTGACGCTGGTGCCAAAGATGATCCGGTCGGCCCTGACCCTGGCCGCCCTGGGCGCCATCGACTCCCTGCTCACCTCCCTGGTGGCGGACAACGTGACCCGCACCTATCACAAATCGGACCGTGAACTGATCGGCCAGGGTATCGGCAATACCATCGCCGGTATCTTCGGCGGCCTGCCCGGCGCCGGCGCCACCATGCGCACCGTGGTCAACATCAAGGCGGGCGGGCAGACCCCCATCTCCGGCGCCCTCCACGCCCTGGTGCTGCTCGCCATCGTTCTCGGGGCGGGCGCCTTGGCGGAGAACATCCCCCACGCGGTGCTGGCCGGCATCCTGATCAAGGTGGGCACCGACATCATCGACTGGGACTACCTGAAGCGTCTGCACATCGCCCCCAAGGCGGGGGTAGCAACCATGCTGGTGGTGCTGCTGGTCACCGTGTTTGTGGATCTGATCATCGCCGTAGCCATCGGCATGGCCATGGCGGGCATGATATTCATGAACCGCATGGTGAATCTGCAGCTGAAGAGCATCAGCGCCATCCGCGAGGTGGACCAGGACACCCCGCTCGATGAGGAAGAGGCGGCGATCCTGGCCGAGGCCAAGGGCCGCATCCTGCTGTTCCACCTTGGCGGCCCCATGAGCTTCGGCGCCGCCAAGGGGATGGCGCGGCAACTGGCCCAGTACGACGAGTATGACGTTCTGATCCTGGACCTGACCGATATGCCGCAGATCGACTTCACCGCCACCCGCGCCCTGTTCGACATGGTGCACGACGCCCACTCCAGGGGACGCCAGGTGTTCCTGGTGGGCTGCCGCAAACAGGTGTGCTCAATGATGGAGCAACACGGCGTCACCAGCCAGGTGCCCGACGATCATCTGGTGGGAGAGCGGATGGACGCCCTCCAATTCGGCCTGCGGTTGTTGAAAGCGCGGCAGGAAGAAACTACCCAGGATACAAGGTGACCCCCATGCAGCAGTTCTCCGATCTACTTCGCGTCGATGACCATGGAAAGCCCACCCTTCTGGATGGCGTCCACCCCCTGCCCGACCTGCTGAACCTCTCGGCGGAGGAGGTGCTGGACGCCTTCCTGCAAAGCCAGCAGCGGGATTTTGAGCAGGTGATCCAGGATCTGGAGAATCCGCAAAATCCCCTGCACCGCATGTTCATCGAACTGCGGGAACAGGCGGGAGCGGACAACCCCCTGCAGGCGATCCCCCTGTTCCGCCAGGGCGCCCTGCAGGCGCTGTTTCAGGAGCTGCATGAACATGTCATGAAGCACCCGGTGTGGCGCCACCCCTTTTTCCTGCGTTTCTTTGCGGGAGAGTTCGATGAGCAACAATTGAAGGGTTTCGCCCGGCAGTATTTCAACCAGATCAAGAACACCCGCCAGTGCGTGGCGCTGGCCATGGGCCGCTTCTCCAGCGCCGAGCCCCTGCCCTTCGCGCCCATGCATGAACGTATGTCGGAACTGGCGCAGATCATCCTCGCCCAGCTCATCGCCGACGAGTACGGCGTGGCCACCCACAGCATCGAGGACTACCCCTCCCTGCACGGCCTGTTCAACTCCACCACCCACATCGTGATGTACCGCCACCTGTTCGACGGACTGGGCATCGCCTTCGCGGAGCAGGACGAACCCATGTGGCACGGCGTGGCCGACAACGTGCTCACCCAGCGACTGGTGGCGAGCCATCCCGATTTCACCCTGCTGGAATCCCTCGCCTCGGTGGGGCTGGGCATGGAGTGGGGCGTGCCCGAGTTCTTTAGTCTATTGTTGGGCGGCGCCATCCGCTGGGCCTGGCAACATGAGGTGCCGCTCACCCAGCAGCACCTGATCGTGCTTATCGCCCATGTGAAATATGACGTACTGCACGCCATCTCGGTGATGCTGGTGACCAGCTTCTTCGCCTATGAAGAGGACTATTTCGACCAGATCAAAGGCGCGGTGAACACCCTGATGGCGGCCCGCTACGGCATGATGAGCGACCTCTACCGGGGACTATTCGGCGAGGAGTGCAAGGGAATGGAGGGGTCGGACGCCCGCTACCACCTGCGCGACCGCCGCATTGAAACCCTCCTGCGGCAGGCGCGCGCCAACATCGCCGACAACGCGGTGGTGGAGAGCGACGCCTATCGGCAGAAGGCGGAAACGCCGTTTATCTTTGCGGAAGGGATTTAATCCCCTTTAGTCTCTGCTTTAGCCGGTTCTTCCGGCTGCTCCGCTTCCGGCTGGGCTGGGGCTTCCTCTTCCCCCATCGGCTCTTCCCCCATCGGTGCTTCCGGCTCCTCCATCTGCGGCGGCTGCCCGGTGGGCAGGGCAATGGTCTTGCCGTTGACGGTCAGCAAACCGTTGCTGAGTTCACCCGCGGTGACCAGATCGCCGCCATCGCGCACCAGCAGTTCCTGCCGCAACAGCCGTTCCAGGGTCTCCTTGCCCTTGGCCTGGGCATAGGTCCGCAGCTTGTCCTCTGGCAGGTCTTCGATCTCCTCGCCCATCTTGCGGCGCATGGCGATCAGCTGCTGAAGCTCCGCCCGCGCCTGCTGTTCATAAAAGGCCTGGAACAGGGTCTCGGGCATGCGCAGCGAACCGTGCATCTTCAACTTGCCGAGGACCACCGGGGCGTTCATGATCTCGTCCGCTTTCAGACCCAGCGGCTGAACAAAAAAGTCCCCCTTGATGGTGCCCTCAGGCGTTTCCGCCCGAAACCGTTTTACCGCCAGGGTCGGATCTTGCTGTAGCAGTTCAGCGGCGGTCTCCATCATGGCGCCCATGGCCGCCATGGTGCGCTCCCCATCGGTCATGGGTTTGGCATTAAGCTCATCCATGGCGCGCTGCATCTTGGCCAGTGCGGCGGCCGATAGTTTGTCGGCCACGATCTCGAGCTCCGCCGGTCCATACTGCGCTTCTTCCACCTGCACCGACTGCAGGGCGTAGAGAACGGCAAACCGGACCTGGCCGTTGTCGGCGCCGCTCTCCACACTGATCTTGAAACCATCGAGATTCACGTCGGTCTCTTTTTGCGGATCCTTCAGTTCCAGGCGCTTCACCTCGAACAGCACATCGCCCAACATCAGGCCGTCCGTACCCTTTTGGGTATTGGAGGTGAGGACCGCCTCTTCCAGCTGAAAGCGCTGCCCTTCCGCTCCGCTCATCTGCAGCTGCGGCAGACGCAGATCCAGCGCGATGCTGGAAAAACCGGCATTGAAAGAGAGCGAGCCGGTCAGGCCGTCGAACTGCACGCCGGGACGTCCCGCACTTGGCTCGGAGCGGAGTTGCGGCAAATCGATATCCGCAAGGCCACTGCCATCCATATGGATCCGGGTGCGGAACAGCTTGGTGGCTTCGCCCGGAAACAGGGAGACTCCGTCCTGGGAAACCACCTCGGTGGCGATTTCGGCCACCATGATCCCGCCATCGTCGGCGCTGAGAGGACCGTGGGTGATATCGCTGCGCAGTCCGAAGCGCAGTTCGGAGGCCTCTACCTCGCCGGAGGCGGCGGGTTTGGCCACAGGAAGTCGTAGCTGGGTTTCCGCCCGGGAGCGAAACCAGCCGCGCTGATATTCACTCTCCACCACTTCAAATCCGCCGCGGGTCAAATGCGCCAACACCCCCTGATAACGCGCTTCGGCCTGATAGCCCACCACGGCCGGCACGGCGAGGGCGCCAACCACCAATATCACCAGCACGATAAGAAATTTTTTCATGGGTCCTGTTATTACCTTTATTTACTTTCCTGGATAATCGCCACAAAGCGGCTCATTTTACGGATACGGCCTTGGCGGCGCTTGGGCCCAGCCGTTCGCGCACCGCATGGAGGATACCATCCGTGTCGAGACCGCACTCCCGCAACTGCTCCCTGGAACTGGCCTGATCGAGAAACCGGTCAGGCAGCCCCAGATTCAGGAGCTGGACCGTATGGCCGGCCTCCGCCAGCAGCTCGTTCACCGCCGAACCCGCGCCGCCCTGAATCACATTCTCTTCGATGGTGACCAGCAGCCGGTGGTTCCCGGCCAGGCGCAGCACAAGCTCTTCATCCAGCGGTTTGACAAAGCGCATGTTGACCACCGTGGCGTTGAGCTTTTCGGCCGCTTCCAGCGCGGGCGCCAGCATGCTGCCGAAGGCCAGCAGGGCCACTTCCGCCCCTTCCCGCCGAACCTCGCCCCGGCCCAGCGGCAGGGTGGACAGCGCTTTGCCCGCGGCAACGCCGGGGCCGCTTCCGCGAGGATAGCGCACCAGCGCCGGTCCTTCATGCTCATAGGCGGTCTGCAACATGCAGCGGCATTCGTGCTCGTCCGCCGGCGCCATCACCACCATATTGGGCAGGCTGCGCGCATAACTGAGATCGAAGCTGCCCGCATGGGTAGGCCCGTCCTCGCCCACCTGGCCGGCCCGGTCCACCGCCAGGGTCACGTCCAGATTTTGCAGGGCGATATCGTGGGCCAACTGATCGTAGGCCCGCTGCAGGAAGGTGGAGTAGATGGCCACCACCGGCTTCAGCCCCTCGCACGCCATGCCGGCGGCAAAGGTCAGGGCGTGCTCTTCGGCGATGCCCACATCGAAATAGCGGCCCGGGAACTCGGCGGCGAAACGGGTCAGACCGGAGCCTTCGCACATGGCCGGGGTGATCCCGACCAGGCGTGTATCGTTGCCGGCCGCATCACAGAGCCAATCGCCGAACACCTGGGTATAGGTGGGACTGCTGGAGCGTTTCTTGACCTCCCCCGTCTCCGGGTCGAAGGGCGGAATGCCGTGATAGAAAGAGGGATTCCCCTCGGCGGGGGCATAGCCCTTGCCCTTCAGGGTGGAGATGTGCAGCAGCCGGGGGCCGTGCATCTCTTTCATGTTACCCAGGGTGGTAATCAGGGTATCGAGATCGTGGCCGTCGATGGGGCCGATGTAGTTAAAGCCCAGCTCCTCGAACAGGGTGCCCGGCAGCACCATGCCCTTCATGTGCTCTTCCCAGCGCTCCACGAAATGGCTGAGATGGGGCATGTTCTTGAGGGCGGACTTCCCGCCTTCCCGCACACGGGTGTAGAACTTGCCGGACAGCAGCCGCGCCAGATGGTTGCGGAAGGCGCCCACCGGGTCCGAGATGGACATGTCGTTGTCGTTGACCACCACCAGCAGGTCGAGATCGAGGGCCCCGGCATGGTTCAGCGCCTCAAAGGCCATGCCCCCGCCCATGGCGGCGTCTCCGATCACCGCCACCACCTGGCGACTCTCGCCCTTCTGTTTCGCCGCCGCCGCCATACCCAGGGCGGCGCTGATGGAGGTGCTGGCGTGGCCGGCGCCGAAGGCGTCGTAAGGGCTCTCCGCGCGTTTGGGAAAGCCGGCCAGGCCGTCTTTCTTGCGCAGCTCCTTCATCCGCTCCCGGCGGCCGGTGAGAATCTTGTGGGGATAGGCCTGGTGTCCCACATCCCAGACCAGCCGGTCTTGCGGGGTGTTGAACACATGATGCAGGGCGATGGTCAGCTCCACCACCCCCAGCCCAGCGGCCAGGTGGCCGCCAGTGCGGGAAACCGTATCGATGAGAAAGTGGCGCAACTCATCCGCCAGTTGGGACAACTGCTTCAGCTCCAGCTGCCGCAGGTCTTCGGGCAGATGGATCTCGTCCAACAGAGGATAGTTTGTCTCGGCCATCTCGACTTCTTGGAAAACCCGTTTTTGCGACACTAAAGGAATTAATTTTACCTCAACATCCACCCCACCGCTGGAAAAATCCGCCCGCTGTTCTCGGGGGAAATGGATTTCTTCGCCGTTGCGTGCCAAAGTTCCCCTATTCAACAGGATCTTTGGCAACATGACTTACCTAACCGACGACCTGCGTATTCGGGAGATGAAGGAGCTGATCTCTCCCGATCGGCTGATCAACGATCTCCCCATCACAGACGCCGCCGCCGCTACGGTCTACCGGGCGCGTCAGTCCATCCATCACATCCTGCGCGATGAGGATGACCGCCTGCTGGTGGTGATCGGCCCCTGCTCGGTGCACGATCCCGACGCGGCGCGGGAGTACGCTTCCAGACTGCGGCCCATGATTGAGGAGCTGCAAGAGGATCTGCTGATCGTGATGCGGGTCTATTTCGAAAAACCCCGCACCACCGTAGGCTGGAAGGGCTTGATCAACGACCCCGATCTGAACGGCACCTTCCACATCAACCGCGGCCTGCATCTGGCGCGCGAACTGCTGCTGGACGTGAACACCCTCGGGGTCCCGGCGGGCACCGAGTACCTGGACCCCATCAGCCCGCAGTATGTGGCCGACCTCATCAGCTGGGGCGCCATCGGGGCGCGCACCACCGAGAGCCAGGTCCACCGCGAGCTGGCTTCCGGCCTCTCCTGTCCCGTCGGCTTCAAGAACGCCACCACAGGCAGTCTGCAGGTGGCGCTGGACGCCATCCGCTCCGCCTCCCAGCCCCACCACTTTCTGTCCGTCACCAAAGGGGGCCACTCCGCCATCTTCTCCACCGCGGGCAACGAGGACTGCCATGTAATCCTGCGCGGCGGCAGCCGTCCCAACTACGACACGGAGAGCATCAACATCGCCGCCGAAGAGATGGAAAAGGCGGGGATCAATCCGCGCATGATGATCGACTTTAGTCATGCCAACAGCCGCAAACGGCACGAAAAGCAGCTGGATATTGGTATGGACGTGGCCGGTCAGATCGCCCGTGGCGACCGGCGCATCATGGGGGTAATGATTGAAAGCAACCTGGTGGCGGGCAGCCAGACCTGGCGCGAAGGCGGGGATCTGGTTTACGGGCAGAGCATCACCGATGCCTGCATCGGCTGGAATGAGAGTGAATCCCTGCTGCGGTTACTGGCGGAGGCGGTGGAGGTGCGGCGGGAGCATCTTTGAATTCATAGCCACAGAGAACAACACAGAGGTCACAGAGAGAATTTACGAGTTTTCTTAGCCTCTGCGGCCTCTGCGGCCTCTGCGGCAAAAAATACAGGCTTTGCAGCCGTAGATTCAAACCTTACCGAAGCTGACCCCCTCGCAAGCGGTGGGGCAGGGCCCCACCCTACAAAATCCATCAGCCTCTGTGCCCTCTGTGGCAATAATTAAACTTCATCAAAACCCGCGGCCCGGTACCAACGCTTGGCCTCTTCCGGGTCTTTATCCACCCCCTTGCCCTCTTCGTACATCATGGCCAGGGTGGTCATGGAGCCGATCATCTCCTGCTCGGCCGCTTTCTTGAACCACTCCACCGCCTTGGCGGCGTTCTGGGGCGCGCAATCCCCCTCCATGTACATGTAACCCAGGCCGTGTTGGGCGAAGGGCAGACCGGCCTCGGCCGCCGCCTTCATGTATTTGTAGGCCATCAATTCGTTGCGCACGATGCCGAGACCGTTCTGGGCCATGACGGCCATGCGGTACTGGGCCTCGGGATTACCCAGATCCGCCAGGGGTGACAACAGTTTGGCGGCGTCGCCGAAATATTTGGCCTCGAAGGCGGATATCCCGCTCGCCAGATCCATGTTGCCCGGCTTGTCGATATTGCTGCTCATGGGTTACTCCCGAAAATGACTTCTGCCTGAATATTTTATGTAGAATCAACAGTATGGTGACGGCGGGGAATTTTTCAACTCATAAATCTTATGATTCAAGCTTACATATCTCTTATAAGCTGTTGTATAATCGAACTGTTTTTTGGCAGGATCGAATAATCACCAACACACTGGACGCGGATTAATCGAGTGAATATCGGGAAACACATCAGCACCGCACTGCTCTGCCTGGCGCTGCTCCCGCTCCCCCTCAACGCCGCACCAGAGGACACCCGGGAAGTCCAGCGCGACCGCTTCCTGGCCGCTGAAAAGGCCTTGCAGCAGGGCGCCATCGGCCGCTTCCGCAAACTCGAATATCAACTCCAGGACTATCCCCTGCTCCCCTATCTGGAGTACCGGGAACTCCGTGGCCGCCTGACCAAAGCGAAGGATTCCGAGATACGGGAATTTCTCGACCGGCGGGCGGACACCCCCCTTGCCCTGCAACTGCGCCGCGCCTGGATGGACCGGCTGGCCGCCCAGGGGGACTGGAAACGCTACCTCGCCTTTTACCAGCCGGACTCAAGCATCCAGCGGCAGTGCCACTATCTGAACGCCCTGATCCATAGCGGCGAGAAAGAGAACGCATTTGCCCAGGTGAAGCCCATCTGGCTGCACGGCGACTCCCGCCCGGAGGCCTGTGACCCGGTCTTCAAGACCTGGCGCGAGGCCGGCAAGCTCACCACGGAACTGGTCTGGCAACGGATCGAGCTCGCCATGGACGCGGAAAAGAGCAGTCTCGGCCGCTACCTGCAACGCTTCCTCCCCAGGCAGGAACGCAAATGGTTTGACCGCTGGCAAAAACTGCACAACACGCCCGACCGGGTGGCCACCATCAACCAATTGGACATCCCCGCCCCGCTGCAACAGAAGATCCTGGCGCACGCGGTCCAGCGTCTGGCGCGCAAGGACGGTGAAAAGGCGCGCTCGGCCTGGCACCGACTGTCTAAACTGTTCCCTTTCAGCTCATCCCAGACGGCGCGCGTGGAACATGCCCTGGCCCTGGCCATGATCCGCGAGGGCCATCCCAACCTCCTGAGTTACCTGGACGGAGTCAAACCCGAGCCGGACAACCAGCGATTGCTGGAGGCCCGGATCCGGGTCGCCCTTTCCAACCGCGACTGGCCGCGGCTGCTGCGCTGGATCTCGGAACTGCCGGAAGAGATGCGCAAGGAGGAGTCGTGGCGTTACTGGCGCGCCCGCGCCCTGGCCGTCCAGGGAGATGGGGAGAAGGCGAAAGCGTATTTTAAACAGCTGGCCGAAGAACGGAGCTACTACGGCTTTCTGGCCGCGGACCGGCTGGATATGGAGTACAACTTCGGCCACCAGCCGGTGACGGTGAACGCGCAACGCTTCCAGGAGTTGACCAGTCAGCCCGGCATTGAACGGGCGCAGGAGCTATTCGCCCTGGGCCGGTTGATCGATGCGCGCCGGGAGTGGGAGGCCTCCACCCGGGATCTGGACAACGAATCCCTGCAAACGGCGGCCAAACTCGCCCACGACTGGGCCTGGCACGACCGCACCATCATGGCCCTGGCGCGGGCCAAGTCCTGGCACGACCTGGAGCTGCGCTTCCCGCTGAAACATCGTGATAACGTGGCATCCCGCGCCCAGGAGCGGCAGCTGGACAGCGCCTGGGTCTTTGCCGTGATACGCCAGGAGAGCGCCTTTATCCAGGATGCCCACTCCCGGGTCGGCGCCATGGGGCTGATGCAACTGATGCCGCGCACCGCGCGGCATGTGGCGCAAAATCTGAAACGGCGCCCGCCCAGCCGCTCCGAACTGCTGCAGCCGGACACCAATATCGATCTGGGAACCGCCTATCTGCGGCAGATCATGGATCAGCAGGACGGCAATCTTGTACTGGCCACCGCCGCCTACAACGCGGGCCCACACCGGGTTCGCGCCTGGCTGCCGGAACAGACCACCGACGCGGATCTGTGGGTGGAACTGGTGCCCTTTAAAGAGACACGCAAATACCTGAAACGGGTCCTCGCTTATTCGGTTATCTACCGCCAGCGCCTGGGGCTGGAGCCGCAGCGGCTGGCGGACAGTATGCCGCCGATCCAGCCGGTGGATACCCGCACCAGCAGCGTGACTGCTACCGCGAAGCCGGGGGCCAGTTAAAGGACGGGGGTTTACCCGGGCAGGGAGTGCTCACATCACCATGGCGGCGATCAGCCGGTCTTCCAACTCCACGCGAACAGCCAGCTCTTCACCCAGATGGGACAA
Source organism: Sedimenticolaceae bacterium (assembly GCA_050295355.1). Classification (GTDB taxonomy): domain Bacteria; phylum Pseudomonadota; class Gammaproteobacteria; order Chromatiales; family Chromatiaceae; genus CBFDBF01. The sequence goes on from JBNKPL010000012.1 coordinate 10,614, forward strand.
ATCGTGCGGCAACGCATCCAGCGCAAGTTCGTGATCCGATGAGTCGTACTTGTCGTTAAAGGCCACCGCGGCGTCCGTTGCGGCCACCACCCGCGGATAGACCTGCTGGGCGATATCCACCACGCCGTTGCGCCGCTCTTCACCGCGGGAGATCCGGTCGTAGATCTCGAAATGACCGAAGGCCATGTAATCCATAAGCACCTGACAGAACTCCCCCAGTTTCTCCCTCACCGGCTTGTCCGCGGAGTAGGGCTCAAGCCCCGCCACCTGACAGAAAAGCGCCAGCATCTCCTGCCGCTCCGCCAGCAACTTATCAATCATATCCCTGCTGCGTGAACGCCGTTCCGTCTCTTTCTGTCTATTTATCGACATAGTTATCAAACTCTTGCATCTCCCGGAATATGAAGATAATCACGATCTCCGCCCGCTGGCAAGCCGCGCCTTACTTTTTACTTTGAACATTCAAGACAACAGCAGCCGGATTCCGACCCCAAACAGCAGCAGGGCGAAAACCCGCCGCAGGGCAGCGACCGGAATGGTGTGGGCCAGCCGCGCCCCCAAAGGCGCAAACAGAAGCGAGGTGATGACGATCCCCGGCAGGGCAGGTCCGTAAAGAAATCCGCTGCTGCCCGCGGGCAGGGCGGCATTCCCCCAGCCGACAACCAGAAAACCCACGCTGCCCGCCAGCGCAATGGGAAGTCCGCAGGCGGCCGAGGTGGCCACCGCATTGCGGATCGCCACCCCGTTCCAGTGCAGATAGGGCACGGTCATGGAACCGCCGCCGATGCCCACGATAGCGGAAACCGCTCCGATCAGACTTCCGGCCACAAACATCCCGGCCCGCCCCGGCAGGGAGCGATGGACCGCCACATCAAATCCAAACGCCATCTGCATGCTGACCAGGATGGCGAAACCGGCAAACACCCGTTGCAGCCAAATGGTGGAGAGCAGATCGGCCAGCCAGGCCCCGCTCCATGCCCCCAGCACGATGCCCGGCGTCAATAGACCCACCAGGCCCCACTGCACGGCGCCGCGCCGCTGATGCGCAATTATCGAAGAGATGGAGGTGACGATAATGGTGGCCAGGGAGGTGCCCACCGCCAGATGCATCACCGCCCCGGGATCCATCCCCTTGCCATTGAACAACCATAACAAGACCGGGACGATGATAAGACCGCCGCCCACCCCCAGCAGGCCGGCAAACAGGCCGGCCACCGCACCCAGCAGCAGATAGATCAGCAGATCGGGCCAGAGCAGGAGAGAGTTGAGGATTTCGGTCAACGGAATATCCGATAGCGGCTATATTTTTATAAACCCGGATTGAATCGCAGAACCGGCCCGGAAGCAAACCATCCGGAAGGGAATTCAGACATGACTACAAAAAGAGTAGTGATCTTCGGCGGCACCGGCTTTGTGGGCCGTCATCTCATCGCCCGCCTCCAGTCCAGAGGCATTTGCTGCCGCATCCCCACCCGCAACCCTCACCGCCACCACGCACTGAAAATGGGGCTCGGGGTGGAGCTGGTCTCCGCGAACCTCCCCTCCCGGGAGGGCCGGGACCAACTGCTGCGGGGGTGTGACGCGGCAATCAATCTGGTGGGCATACTGAACGAGGGGCGCAGCAGCAACTGTTTTAAAGATCTTCACCTGCGCTTTCCCTATCGGCTGCTGGAGGCCTGCCAGAGGACGGGCGTCAAACGGCTGCTCCATATGAGCGCCCTGAACGCCAGCGAGGAGGGGCCCAGCAAATACCTGCGATCCAAAGGCATGGCGGAGGCCAAGCTGCTGGAGCAGTCCGGCCCGGTGCGGGTAACGGCGTTCCGGCCCTCGGTGATCTTCGGCCACGACGACAGCTTCTTCAACCGCTTCGCCCAACTGCTGCGGCTCCCCGGCCCCTTCCCCCTCGCCTGCCCCGAGGCCCGTTTCGCCCCGGTCCATGTGGAGGATGTGGCGGAGGCCTTCGTCCGGGCGCTGGATGATCCCGCCACCTGGGGTCACAGCTACGACCTGTGCGGACCGCGCGACTTTTCCTTGCGGGAACTGGTCCAGTACACCGCCCGCATGCAGGGCCGAAACAAGAGGATAGTGGGTCTGCCGGACGGGGCCTCCAGACTCCAGGCGCGGCTGCTCGGACTGCTTCCGGGCAAACCCTTCAGCTATGACAACTACCTCTCCATGCAGGTGGACAGTGTTTGTCAGGGGAACGGCCTGGGCGCCCTCGGTATCCGCGCCACGGACGTGGACGCGGTGGTCCCCTACTATCTGGGAGGACGTTCGGAGCGGGGACGCTATATGCAGCTACGGCGTCAAATCTGAAGCCGACAGCGCCTGCAACCTGCGGTTCCGCTCCTCCGCGGGCAGGGCCGCCAGCTCCTCACACCGCTCATAGAACTGCGCAAGCCGGCCGCCGGATTGTTTCAGCAGTACCTGAAAGGCGGGCACCCACTGCTCATAGGTGGTGATGGAGGCGAGGTGGGCGTTGTTCAGTTCCCGCTCAAACCAGCGGTCAAAGCCGCGGTCACCGTCCCAGCTTTTTTTCAACTCGGCATACTCCGCCCGCAGCTGTGCAAACGGTCGCGCCTTCTCCCGGCGCATCGCCTCGGGCGGCAGCTCCCGGGCATAGAGCGCCTGCAGCCGCTGCCGTGTGCGCAACACCAGCTCAATAAACTTCCGCTCCCGCTGCTCCCCGTGGCGCCGCTTCTCTTCCCCCACCGCATCACCACGGTGGCGAAACCAGCGCTCCATACCGGCCCGCTCCACCGTCATGGCGAAGGCCTCGTTGAAGGCGCTGTCGCCCGGAAGATAGAGCCGCTGATGGGCCAACTCATGAAACATCAGCCCCGCCAGACTCCCCTCCGGCCAGTGGATCACGGTGCTGGGCAGAGGGTCGTCGAACCACCCCAGGGTGGAGTAGGCGGGAACCGCCTCCACGGCCACATCAAGCCCTTCCCTGCGCAACCCTCGCGCAAACTCCTCCGCCTCCGCCTGATCGAAATAGCCGCGGTAGCTGGCGCATCCCACCACCGGATAGCACCACTCCCGGGGCACCATGGAAAACTCCGGCGTGGCCACCACACTCCACACCACCGCCTCCCGCTCAATATCCGCATAGCTGCGGTAGCTGTCGTTGGCGGGGAGATGAAGCTGGCTGACGGAGAAGTCCCGCATGACGGAGACCAGCTCCAGCCGCCGCCGCAACTCGGGAGAGGTTTCGGGATTCGCTATGACCTCTTCAATGGAGCGGCTCTTGCCCATCAGCTCCAGATGACCGCCCACAGACTGACGGTAATAGCCGATGGTGCTACAGCCGGACAGGACGGCCAGCACTACGATCAGGAGAATCCGAACATACATGTTGGAGACAGTAGCACGCCGGGTTAGCATCTTCCGAATGAAGATCTATCTGGTGGGCGGCGCGGTACGGGACCAGCTGCTGGGGCTTCCGGTCAGCGAACGGGACTGGCTGGTGACCGGGGCCTCGGAGCAGGAACTGCTGCGCCTGGGCTATAGGCAAGTAGGCAAGGAGTTCCCGGTATTCCTCCACCCGAAGAGTCATGAGGAGCATGCCCTGCCGCGCGGACAAGAGGACGGCGACAATGCCCTGGAAGCGGACCTGCAAAGGCGCGACCTCACCATCAACGCCCTGGCCCTGGATGATGAGGGCAACCTGATCGATCCTTGCGGGGGCCGGGAGGATCTGGAACAGCGGATCCTGCGCCACACCCCCGCCTTCCGCGACGACCCCATCCGCCTGCTGCGACTGGCCCGCTTCGCGGCCCGCTACCACGCCCTCGGGTTCCGTATCGCCGAGGAGACCCTGGCGCTATGCCGCCGGATGGTCGAAGAGGGTGAGCTGGATGCACTGGTGCCGGAACGGGTGTTCGCGGAGATCGCCCGCGCCCTGGAGGGGGACAGCCCGATGGAGTTCTTCCGCGCCCTGCGGGCGTGCGGCGCCCTGGCGGCGATACTGCCGGAGCTGGAGCGCCTGTTCGGCGTCCCGCAGCCGCCAGAGCATCACCCGGAGATCGACAGCGGTCTCCACTCCCTGCTGGTGCTGGAGCAGGCGTGCCGACTGAGCAAAGAGCCGGAGGTGCGTTTCGCCGCCCTGCTGCACGACCTAGGCAAGGGTGCCACACCGCCGGAGAAGTGGCCGCGCCACATCGCCCATGAGGAGCGGGGAGTCACCCTGATCGAAGGGTTATGTGAGCGCCTGCGGGTCCCCAACCGCTGGCGGGAGCTGGCGGTGATCGCCTCCCGTTATCACCTGCGCTGTCATCGGGCGCTGGAGATGCGCGATGTGACCCTGCACAAGATGCTCACCGCCCTGGACGCCCTGCGCCGGCCGGAACGTTTCGAACAACTGCTGTTGATCTGCGAGGCGGATATGCGCGGCCGCAGTGGGTTTGAGGAACGTGACTATCCCCAGGCCGGGTTCCTGCGCGCCCTCCTGAAGGCGGTGCAAGATGTGAATGTGGGCGCAATCGCCGAGGCCTGCGCAAAAAAGGCGGATATCCCGGAGGCCATTCAGCGGGCGCAACAACAGGCTATAGCCGCCTTTCGTAAAGACCACAAAAGCGGCCTGTCGTAGTGTGGGAGCCTACCCGCCCAGTGGTGGGCCATTCAAAATAATCTTTGCCACAGAGCTCACAGAGGACACAGAGGTAAAAATACAAAACCCTCCGTGTCCTCTGTGAGCTCTGTGGCTACAAAAAACATTTGCTTACGAGCAGCCTCAGATCGGGAAGAAAATCGCCGTGGCCACGGACTGAATCACGTTCTTGATCCGGCGGTTGGTCCCCTCCGCCACGATCCGGGCGGAGCTGTCCTGCAGGGAGATCAGCTTGCCGAAGATACGTTCGAAGCTGAGGTTGTTTATCTCTCCGCCAGTCTCGTTACTGACCAGGAACAGGTTGCCCGCGCTGTCGCGGTCGTTGCTCAGTTTCCAGACGGTGATCTCGATATTGCGCGCGCTGTAGTAGATCTTCTGCGGCTCCAACTCATCCAGCAGATAGATCTCCTGCTTGCCGTTGTAGGAGTCCATGATCATGCCGCGCAATCCTTCGATCAGGGCGAGCACCCGGTCCCCTTCAAACTTTTCGTCAAAGGCGAGATACATGGCGTCGATGGAGCGTTTCCCCTTCAACTCCGGAAACCAGACGGCGCGGTGATCACCGAACACCGTCCCTACCGCATACTCCAGGCTCTCATGCCCCCCCTTGCGCCACTCATTGGGGTTGCGGCGATAGAGCTTCTCCATCAGCAGCTTCAGGTGCTCCATGGCATAGCCGATCTGGATCTCGATCACGATATCCACGTCGCTCTTGCCGAGTTGCTTCACTTCAAAGGGCCGCACCTTCACTGGCTCATGCTGGGTGTTGTGCTGCTGCATCGCCTGGCAGGCGGCGAGGGAAAGGGAGAGGAGAAATAGGGCGATTTTTTTATAGACGTTCACGCTGATCTCTCATGCTGAAACCGATTAATGGTCCTGGGACCCCCCGGGTCAGGGCGAGCACCTTGAACCGCTCGCCCATCTCTGTGGGTAGGGTAAGCCGTTTTACGCCCTGTGCCAAATCTATATATGTAGAAGTATCTGAGGGATCGGCCGCGTTCATCACCTGGTCCAGACCACAGCCGATGAGAAAAAAGGCCTGGGTGGAGTAGCCGCTCACCTCCAGTCCGGCCGCCCGGCCCGCCTCCGCCACGGCGGTGAAATCCACATGGGCGGTAATGTCCTGCAGACCGGGATAGACCAGCGGGTCGGGATGGGCGCGGTGGCGATAGTGGCACATGAGGGTCCCGGCGAAGCGCTGGGGATGATAAAAGTCCGCGCGCGAGTATCCGTAATCGATAAGCAGCACCACCCCGGCCTCCAGGAACGCACCCACACTCGCCATCCAGGGTCCCAGCCGCAGGTTGATCTCCGACTCGAAACCCTCCGCCAGGGGTATCCCCAGCTTATTCAGCGCCGCTACCAGACCCGGACTTTCAGCCGGCCGCCAGCTATTCTCAAAACGCCCGCCACTCCAGGTCACGAACTGTTCCCGCGGACCTTCCGCTTCCATACGGAAGCGGTGCACGGGCATGGCGTCCAGCAGCTCATTGGCCACCACCACGCCGCAAAATCCGTTGACGGGTTCCGCATCCAGCCACTCCACCCGATCCGCCAGATGGGGCAGTTGTTCCCGTACGGTCTCCTGCTGACGCTGACGCAGATCGGGGCTCAGCTCCAGGATCAGATAACGCTCGGGGAGCGCCTGCAGGTTCTCCAGCTCCCGCAGCAAATCCACCGCCAGGCGGCCGCTGCCCGCGCCGAACTCCAGCAACTCTCCCCCCCCGAGCTGTTCCAGCACCTGCCGCACCTGGCGCGCCAGGCAACGGCCGAACACGGGGGAGATCTCGGGGGCGGTGACGAAATCCCCGGCCGGGCCGAATTTGCGCGCCCCGGCGGTGTAATAACCCAGTCCCGGGGCATAGAGCGCCAGCTCCATATAGCGGTCGAAGGGGATGGCGCCGCCACGGCGCTCCATCTCCTCCACCACAGCCGCCACCAGCCGTTCGCTATGGGCACGGGCCTCCGGGCCGGGCGCGGGCAGTTCAGAGAGTGGGTCACGTCTGGAAGGCGTGGATGCTGGCAATGTGTTCTCCTGCTACTATCGTAATGATTAGAGTCCGGCCTGCGGCAGTACCAGTTTACCATTGGAGATAAACCGTGACGGAGAAGCATCACAACAGCCTTGAAGGAAAGGTGGCGCTGGTCACCGGCGCGGCCCACCGCCTGGGTGCGCAAACGGTACGCACCCTGCATCACGCCGGGATGGATGTAATCCTCCACTACCGCAGTTCCGGCACCGAGGCGCTCACTCTGATGGAAGAGCTGGTGGCGGAGCGGCCCGGCTCGGTATTTCCGCTACAGGCCGACCTGAGCGATCTTTCCATATTGCCGAAACTGGTAGAACAGGTGCGCTCCTGGCGCGGCCGGCTGGACGCATTGGTCAACAACGCCTCCACCTTCTACCCCACCCCCGTGGGCGAGACCACCGAGGCGCAGTGGAACGACCTCATGGGCAGCAACCTGAAGGCGCCCTTTTTTCTCTCCCAGGCACTGGCCCCCCTGCTGCTGGAGAGCGAGGGAGTCATCGTCAACATGGTGGACATCCACGCCGAGCGCCCCCTCAAGGACCACCCTGTCTACTCCATGGCCAAGGCCGCCAACGGCATGATGGTCAAGGCGCTGGCGCGGGAACTGGGCCCCAGGGTACGGGTCAACGGCGTCGCCCCCGGCGCCATACTCTGGCCCGAGAGCGGCCTCTCCGACACGGACAAGGAGGAGATCCTGAGCCGCACCGCCCTGAACCGGGCCGGCAGCCCGGAGGATATCGCGCGCACCATCCTGTTTCTGATCCGCGATGCCCACTACATGACGGGGCAGATCCTGGCGGTGGACGGAGGAAGAAGCGTCCAGCACTGAAGCTGGAAACATTTGCATAAGGTCAGCATACCCAACACAGGAACATTCCCATGTATGTATCCACTGACTTGATCTCCACCACGCTCGCTTCATTCCGCATGGCCGACATGCCCATGCGCTATAGTCAGTTCGTACCGCGTCTTTATAACCTGGCCATCTCGCTCGGTTTCGAACGGGGCAAGATCATGCCCTCCCGCGCCTTCTGCTCCGACGAGAGCCAGGGCTACCCCATTATTCTTATCGCCAAACACTTCGGCACCTTCCCCTTCAACCACGGCCAGGTGGGCGGCATCGTGGCCACCGACCGCCACGCCCCTCACGCCCAGCACGGCAAGGACCTGATCATCATCCAGGCGAGCCATGTGGGCTACGATCCGGAAACCAAGAGTTTCGGTTCCTACCGCCGGCTGCAGACCGCGGACCGGAGCGAAACCCATAACTGCGGCAAAATCTGTGACGCCCTCGACTGGTATCGCCATGAATACGATTTCGCCCGCAACAACCTGTTTCTGTTCACGGCAAACGGGGAGAACCGGATCATCATCGACAACCAGTTACTGCATATGGAACGTGAACAAGGATTGATACTGAGACTGGACAAGATAGTAAAAAGCGACGATCAGGGCCTGCCCATCCCCGAGTCCTCCCTGAGCACCGCCAAGGTGTTTCCCGTTTCACCTGCGCTGAACAGCCACCTGCGCGGCTACGAATGGAAGCCTGGCCGGGGAGAGTCCATCGGGCCAAGATTGCACCCCGAACTATTCTTTTTTCGCCGCGCCTTCAGCGGCCATGAGGAGGGCCGGGATCACCTGGAGAGAAACCTGATTGACGTGATGCCCTTCATCGTGGCTTCCAAGTGGCCGGCGCTGGTGGGGGCCCAGGCCAATACCCAGGTGGAGTTCGACCGCAGCTTCCGCACTATCGCCCAGGAATCCGCTTACCAGGGGAAGAAGATCCTGTTCATCTCCGGCCTGCATGTGGATATTTCCCCACAGCCGGGGCAGGTGTTCCCCCTCACCAAGTTCATACCCTGGGCGGCCTTTTATCAGGACGAACAGGGCCGCCAGGAAACCTGGGAACAGTCAGAACTCAATGAACGCTTGAGAAGCCAGTCGGCAGAAAACCCGGATCAGGTGAATCTGGAGACCGCCATTGAGATCATGGAGCAGGTAGAAGAGATTAAGCTGCCCTTCTAGCCTGCTCGCAAAGGGACTCAGGCCGAACCCTTCTCGCAGTCGGTGCGCCAGAGGCACTCCATCTGGCCGCACTCTTTTACATACTCGGTAGCGAAACAGGTATCGTTCTGTTCTTCCGCCTGGATGTTGCGAATCAACTCAACTTTACGCAACTTGCCGGCGTTGATTCCTCTCTCTTTAGCAATAGAACGAATCTCGTTCATATTCATGGCACTGGTCTCCTATGAGTTCTGTGACTTCTATGTCCTGACAATATTCCTGCTTTATTTTGGGACCAAGTATAGACCAAGAATGTGGGAGCACCGTTACATTATTTTGGTAAAAGCTACCTCTCAGATAACGAGGAAATATCGGCCGGCCAAAGCGGTTGCTCACTGCTATCGAACGCCTGCCATAGCTCCCGATAGGTCTTTCCATTTATGGGATGACGCTCGTCTCCCGCCACCTCCGAGAGCGGCAGCAAAACGAAAGAGTAGCGGGTGATCTCATCCCGCGGCAATTCTATCCCTCCTTGCCGCAACACCAGATCACCATAGATCAATAGATCGATATCCAACGTCCGGGAGGCAAACTTTTTCTCCCCCCGTTCACGGCCATGGGCCGCCTCAATGGCGTGCAGTTGCTCCACCACCGCGGCCACAGGCTGCCCGGTTTCAAAACCTGCTACCAGATTAAAAAAGGGATCGCCCACAAAGCCAACCGCTTCGCTCTCATAGACCCGGGACAGAATCAATTCCCCGAACGCCTCCCGCAAGGCGCGCACCGCGCCCCGAACGTTCTTTTCGCGGTCGAGATTGCTACCGATACTCAGCCAGACCTGCGGCATGATTAGAATCGATTACCCCGCTCAATAGTGACTCCCACATCCCGAGCACCGCGCACCGCGCCGATCTTATTCAGGGTCAACCGCAACCAGGGGACGCCGAACTCCTCCAGTACGATGGACGCACAACGTTCCGCCAGGGTCTCCACCAGTTGAAACTCGCTCTCCTCCACAAAGGCGATCAGCCGTTTGGCTACCGCCTTGTAGTCCAGCGCGTCATCAATGTGATCACTAGCGGCCGCCCGCGCCGCATCCGTACCCATCTCCAGATCCAGCACCACCGTCTGCTTGATCTCCCGCTCCCAGTCGAAAATTCCGATCACGGTTTCGATGCGCAGGTCCCGCAGAAATATTATGTCCATAAGATTCGCCAACAATTATTCAGTCATGAGGTCGCCCATGGTAAACAGAGCCGCGGCCGATCACAAACCGCCTTGCCATCCACTTGACCAATAGACCGGGGCACCAGAAAATCACTTCTTCCAGTAAAGAATAAAAGACCACCCCCATGACCGGACCCCTGCTTATCCTCTTCGCCTACCTGCTCGGCTCTGTCTCCAGCGCCATCATCGTCTGTAAAGCGATGGGGCTGCCGGACCCCCGGACCGAGGGCTCCAACAACCCCGGCGCCACCAATGTGCTGCGTCTGGGAGGGAAGAAGGCCGCCGCCATCACCCTGCTGGGGGACAGCCTGAAGGGCCTCATCCCGGTACTGACCGCCAACCTGCTGCAGGTGGAGCCGCTGATCCTGGCCGGGGTGGCGCTGGCCGCCTTTTTGGGCCACTGCTACCCCGTCTTTTTCGGCTTCAAGGGCGGCAAGGGGGTAGCCACCGCCCTGGGGTGCCAGTTCGGACTCGGCTGGCAGATCGGCGGCGCCATCGCCCTGATCTGGCTGTTCATGGCCAAGGTAGTCCGAATCTCCTCCCTCTCCGCCCTGGTCTCCATGGCCCTGGCGCCGCTGGTCGTGTGGCTGTTCTGGCCCGCACCTGAGTTAGTCATCATGCAGGTGGTGATGAGCATCATCCTGTTCTGGCGTCACCGCTCCAATATCCAGCGGCTGCTGTCCGGCGAAGAGGGTCGAATCAAGGCGGAAGAAGAAGAGGATTGATCCGCTGTTCTGTAGGCTGGGGCCCTGCACTCCCGTTTCTTCGAAAACCGATTTTTGCCACAGAGATCACAGAGTACACAGAGACTGCTTTGCCGCTTCAAGAAACCTTGGTGTGCAAGAAGTCATTTAGCTGTTCTTAATTAAGCAACGCCTCATTAACCTCAGTGATCTCTGTGTCCTCTGTGGCTAATAATCAAACAGCCGGCAACTCCTCCAAAGGCCAACGCGCCCGGGCGCCGAACAGCAGCGGCTCCTGCTGCCCCGCCCGCAGCCGCTGCCAGCCCGCATAGGCGATCATGGCGCCGTTGTCGGTACAGAACTCCGGACGCGGATAGTAGGTCTCCACCCCCTCTTTTGAAAGGGTATCGCGTATGCGTTCCCGCAGCCGGCGGTTGGCGCTGACCCCGCCCGCCAGCACCAGCCGGGCGGCGCCGGTCTCGCGCACGGCACGGCGGCATTTGATCGCCAGGGTGTCCACCACCGCCTCCTCGAAGGCGCGGGCGATATCGGCGCGGGTCTGCTCCCGCTCCTCCGAAGTCATGTTCCCGTCCGGGGGCAGTTCCGTATGCAGGGTGTTAAGGGCGAAGGTCTTGAGGCCGCTGAAGCTGAAATCGAGGCCCGGCCGGTCGGTCATGGGCCGGGGAAAACGGAACCGCTTTGGATCGCCCCGCTCCGCCAGCCGGGCCAGTTCCGGCCCGCCGGGATAGGGCAACCCCAGCAGTTTGGCGGTCTTGTCGAACGCCTCACCCGCCGCGTCGTCCAGGGACTCGCCCAGCATGCGGTACTGTCCCACCCCCGACACCTCCACCAGCTGGGTGTGTCCGCCCGACACCAGCAGGGCCACGAAGGGGAACTCCGGCCCCTCCTCCTCCAGCATGGGGGCCAGCAGATGCCCTTCCATGTGATGCACCGCCACCGCCGGCACGCCCCAGGCCCATGCCAGACTGCGGCCGATGGCCGTGCCCACCAATAGCGCGCCCACCAGGCCGGGACCGGCGGTAAAGGCCACGCCGTCGATGTCGTTTTTCTCCACCCCCGCCTGGGTCAGGGCCTCTTTCAGCAACGGGAGCACCTTGCGCACATGGTCGCGGGAGGCCAGCTCCGGCACCACGCCGCCAAATTCCGCATGCACCTCCACCTGACTGTAGACCTGATGCGCCATCAGGCCCCGCTCGCTATCGTAGATAGCGATTCCAGTCTCGTCACAGGAGGTTTCGATACCCAAAACCCTCATTTCAGACCCCTTGGCCCGATATTTGGACCGATTTGTTTTGCAAAGCTGCTCATCTGACAGTAGAATTTCCGCCTTTCGATTTTAGGACAAACTGAATTTTCAGTATTTTGAGGTAGCAAATGCCCTACGTACGCGTAAAAGAGAACGAACCGTTTGAAGTCGCCATGCGCCGTTTCAAGCGTTCCTGCGAAAAGGCCGGCGTCCTCGCCGAAGTCCGTCGCCGTGAATTCTACGAGAAACCCACCTCCGAACGTAAGCGCAAAGCAGCCGCCGCTGTCAAACGCCACGCCAAGAAGGTACAGCGCGAAAACCGCCGCTGGGAACGTCAGTACTAAGACGCCTCACCCCATCCCGCCCTTCGGATTCACCTCCCCATGCTGAAGCAACGCCTCCAGGATGACATGAAAGCCGCCATGAAAAGTGGCGACAAGAAGCGGCTCGGCGTTATCCGGCTGATCCTGGCCGCAGTCAAACAGCGGGAAGTGGATGAGCGGGTGGAACTGGACGACGACCAGGTGCTGGTGGTCCTGGACAAGATGGTGAAACAGCGCCGGGACTCCATTGACCAGTACGAACAGGCCGGCAGGGACGACCTGGCCGCGCAGGAACAATTCGAAATCGGTGTCCTGCAGGAATATCTGCCAGAGGCCCTGAGTGAGGCCGAGATCGCCGATCTGCTGGCACAGGCCATTGCCGACAGCGGCGCCGAGTCCATGCGCGACATGGGCAAGGTCATGGGCCAACTCAAGCCGAAACTCCAGGGCCGCGCCGACATGGGCGTCGTCAGCGCCCTGGTCAAAGAAAAGCTCGGCGGCTGAACCTGACCGTACCGCCGTTGGTGTAAGCTTACGCCATGGCCGGCCGAATCCCCCCCCAATTCATCGATGAACTGCTGAACCGGGTCGATATCGTTGACCTGATCAACAGCCGTGTGCCATTGAAAAAAGGCGGCAAGGACTATCAGGCCTGCTGCCCCTTTCACGACGAAAAGACCCCCTCCTTCACCGTCAGCCGCGACAAACAGTTCTATCACTGTTTCGGTTGTGGCGCCCACGGCACCGCCCTCGGCTTCCTGATGGAGTACGACCGCCTCGGTTTTGTGGAGGCAGTGGAGGAGTTGGCCCAGCGGGAGGGGCTGGAGGTGCCGCGGGAAGGCGGTAATACCAGCGGCCCCGATTTCCGTCCCCTGTACGAAACGCTCGAAGAGGCGTCCCGTTTCTACCGTCAGCAGTTGCGCCAGCACCCGGAGGCGGGACGCGCGGTGAGTTACCTGAAAGAACGGGGACTCACTGGCGAGATCGCCGCCGAATTCGGTATCGGTTTCGCCCCGCCGGGCTGGGACAACCTGCTCTCCCACCTGGGCAAGCAACCGGAAGGACTCCAACAGCTGCGCACCACCGGCATGGTCTCCGAGCCGGAGGGCAAGTGTTACGACCGCTTCCGCGACCGTATCATGTTTCCCATCCGCGACCGCCGCGGCCGCACCATCGCCTTCGGCGGCCGCATCATCGGTGAGGGGAAGCCGAAATACCTGAACTCCCCCGAAACCCACCTGTTCCACAAGGGACGGGAACTGTACGGTCTCTACGAGGCGCGCCAGGCGCTGAAAACCATCGACCGGCTGATGGTGGTGGAGGGCTACATGGACGTGGTGGCGTTGGCCCAGTTCGATATCCGTTATGCGGTGGCCACCCTCGGCACCGCCACCACGCCGGACCACCTGGAGCAGCTGTTCCGCACCACGGCGGAGATCATCTTCTGTTTTGACGGCGACCGCGCCGGCCGCGAGGCGGGCTGGAAGGCCCTGAACACAACCCTGCCCCTGATGCGGGACGGCCGGGAGGTCCGCTTCCTGTTCCTGCCCGAGGGGGACGACCCGGACAGCCTGATCCGCCGCGAAGGCCGGGAGCGGTTCGAACAACGCGTACAGAACGCCACCCCCCTGTCACGCTTCCTGTTCGACCGCCTGACCAGCGAGGTAGAGATGGAGACCCCGGCCGGCCGCGCCCGGCTGGCGGAACTGGCCTCGCCCCTCCTGGCGCGCCTGCCCCAGGGGGTATTCCGCGAATTGATGCAGAAAGAGCTGAATGAGCTGGTCGGCGTCTCCCTGGGCGGCGCCCAGCCCTCGCCCCGGCGAAAAAAACCCGCCCGCCCCGGAGCGCGGCAAGGGGACAGCCAGGGAATGACCCCCCTGCGCCTGGCCATTGCGCTGCTGCTGCAAAATCCCCGGCTCGCCGCCCTGGAGGGCCTGCCCCAGGGATGGCGGCAACTGGATGCGGCCGGAATCCCAATTCTCAAAGAACTGCTTGAATTATTGGAAATCCATCCTAACCTTACCTCTGTCCAAATCGTAGAGCGCTGGCGCGAGCGGGAAGAGCACCCCTACCTTTCCCGTTTGATCACCACCGATCTGCTGATCCCCGAAACCGGGATGGAGAAGGAGTTTCGGGACGCCCTGCACCATCTGGAGCAGCAGCTTCCTGTCAGGGAACTGGAGCAGCTACTGGCGAAGGCCGAGCACCAAGCATTGTCGGAAGACGAAAAGCATCGGCTGAAGACCCTGCTGGACCACAGACAGGAGGACACCCCATAGGCCGTGGCTGCACTCTGCACACCCGAAATTTGTGGAAAAATGCCGCCACAATGTTACAATTGGCCGTTTACGTTCGCTCAATTTTGCCCATAGAAAAACTCTGGAAATGGATCAGCAACAGCAGCAATCACAGCTTAAACAATTGATCGCCAAGGGAAAGGAACAGGGATTCCTGACTTACGCAGAGGTCAACGACCATCTCCCCGACAGTATTGTTGAACCGGAGCAGATCGAAGACATCGTTCGGATGATCAACGACATGGGCATTTCCGTCTATGAAAGCGCCCCGGACGCCGACGAACGGGCAATTTCCGAAGCCGCCATGGCCGCCGACGAGGATGCCGCCGAGGCCGCCGCCGCCGCGCTGGCGAGCGTGGACAGCGAATTTGGCCGCACCACCGACCCGGTGCGCATGTATATGCGTGAAATGGGGACCGTAGAGCTGCTGACCCGTGAGGGTGAACTCAAGATCGCCAAACGCATCGAAGAGGGGCTGAATCAGGTACTCGCCGCCCTCTCCACCTACCCCGACACCATTACCCAGGTCCTGAACATGTGGGACAAGGTGGATGCGGAGGAGATGCGTCTCACCGACATCATCAACGGTTTTATCGACCCCAATGAACCGGACGAAATCGCCACCCCGGTCCAGGCGGGCGCCGCTGCCGCCGAGAATCAGAACAGCGACGACGAGAACGACGAAGACGACGAGGATAGCAGCGAAGAGGAGGCCGTCGACCAGGGTCCCGATCCGGAAGAGGCGAAGAAAAAGGTCAAGGAACTGCGCAAGCGCTTCAAGGCGCTGCTCACCAGCCTGGATAAAAACGGCAAAGACGACCCGAAGACCGACAAGGCCTTTGAGAAGGTCACCGAAACCTTCATGGAGTTTCGCCTCCTGCCCGCGGTTTTTAATCTGCTGGTGGAAAACCTGCGCGACGCCATTGCGCAAATCCGCCAGCAGGAACGCAGCATCATGGATCTTTGCGTTCAAAAGGCACGCATGCCCCGCAAGACCTTTATCACCTCGTTCCCGGAAAACGAGACCAATCTGGGTTGGATTGCCGATCAGATTGCGGAAGGCAAGCCCTACGCCGCCGCCCTCACCGAAGTGAAGGACAGCGTCACCCGGGCGCAGAAAAAGCTGCTGGAGCTGGAAAGGATCAGCTATCTCTCTATCAGCGAGATCAAGGAGATCAACCGCAAGATGTCCATCGGCGAGGCCAAGGCCCGGCGCGCCAAGAAAGAGATGGTCGAGGCCAACCTGCGTCTGGTGATCTCCATCGCCAAGAAATACACCAACCGCGGCCTGCAGTTCCTGGATCTGATCCAGGAGGGCAACATCGGTCTGATGAAGGCGGTGGACAAGTTCGAATACCGCCGCGGTTACAAGTTCTCCACCTACGCCACCTGGTGGATCCGGCAGGCCATCACCCGCTCCATCGCGGACCAGGCCCGCACCATCCGCATCCCGGTGCACATGATCGAGACCATCAACAAGCTCAACCGCATCTCCCGCCAGATGGTGCAGGAGATGGGCCGCGAGGCGACCCCGGAAGAGCTGGCCGAGCGCATGGGCATGCCGGAAGACAAGGTGCGCAAGGTGCTGAAAATCGCCAAGGAACCCATCTCCATGGAGACCCCCATCGGCGACGACGAAGACTCGCACCTGGGTGACTTTATTGAAGACGCCGGAGTAGTCTCCCCGGTGGAGTCCGCCACCAGCGAAGGCCTGCGCGAGGCGACTCAGAACATGCTGGCCGGCCTGACCTCCCGCGAGGCCAAGGTGCTGCGCATGCGCTTCGGTATCGACATGAATACCGATCACACCCTGGAAGAGGTGGGCAAGCAGTTCGACGTGACCCGCGAGCGCATCCGGCAGATCGAGGCCAAGGCCCTGCGCAAGCTGCGCCACCCCTCGCGGTCGGAAAAGCTGCACAGCTTCCTCGATAACGAATAGTAGAAAAACAGGTTTTCGGGCCCTTAGCTCAGTTGGGTGAGGGCCGACCGTTTGTCCAGTGGACAAACGCAGCGAACCGAACGCCCGGCCAGGGAAGGCCGGGCTGGACCGAACCACCATGGACGGTTCCAGTCCGCGTTAACACTGTTGCGGGCCCTTAGCTCAGTTGGTTAGAGCAGGGGACTCATAATCCCTTGGTCGTAGGTTCAAGTCCTACAGGGCCCACCAATCGCATTGCGGCTCCGAGAACATAAAAACGGGGACGGGCGCCGCGCCTTTAATCAGGGACAACATACTCAACAATAACCATGACCCCCAATTCGCCACTGCCGGAAGAAAAAAAACTAACCGTCGTTTTTCGTATTGAAGCAGGCTGTCTCGGACCCACGGGCGACCAGAAGATCGAAGATTTCTGCCGCTACGCCCAACAGGAAATTTCCTCGCTGGACGCCGATTATGTCAACTGGCGGATCACACCGCGCAGCGACAAATCCCTGCCGGAGATGGAGTACATGATCACGGGCAAACGGCTCAACCATGACCAGGCGGCGCGCTATCTGGCGGCCTTTCAGGCCGACCTGAACAGGTTTGAAGAGCACCTCAACGACAAGATGACCCAGTTCATCAACGACTTCCTCGGGCATTGATCCGCCACCGGCGGGACCGCTCCCAACCTCGGGAATACAGCGGAGAATTCACATTTTTTCCACATTCCTGAGCCGCCACCCGCCCTATACTTGACCATAAGAGAATCCCGCACAGGCAGGAGAAAACCATGGTCGACAACGTATCCGGATCACTGCTCAGCGGCATGCAGTTCCCCCAGCAGAGCGGCCCCTGGGGCCTCTCTCAGGATCAGATTGAGCTGATCAAATCCACCCTCAACGAGTTTGACCCTGACAATCTAAGCAAGTCGGACGCCCTCTCCATCGCCGAGACCTTCCGCACCGCCGGCATCCAGCCCGGCCCCCAGCTGGCGGAGGTGATGGCGGAATCCGGCTTTGACGCCAGGGCCGTGGGAGAACTGGCCGGGGCCGCACCGCCACCGCCTCCCCCGCCCCCACAACAAGTCAACGCCTCCGGGTTGAGTATTGACGAGGCGACACTGCAACAACTCAGCGAACTTCTGGATCAGTACTACAGCGGAGATCTTTCCGATACCGAACAGGAAAGCACTCTTGCCTCCATTCAGGAGATCCTCCAGCAGACCGCCTCCAGCGGGCGCCTGTTGAATGTAGTGGCCTGACGACTCGAAAAACAGATCGCGCTTGAATCTTCCCACCCTAACGGACAGGGGCAGGACACACCCTGACGTTCCATTTTTGTTTATCTGTTTACACCGGGCGGGGAATCCTTATGCTTGGAAGCCGATAACAATTAGCGCCAAACTGGAGGAACCATGAACATCAGGCATCTACTCATTTCTACGGCCATCGGCATCCTGCTGACAGTAACGGAGACCCACGCGGCAACCGAGTGGAATGTATCCCTATGGGGCAAACGCCGGGCCTTTACCGAGAATGTGGAGAAACTGGCGGAACTGGTGGAGCAAAAAACCAATGGCGATTTCAAGCTCAACATCTCCTATGGTGGCCTGTCGAAATCACGCGAGAATCTGGACGGCATCGCCATCGGCGCCTTTGAGATGGCCCAGTTCTGTTCCTTCTATCACAGCGACAAAAACCCCACCATCACGGTGACGGAACTGCCATTCTCAAAAGAGGTGTCCCTGGCGCGGGTAAGCGAGATCTATCAAAAGGTGCATCAGCATCCGATCGTAAAAAAGGATCTGGCGCGCTGGAACGCCACCCTATTGATGCCCACACCCATGCCCCAGTACAACATCGTCAGTAAAAGCGCCGACCTGAAGACCCTGGACGACTTCAAGGGACTGCGAGTGCGCGGCCCCGGCGGCATCATGGGGGTCCTGAGCAAGCTGGGCGCCATCAAAACCGGGGTGCCATTTTCCGAAGTCCGCCAGTCCATGGACTCCGGCGTAATCGACGCGGCATCCTTCGCCCCCCATGCTCATCTAGCCACCAAAACCTACAAGGTGGGAAAATGGGCCACCACCAACCTCAACCTGGGTTCGGCCAACTGTCCGGTGGTAGTGAACAGTGACGCCCTGAACGCCCTCAGCGAAGAGCACCGCGCGGCTTTGCTGGGCTCGGTGGATGAGGCGCTGGAGTACTATGTCAAAAACTACAACGAGAACACCACCAGCAAGTATGAGCAGGCCCTGAAGGATGAGGGCTTGGTCAAGGTGACCTTTACCCCCGAGCAGACCGAAAAACTGAATCAACTGGCGGCCTCAGTGCGGGAAGAGTGGATCAAAAAGCACGCCGATCAGTTTGACTCCCAAGTGCTGTTTGATTTCACCGCCAAACTGTTTGCCGAGTGATGTTGCAGGCCCCGCCGACCGCGGGGTTTTGCATTTAACGAACTGCAAATGTCAGGTTCCCATACCGTATTGGCGGACAACTCCCGCCTAAGCCGGATTGATCTTCTCTATCTCAGGCTGGAGAAGGGTTTCAACCTGGCGGGGGGCGTTATCATATTTCTGTTGGTGCTACTGGCCACCAGCAACGTGCTGGGGCGCTGGCTGTTTGACGCCCCCATTTCGGGCTACATCGACTGGGTGGAACAGGCCATGGCCTTCTTCGCCTTTCTGGGGCTGGCCTACACCCAGCGCGAAGGGGGTCACATCCGCATGGACATGCTGGTGGCTCATCTGCACGGCCGCTGGCTGTGGCTGACGGAGTTCGTCTCCACCCTGCTGATGCTGCTGGTGTCCCTGGTCCTGATCTACGGTTCCTATCTGCATTTTCTGCGCGCCTGAGAGATCGGCGACTCCTCGCTGGATATCAACCTGCCCACCTGGCCGGCCAAGCTGGTGGTGCCCGTCGCCCTGTCCATCCTGGTACTGCGGCTGCTGTTACAGCTGTGGGGCTATGCCCGGGCCATACGCCAAGGCACAAACCATCCGGTGGCGGTACCGCTGATAGAAGGCGCCGCCGCCGTTGCCGCCGCCGAGGCGGAGTCGGTGCTGGGCCCGGATGATGCCAACGGTGAGAAGCCGTGAGCTTGTTTGAAATCATGGGCCAGATGGACAAGGTCACGATCGGCCTGTGGGTGACCGGTTTTATGCTGCTGTTTGTCATCCTGGGTGTGCGGGTGGCCTTCGCCGCCGCCAGCGCCGGGCTCATCGGCCTGATCTGGATCTTCTCCGCCCGCATGGGTTTTGAGCGCGGTTTTCTGGTGGCCATCAAGATGGCGGGCACCATCCCCCACTCCAAGGTCTCCACCCTGGCGCTATCCCTGATCCCGACTTTTATTCTGATCGGTTTCCTGGCCTACCACGCCGGGCTAACCCGGGCGCTGTTCGAAGCGGCCAAGCGTTGGGTGGGATGGCTGCCCGGCGGCATGGGCGTGGCCACGGTATTTTCCGCCGCCGGATTTGCCGCGGTATCCGGCGCATCGGTGGCCACCTCGGCGGTGTTTGCCCGTATCGCCGTGCCAGAAATGCTCAAGCTGGGTTATGACAAACGTTTCGCCTCCGGCGTGGTAGCGGCCAGCGGCACTCTGGCCTCTCTGATCCCGCCCTCCGCCATCTTGGTCATCTACGCCATTATCGTGGAACAGGATGTGGGTGCCCTGTTGATGGCCGGCTTTCTGCCCGGCGCCTTCTCCGCCCTGATCTATGGCGGCCTGGTGATCTTCCTCTCCAAGATACGCAAGGATTTCGGACCGCCGGTACGCGGTTACAGCTGGCGACAGCGCTTCGAATCCCTGCCGGGGTCACTACCCATCTTCGCTGTGGTCTCCATCATTGTGGTCTGCATCTATGGCGGTGTGGGCACCCCGACGGAAGCGGGCTCTCTGGGCGCCTCCCTGATCCTGTGCCTGGCCGTCTACAAGGGTATGCGTATGGACAAGCTGAAGGACGCCTTGATGGAAACCGCCAAACTGACGGTGATGATCTTCACCATCATCTGGGGGGTGCTGATCTATGTGCGCTTTCTCGGCTTTGCCGATCTGCCGGGGGCATTCTCCGACTGGATCACCGGCCTCAACCAGAGCCCCATGCTGACCCTGCTGCTGATCCTGCTCGCCTATGCCATCCTCGGCATGTTCATGGACGCCATCGGCATGCTGCTGCTGACCCTACCCGTGGTCTATCCCGCGGTCATCGCCCTCAATGGCGGTGATGCGGTAACGGCGGCGGACTCGGCGTTCGGTGTGTCGGCGGTAGGCTGCTCCATCTGGTTCGGGATCATCGTGGTCAAGATGGCGGAGTTCTGTCTCATCACTCCGCCCATCGGACTGAACTGTTTTGTGGTGGCAGGGGTCAGGCCGGAGTGTTCGGTGCAGGATGTGTTTCGCGGCGTCATCCCGTTCTTTTTCGCCGACGCCCTGACCATTCTCGCCCTGGTGTTGATGCCCGGCATTGTGCTGTGGCTGCCGGGGCTAATGGGATTCTCTTAAGGGCTATTCAAGAAACCGGATCTCATCCACCCACAGGGCGCCGCTGTTATTTCGGTCGGCGGGCGCGCCGAAGATGAAAGCAATACCCTTGGCGGCGGCCGGATTAAAGGTCGCGGTCCCGTCCCCCTCCCACGGAGGCTGCACGAACTGATCCCATTCGAGCTTGATCTGCTGCCACTGCCCGATGTTCTCGTCGGCCGACTGGATCTGGTGTTCAAAATGGGTGACATAATCCATGGAGCCGCCGCCATAGGCCACCACCGCCACCTCCTGGCCCGGCCGCTCCATACGCAGATAGAAGGAGACCCCCTCCACTCCGCTCCAATCCTTGACCGCAGGCAGCTCCAGACTGCAACTAGCCCAACTGTCCGGAGCGATATCGTAGCGAATCGCCAGCGCCTTGCCTTGCTGAAAGGAAACCTCCGCATCGGCACCGCAGGAGAGCCGCGTGCTCGGCAACGCCTCATCCCTGTACACCTGCCAGTTCCGTGGCGCCTGATCAAAACCATCAATCAAACCACCGGGCACCGCCTTGATCGGCAGCGCGCAGACACTGCATGCGGCTTGCGGCTCGCCTTGTTCTTGCGGCGGCGGATGCTCCACATTCGCCGGCGACACTACTACCAGGTCAGGGATGCTTGGCCTGGGAGCGTTGGGTAACCAGTCCTGCCAGCGGTGATAATACACATTCAACAGGGGGATAAACTCCGCGGTTGCCTTGCGGTTCCCGGCGGAGGTTGGATGGGCATCATCGCCCGGGCTGTAGTAAAGGGTGTCATTCCCCCCGGCCACCTGGTGCTGAATCTTGCCGTTGCTGAATCGGTGGTGATTGTTCGGCCCGGTAAGCACATTGTAGAAGTCGAATACCGCCACGTTCCGGCCCGGATAGCCCTTCAGCCAGTCATGGACCAGCCAGTTGTTGAAGGCCCGCGCATTGCGGCCGAGACGCGCATCCAGCAGCGGGGGCGCGGTGACCGCGATAAACAGTTTGTCGGGCTGGCTGGCGAAATAGTTCAACAGATCATTGTAGATCGCCTTGGCGTTTGCCACCGTCAGCCCGCCGCCTCGTTGAGGCGGATCATTGGGACGGCCCTCCAGTTCTGAATTTGGAAAGCAGGATTTGAACATGACTACGCTGTTCTCCCCTCCCGGATCCGGCACCGCGCGCACAAAGGGGGAGTGGGTACTGTTCAACTGATAAAGCGCGTGGGTATAGAGCGCGCTCTCAGAGCCGCTGAACCATTCCGGCCAGTCGGGGATGTCCGTCCGATCACCGATGCTGTTCGGGCCCCAGCCGTAATTGGAATCACTGACAAAGTAGTTGCTCTTCCCAAGCTCCCGGCCCAGATTGCCGTTGCCATCGGCCAGCCAGTTCTCACCACAAGAGTGATGAATAAAGACCAGCTTGACCGTTTCCGAAGGAGGCGTTGGATTTTCAGCCGCGCCCGCCTGGGACAGAAGCAGCAGCGATCCGATGAGCGCGATCAGTACAGTGAAGCGGCGGTTCCATAAATATGAACGGCACAAAGGTGTAGATTCCATTCCAATTCTCCATGTTGTCTCCAGGGACGTCGGCCGTCACCACCCTGGCGCCGGACCATTGATCCTGCAACCGTGGTTATACCACGGCACAGTGTAACGTCAGGCGCCCACCTCTTCCCACAGGATGGTCTCTTCATCCACGCCTACGCAGCGCGCCCTGCCGTTGGTCTTGGCGGCGTACATACGATGATCGGCCAGTTCCACCTGGGCTTTCCAGTCCTTGAGTCCATCGCGCTGGATCTCGGCGACCCCCATGCTGGCGGTAACCGGGGTCCCGTCCGGGCGATCGCCAAGACCGGTTATCATAATTCGCCTGACCACTTCAGTCGCCTCCGTGGCATCGGAGGTGGGCAGCACCACAATAAACTCCTCGCCACCCCAGCGGATTACGCTGTCCCCCTTACGCACCGATTCGCGGATCAGTTGCGAGGCCTCTCTTAGTACCTTGTCGCCCGCATCATGTCCAAAGGTGTCATTGACCACCTTGAAGTGGTCGAGGTCAAGATAGAGGATGGAGAGGGACTTCTCACTCATCAATGCGAGGCGGAACTGCAACTCAAGGATCTCGATCCCGGCTCGGCGCGACAGCATGCCGGTCAAGACATCGTAGCTGGCATGACTTACCTGCGAAAGCATGT
>JBNKPL010000013.1:0-31926 GCA_050295355.1 Sedimenticolaceae bacterium
CGGGCCAGCGGCCGCCGCGGCGGGGGAATACACTAAAACGAAAATCGTCGAAGGTGTGTAGTGTTACCCCTGCTTCATCCTGCAGCGGAGCCACCACGGGGATCTCTTCCGCTGCCAGCGCCAGGCTGAAGTCGTGTTCCTCCTGGATCGCTTCGCTGCTCCAGCGGTGCGGGCGGTAGAACTTGGCCACCACGGGCGCATCGTCCTCGATGCCCAGTTGGTAGACGCGGTTTTCGTAACTGTTGAGCGCCAGCAGGGTGCCGTCGGGCAGGAGCCCGATGGACTCCAGGGCGTCAAAGATCACCTCGGGTGACAGTCCGCTGTAGGGGGTCTCAGACATTGAAGCCCGCCTGGCGCAAGGCCCTGGTGAGGCGTTGGGCATCGAACCCGCGGATCTGTTCGGCGCCTACCAGGATCAGCGGCACCCCGCGTCCGCCCAGGCGCTGGAACTCTTTCCAGGCGCGCTGGTTGCGTTCCACGTCCCACTCGGTGAAGGAGATTTTATGCTTCTTGAGGAACGCCTTGGCTTGCTTGCAGTGGGCGCACTGGCGGGTGGTGTAGAGGAGGACCCTGGCTGAAGGTTTGTTCATAGAGATTTTTTTAGCCACAGAGTTCACAGAGAACACTGAGAAAGCGGCCGCTTGTTTTATATGGCGGTACAAATTCAAGGCTAAGCGGCATTACACCGCACAGAATGGGATAGCAGAATGTAAACCCCCTGTGTCCTCTGTGCTCTCTGTGGCTAATCTTTTTCAGACACCCGTAAGCCGCCGTTCCGCCTCGCGGTATTTTTCGGCGGTTTTGGTGATGATCTCTTCCGGCAGTTCGGGGCCAGGCGGGGTCTTGTCCCAGTCCAGGGTCTCCAGGTAGTCACGCACGAACTGTTTGTCGAAGCTGGGCGGGCTGGTGCCGGGCTGGTATTGGTCGGCGGGCCAGAAGCGGGAGGAGTCGGGGGTCAGCACCTCGTCAATCAGGTGCAGGGTGCCCTCGTCGTCCAGACCGAACTCGAATTTGGTGTCGGCGATGATGATCCCTTTCTCGCGGGCGTAGGCGGCGCATTCGGTGTAGATTTGGATCGCGGCGTTGCGCACCTGCTCCGCCAGTTCGCGGCCCAGCAGGTCTACGGTCTGTTCGAAGCTGATGTTCTCGTCGTGGTCGCCCACCTCGGCCTTGGTGGAGGGGGTGAAGATCGCCTCGGGCAGTTGGTCGGCCTGTCGCAACCCTTCGGGCAGTGCGATGCCGCACACCGCGCCCGTTTTCTGGTAGTCCTTCCATCCCGAACCGATCAGGTAGCCGCGCACGATCGCCTCGATGGGCAGCGGCTTGAGCTTGCGCACCACCATGGCGCGGTCGCCCAGGGTTTTGCGTTGCGTTTCATCCGGCACCACCTCGGCCAGGGATTTGCTGGAGAGGTGGTTGGGGATGATGTCCCGCGTCCGATCGAACCAGAAGTTGGCGACCCGGGTCAGCACCTCGCCCTTGCCGGGGATCGGCTGGGGCAGGATGACATCGAACGCCGACAGGCGGTCGCTGGCGATGATCAGCAGATGCTCTTCATCTACATCATAGATATCCCGCACCTTGCCCCGGTTGAGCAGTTTCAGGTGGGGAAGTTCGGATTCATAGAGTGTGTTTGATCGGGCCATGTTGAGCTACCTGCGCAGCCTGGAAAAGAGGCGGATTATACCCGTTATTCAGGATCTTTTATGGATCGGATTTTGGGGTTTTTTATTTGAAGAATCTGCTCAGGGAGCGGGCCAGCCAGCCCTCTTCGCCCTTCAGTCTCTTCATGCTGGCCTGCACCATGGGGCCATAGTCGCCGTCTTCGTTGCGAATATGATTAACCAGCCATTTCTGCAGCATGCTGAGCAGATCGCCAGCTACGTTTTCGCCCTCGTTGAAGCGTTCCACGAACTTGTTCACCCGGTTG
This sequence comes from Sedimenticolaceae bacterium, assembly GCA_050295355.1. GTDB lineage: Bacteria > Pseudomonadota > Gammaproteobacteria > Chromatiales > Chromatiaceae > CBFDBF01. Next base: position 1,931 of record JBNKPL010000013.1, read on the forward strand.
ACGAACAGGCCGTGTACTTTCTGGTGGGGAGACAGGAAGGGATAGTTTGCCTGTTCCATCAGGCTCTCCTCAAAGGCGAAATGGGAGACCGTATAGTCCACCAGCTCTTCGATGATCTCGCCTACCTTGGCCCTGTCCAGCGTAACCTGTGCATCATGGAGTTCATTGATGTACTGCACAATGCGCTTGTGCTGCTCATCAATGATGTCAACTCCGGTTTCGAGTTCGCGTGACCACTTCAGGTGGGCCATTTTTTATCTCCTATAGCCTTCCCGCGCGTGCGGGTTTGGAACAATAAGTCACGGCAGCCTCTTTTTCAAGGCATATGCGCCTGTTCCCTATAGCGGTTGTAGTACGGCCGTGGTTTAACGGCCCGGGTGATGCGGCCGGCGGGATGCCGGGCCGATCTTCGTCCATGCCTGGATTGCTTGTGACCGGCTCAGAGTCCGACCAGTTCGGCCTGCAGTCCCTGAAAACGGGGGATATCCACCAGGTCGCGTGAGTTTATCAGCCTGGGATTGTACTCCACGATTACCAGATGCGGCCGGTCAGGGTTGATGCGGACCGAGATCACGCCTATGCGCTGGCGGAGAGCCTCTTCCAGCCGCGCGGCGCTCTCCTGGTCCAGGGCCTGATCGATATGCAGGGTGACATCCGCCAGATCGATATCCATGACTACCTCCCGTTGTTATGGCCCGGCATGGTATGCGGACGGCCAAAAGATCATAGGAAAAGCATAACCTACTTTTCCGAAAACGGGGGGATTTGGCTAGGGCCTGTTAACACTAATTAGATTGTCGGCGTTGTGGCTAAAAAAACGCCAATCTAGGCGCGCTGAACGCGGTTTGGTTGCTCCAAATAAGTGAAGCGCAACAACGAGTGGCGCTTTTTTAGCCGCAACCCTTCGGGCTGGGGCCATTTTTCCGCCCAGCTGCGTTGTCAGTCGTTCATTTGGAATAACCAAACCTCTCTCCTTCCGCCTTGCTGGACAAAAAAATGGTCCCAGCGACGAGAATCTAATTAGTGTTAACAGGCCCTAGACTAGCAGCATCTCCAAGAGCGCCTTTTGCGAGTGCAGACGGTTTTCCGCCTCTTCCCACACCACGCTGTCCGGCCGGTCGATCACCTCCGCCGCCACCTCCTCGCCGCGGTGGGCGGGCAGGCAGTGCATGAACAGGGCGTCCGGGGCGGCCTGCGCCATCAGCCGGGCCGTTACCTGGTATTCGGTAAAGGCCGCCTTGCGCCGCATCTGTTCCTCTTCCTGGCCCATGCTGGCCCAGACATCGGTGACCACCAGGTCCGCGCCCTCGGCGGCGGCCATGGGGTCGGAAACGATTTGGCAACGGTCACTGGCGGGTTCAAGAATGTCCGCATCCGGTTCATAGCCTTGCGGGCAGGCGATGTTGAGTTCAAAGCCGAACTGGCGCGCGGCGTTGATGTAGGAGTGGCACATGTTGTTGCCGTCTCCGATCCAGGCCACCTTGCGTCCGGCGATGTCGCCGCGGTGTTCGAAATAGGTCTGCATGTCCGCCAGCAGTTGGCAGGGGTGGAAACGGTCGGTCAGGGCGTTGATCACGGGCACTCGCGAGTGGGCCGCGAACAGCTCCAGGGTTTCCTGCGCGAAGGTGCGGATCATTACGCAATCCACCATCCGCGAAAGGACGCGGGCGCTGTCTTCAATGGGTTCGCCGCGGCCCAGTTGGGTGTCGCGGGGAGAGAGAAAGATGGCGTGCCCGCCCAGTTGGGTCATCCCGGCCTCGAAGGAGACGCGGGTGCGGGTGGAGGACTTCTCGAAGATCATCCCTAGGGTGCGGTTTTTCAGCGGCTCGAACAGCTCGCCGGTCCGCTGTATCGCCTTCAGTTCACCAGCCCTTTTCATCAGGCCGCGCAGCTCTTGCGGGCTGAAATCAAGCAGGGATAGGAGGTGGCGGGGTTTGGGATTGTCTGGTGTTGCCGTCATGGTTGTGATCCATAGCTAGGGTCAGGAATCACTCTTCCTGCTGGGTGTCGAGAAAGCGAATGATCAGACGGGATAACTGGGCCACCAGCTCTTCCGCTTCGGCGTCGCCCATGACCAGCGGCGGCAGCAGGCGCACCACGCGCTCGGCGGTGACGTTGATCAGCAGCCCCTCTTCCAGGGCGGAAGTCACCAGTTCCCCGCAGTTACGGTCCAGTTCGATGCCGATCAGCAGGCCCTGCCCGCGGATCTCTTCGACGCCGGCGACGCCCTCCAGGGCGTTGGCGAACGATTCCAGCAGGCGGTTGCCCAGGGTCGCCGCCCGGGCGGGCAGCTCCTCACTCTCCAGGGTCTGTAGCACGGCGATGCCCGCGGCGCACGCGAGATGGTTGCCGCCAAAGGTGGAGCCGTGGTTGCCGGGGCCGAAGGTTTCCGCCGCCTCGCCTTGGGCCAGGCAGGCGCCGATGGGTACGCCGTTGCCGAGGCCCTTGGCCAGGGTCATGACGTCCGGCTGGATGCCGCAGTGCTGAAAGGCGAACATCTTGCCGCTGCGGCCCATGCCGCTCTGGATCTCATCCAGCATCAGCAGCCAGCCCTGCTGGTCGCAGAGGGCGCGCAGGTTCTGGAGATAATCCTCGGCCGGTACATTGATGCCGCCCTCGCCCTGGATGGGCTCCACCAGCACGGCGACGATATCCGGCGTGCCTTTCGCTACCGCCTCCAGGCTCTCCATGTCGTTGTAGGGGACGCGCACGAAGCCCTTGACCAGCGGTTCGAAGCCGGCCTGTACCTTGCGGCTGCCGGTGGCGGACAGGGTGGCCATGGTGCGGCCGTGGAAGCTGTTCTCCATCACCACGATGGTTGGATTCTCGATCCCTTTTTTGTGTCCGTACAGCCGGGCCAGCTTGATGGCGGCCTCATTGGCCTCGGCGCCCGAGTTGCCGAAGAAGACCCGCTCCATGCCGGAGGCGCGGACGAGCATCTCGCCCAGGATCTCCTGCGGTTCGATGCCGTACAGGTTGGAGGTGTGGATCAGCTTGCCTGCCTGTTCGCACAGGGCCTTCTGCACCGCGGGGTGGGCGTGGCCCAGGCCGCAGACGGCGATGCCCGAGAGGGCGTCCAGGTAGCGTTTCCCGGCGCTGTCCCATAGCCAAACGCCCTCGCCCCGCTGGAAATGCACGGGAAGTCTCCGGTATGTGGACATCAGTGGGTCCGCCATGATTGCTCGTTCCTGCAGTGGCTTGCCCGGAAAACGGCTCTTTGGGCCGAGGTAACAGGACAAAACCGTGGAAAAACCATCCATTCTATTGATTCACTATTGCAGGCGCAACCATGGAAATGGGCGGCCAGCTTGCGGTTAAACCCGGAGGGAGAGTATCGTAGCGCCCGGGAGCCGGCTGAATGGTCGCTGTCCCTCACGGGAGAGAGGAAAGTCCGGGCTCCGCGGACCAGGGTGCCAGGTAACGCCTGGGGGGCGCAAGCCTACGGAAAGTGCCACAGAAAACATACCGCCTAAGCCCTGCGGGGCCGGTAAGGGTGAAATGGTGCGGTAAGAGCGCACCGCGTCCCTGGTAACAGGGGCGGCAGGGTAAACCCCACCCGGAGCAAGACCAAATAGGGGGGCAGGCGGCGCAAGCCGCAACGTGTGGTCCGCACGGTCCCCGGGTAGGTTGCTTGAGGCATGCGGTGACGCATGCCCTAGATGAATGACCATTCTCGACAGAACCCGGCTTACAGGCCGGCTCCCACTTCTTACCACGCCTGCCTGATCCGCGGGTGGCGCCGGCCCTCTCTGCCTCTCCGCGCCGCTTCGTGATGCAGATCATAAAAATCGCAACGCCCCGCGGGCCCTCAATACTTAATAATCTACTTTAAGTAGCTAACTTATTCCTCTGTTTTTAAGCATTTTATCCCATCCGTATTCGCCTTAACTGCGGACCGTAACTTACTGTCTTTAAAGGAACTTTTCCCTAATTTAGCTTGACAAGTGGGAAAAACGGCACCTATTATGCGAAGAAGTGGAAAAAAGTGGTAATAAATGGGAGAGCTATCCCGGGGAGCAGCCACATTGTTTCGAGGCGTAAACAGGGTCAATCTGGATACCAAAGGGCGGCTTGCAGTGCCTACGCGTTATCGCGGGCAGCTGACGGAAAGCTGCGCCTCCCAGTTGGTGGTCACCATCGACCCCAATGACCGCTGTCTGCTGATCTATCCCGCCCCGGTCTGGCAAGAGATCGAGCGCAAGCTGATGAAACTCCCCTCCTTCAATAAAGAGGCGCGCCGCCTGCAGCGTTTGCTGGTGGGGCATGCCACCGATGTGGAGATGGATGGGCAGGGCCGGCTGCTGTTGCCGCCGCCGTTAAGGGATTTCGCGGGTATGAACAAACAGGCGGTGCTCATCGGTCAGGGCAGCCGCTTCGAGTTGTGGGATGAAGAGCTTTGGAATGAACAGAGGGAGACCTGGCTGGAGGAGACCGATCTGGAACAGATGAATCTTCCGGCCGACCTGGAGACGTTGTCCATTTAACGCGGCCCAGGTGATGGCGGAATCCCATGACCATCTGCCGGTTCTGTTTGGCGAGGCCATAGAGGCCTTGAGGATATCCCCGGCGGGGATCTACATCGACGGGACCTTTGGCCGCGGCGGCCATAGTGGTTCGATACTGGAGCGTTTGGGTGACACGGGACGCCTGATTGCCTTTGACAAGGATCCACAGGCGGTGGCCCACGGAGAAGAGCGGTTTCGGGAGGATGGTCGTTTCACAATAGTGCAGGGTTCATTTGCCATGCTTGAGCGAGTTGCGCAACAGAACGGAGTGGCTGGAAAGGTGGACGGCATACTGCTCGACCTTGGGGTCTCTTCGCCGCAGCTGGATGCCCCGGACCGGGGCTTCAGTTTTTTGCGCGACGGTCCCCTGGATATGCGCATGGACAACAGCGGCGGCATCAGTGCGGCCGATTGGCTGGCCGATGCGGACGAAGCAGAGATCGCGCAGGTGCTCAAAGAGTATGGCGAGGAGCGCTTCGCCAAGCGCATTGCGCGCAAGATCGTGGAGGTCCGGCGGGAACAGGTCATCACCACTACCGGGCAACTGGCGGCGCTTATTGATCAGGCGGTGCCGAAGAAAGAGAAGGGCAAGCACCCCGCCACGCGTTCGTTCCAGGCGATCCGGATCTATATCAACCGGGAGCTGGATGATCTGCGCGAGGTGCTGGATCAGGCGTTGCGCGTATTGGCCCCCCAGGGGCGTCTGGCGGTGATCAGTTTCCACTCCCTGGAAGACCGGATCGTGAAGCGTTTTATCCGTGACCATGCGAGAGGCGAGCGCTATCCCGCCGGGGTGCCGGTCACCGAAGAGCAGCTGCAGCGCAAACTCATGCCGGTTGGAAAGGCGTTGCGGCCCAGCGAGGAAGAGGTTGCGGGGAATCCCCGCGCACGCAGCGCCGTGTTGCGGGTTGCGGAGCGGGCGGCATGAGTCGGGGCCGTTTCCTGCTGGTCGCCTTCTTGTTCTTGGCGGTGACCTTGAGCGCCGTGAGTGTGGTGTATGCCAAATACGCCTCCCGCAAGGCGTTTGTGGAGTTGCAGCAGTTGCGGGAGCAGCGGGACCAGGCGGGTGTGGAGTGGGGCAGGCTGCAGCTTGAACAGAGTACCTGGGCGACCCATACGCGGGTGGAGCGTATCGCCCGGGAAAAGTTGGGGATGCGTATCCCTGAGACCAATGAAATCGTGATGATCGGCGCAGAGCCATGACGAACAGCAGGCGGAAAAAACAGGCCCAGAAAGTGAGCCAGCAAGAGACAGCGCCGCTGCCCAGTTACCGGGCGCGGCGCTGGAGTTTGATGACCCTGCTGTGGGCCGCTTTTAGCGTACTGGTGTGGCGGGCGGTGGATCAACAGATCTTCGAGACCGATTTTCTGCAGCAGGAGGGACAGCGCCGTCATCTGCGGGTGATGGAGGTGCCGGCGCACCGCGGCATGATCCGGGACCGCCGGGGAGAAGCGTTGGCCATCAGCACCCCGGTGGAGTCGGTATGGGTCAATCCGCGGCGGTTCAGGCCGGATGGCGCGCAACTGGTGGCCCTCGCCAATGCCCTCGGCAGGGATGCGCGGGAGATGTTCGATTTTCTGCGCGCGCGCGAGGACCGTTCCTTTGTCTATCTCATGCGCCGGGTCAATCCGGATGTGGCGGAACAGGTGAAGGAACTGGTGGAAAGGGAAGATCTGCAGGGACTCGGCCTGCAGCGGGAGTACCGCCGCTACTATCCCAGCGGCGAGGTCTTTTCGCACATCATCGGTTTTACCAATGTGGACGATCAGGGCCAGGAGGGAATCGAGCTGGCATACGACAAGTGGCTGCAGGGGACGCCGGGAAGCAAGCGGGTGATCCGCGACGGCCGCGCCCGCGCGGTGAAGGACGTGGAAAACATCAAGGACCCCAAGGCCGGAAAGGATCTGAGCCTGAGCCTGGACTGGCGGCTGCAATACCTGGCCTACCGGGAGCTGAAAGCGGCCGTTACGGCGAATAAGGCCCGTTCCGGGTCGGCGGTCGTTCTTGATGTGCAGAGCGGCGAGGTGCTGGCCATGGTGAATCAGCCCTCCTACAACCCCAACGATTTCGGCGACCGGCGCGGCGGCGGATTGCGCAACCGGGCGATGACCGACCTGTTCGAGCCCGGCTCCACCATGAAGCCCTTTACCGTGGCCGCCGCCCTGGAGATGGGAAAGATCCGGGCCAATACACAGGTGGATACCTCGCCGGGGTCGCTGCAATTGGGCGATGCGGTGATCAAGGACCCCCGCAATTACGGCCTGATCGATGTGCCCACGGTGATCCGCAAATCCAGCAACGTGGGCATGAGCAAGATCGCACTCAATCTGCAGGGTCCGCGGCTGCTGCAACTGTTTCATGACATGGGTTTCGGGAGTCCCACCAGCAGCGGCTTCCCCGGCGAACGAAACGGCTTTTTGAAAGAGGGGCGGCAGTTATCAAAGCTCGATAAGGCGATGATGTCCTTCGGCTATGGCCTTTCCGTAACCACCCTGCAACTGGCCAGGGCCTACGCGGTGCTGGCGGCCGACGGTGTTGTTCGTCCAGTGTCGCTCATGGCCCTTGAGCAACCCTCGCCGGGAGAGCGGGTGTTGAGCGCCGAAACCACCCGCCAGGTCCGCAAAATGCTGGAGTCGGTGGTGTCCCGGGAAGGGACCGCGCCGGAGGCGGCGATCAACGGCTACCGGGTGGCGGGCAAGACCGGCACCGTAAAAAAGAGCATCAAGGGCGGCTATGCGGACGACCGCTATACCGCCGTGTTTGCAGGCATGGTGCCGGCGGACAGGCCACGGCTGGTGATGGTGGTGATGATCGACGAGCCTTCCGCCGGGGAGTACTACGGCGGCCAGGTGGCGGCGCCGGTCTTTTCCAAGGTGATGTCGGGGGCGCTGCGCATTCTCAATATCCCGCCCAGTTTTACGCCAGAGCAAATGCGCGTGGCGGGGAGGGCGTCATGACGGCGCCGTTGGCTAACCGTTCCAGCCGGGAGCTTGCCACCCTGCTGCAGGGCTATACCTCCATGGAGCTGGGGACGCGGACGGTGACCGGCCTGACCCTCGATAGTCGTGCGGTGACGGCTGATTCTCTGTTTCTCGCTTGCGCCGGGGGTACCCGCCACGGTCTGGAGTTTCTGCAGCAGGCGCTGGAACAGGGGGCGTCCGCCGTGGCGTGGGAGCCCGATGGCGAGTGGACGAAAGAGCGCGTGGCCGGACTGGCGTTGGCGCGGCCCGTTCCCATGATTCCCGTGCCCGGCCTGCGCCGCGAGGCGAGTGAGATCGCCGCTCGGTTTTTTGACCACCCCAGCCGGCACATGAGCATCATCGGTGTTACCGGCACCAACGGTAAGACCAGCTCCACCCAGTTTCTCGCGCGCAGTCTGGGCCGTTGCGGGATCATCGGCACCCTGGGCAACGGCTTTCCCGATGCCCTCGAGCCCGCGACCCATACCACGCCGGACCCGGTGGATCTCCAAGCCCTGTTGAGGGGTATGCTGGATACGGACGCCGAGGCGGTGGCCATGGAGGTTTCCTCCCATGCCCTGGATCAAGGGCGGGTGGAGGCGGTCCATTTCGATGTGGCCGTGTTGACCAATCTGAGCCGTGATCACCTGGACTACCACGGCACCATGGAGGAGTACGCGGCCTCCAAACTGCGGCTGTTCCGCCGCCCCGGGCTGCGTTGCGCCGTGATCAATCTGGACGATCCCTTTGGCCGGCAGGTGTTGGATCATCTGCCGGCGGGCGTGCAGGCGCTGGGCTATAGCCTGGCCCCGGTGGCGGAGTTGCCCGAGCGCCTGGACGGCTGGCTCTGGGCGCGTGATATCCAGCCCGGCGGCGAAGGGATTCAGATCCAGGTGCAGACCAGCAGCGGGGACGGCGAATTCCACTCCCGTCTGCTGGGACGCTTCAATGTGAGTAATCTTCTTGCGGTGCTCGGGACCCTGTTGCAGCACGGTATTTCCTTGAATGACGCCCTGGGGCGGCTGGCGAAGCTGGAGACCGTGGCCGGTCGGATGGAGCGGTTCGGCGGCGGTGATTCCCCGTTGGTGGTGGTGGACTATGCCCACACCCCGGATGCCCTGGAACAGGCCCTAAAGGCGGCGCGGGAACATGCGGCCGGGAAGTTGATCTGTGTATTCGGCTGCGGCGGCGACCGCGACCGGGGCAAGCGGCCCCAGATGGCGGCGATTGCGGAGCGGCTTGCCGACCGGGCCATCGTCACCGACGACAATCCGCGCACCGAAGACGGCGACCGGATCGTGGACGACATCCTGGCGGGCATGGAACGTCCGCAGGAGGCGCTGGTGATACGGGATCGGCGCGAGGCCATACAGAGCGCCATCTCCAGTGCGGCGGCGGGTGATCTGGTGCTGATCTGCGGCAAGGGACACGAGGATTATCAGCTGGTGGGGGACCGGAAACTCCACTTTTGCGACCGCGAAGAGGTGCGCGCGGTGCTGGGGGTGGCGGCATGATCAGCTTCACCCTGGCACAGGCGGCGGAAGTGACCGGCGGGACACTGCACGGGGCCGACGCCTCTTTCCGCTCGGTGAGCACCGACAGCCGCACCCTGCGGGATGGCGATCTCTTTGTGGCTCTGCAAGGCCCCAATTTCGATGGTCACGCCTATCTTTCCCAGGTGGCGAAAGCGGGTGCGGTGGGCGCCATGGTGCATCGTGAGATCGCCTCTGATCTGCCCCTGGTCCAGGTGCCTGAGACCTGCGAAGGGCTGGGGCGGCTGGCGGCCGCCTGGCGTGATCGCGCGGGGGTTCCCCTGGTGGCGGTGACCGGCAGCAACGGCAAGACCACGGTGAAGGAGATGATCGCCGCCATCCTGCGCCAGCGCAGCCCGGTGCTGGCCACGGAGGGGAATCTCAACAACCACATCGGTCTGCCCCTCACCCTCCTGCGGCTGCAGGAGGAGGCGTTCGCCGTGGTGGAGCTGGGCGCCAGCGCCGCGGGGGAGATCGACTATCTGACCCGCATCGCCCGCCCGGATGTGGCGGTGCTCACCAATGCGGGCCGCGCCCACCTGGAGGGGTTCGGTTCCCTGGAAGGGGTGGCGCTCGCCAAGGCGGAGATCATGGAGGGTCTGGGGCCGGAGGGGGTCTTTGTGCTCAATGCGGATGATCCCTTCGCCGGGCTATGGCGTGAGTTGGCGGCGGAACGAACCATCCTTAGTTTCGGCCTGCGCGAACCGGCGGATGTATTCAGCCCGGAGTTGGAAGAGACCTTCCGCTGGGACGATGCGGGCTTCATCAACTGTTTTCCCGTGACCACGCCGAAGGGGGAGTTGGTGATCGAGCTTCGTCTGGCCGGCCGTCACAACCGGTCCAATGCGCTGGCGGCCATCGCCGCCGCCCAGGCCATCGGCGCCAGCAACGAAGAGATCCGGCAAGGGCTGGCGGACCTACGCCCGGTAAGGGGCCGGCTGCAGCCGCTGGCGGGGCGTGATGGGGTGCGGTTGATCGACGACAGTTACAACGCCAATCCCGATTCCGTGACGGCGGCCATTGCGGTCCTGTCGCACCTGCCGGGCCGGCGGTTTCTGGTGCTGGGAGAGCTAGCGGAGATGGGGTCGGATGCGGATAGCTTCTACCGCCGACTGGGCGAAGAGGCCAGCGCCGCGGGTATGGATTATCTCTACGGGGTGGGGCCGGCCGCTTTGGCGGCTGAGGCCTTTGGGCAGGGAGGAGAGCAATTCGACAGCCAGGAGGCGCTGATTACGACATTGAATAAGAGACTCGAGGGTGGAGACGTCATGCTGGTAAAAGGGTCCCGCCGCGCCGGGATGGAAGAGGTGATTCAGGCATTTGCCCTAAATGGGGGGGAGAACTGAGATGCTGCTCTATCTGGCTGACTACCTCACCCGTTTCGATCCCGGATTCAGTGTATTCCAGTATCTGACCCTGCGCGCCATCCTGGGGGTGCTGACCGCGCTGATCATCTCCTTTGTGGTGGGCCCGGCCATGATCCGGCGCCTCAGCTTTCACCAGATCGGCCAGACGGTGCGTGACGACGGCCCCGAGAGCCATCTCACCAAGGCGGGTACGCCCACCATGGGCGGCACCCTGCTGCTGGTGGCCATCGGCGTGAGCACCCTGTTCTGGGCGGACCTGAGTAACCGCTATGTGTGGGTGGTGCTGCTGGTGACCCTGCTGTTCGGCGTCATCGGTTTTTACGACGACTACAAAAAGCTGGTGCTGCAGGACTCCGCCGGACTGGCCGCCCGTTACAAATACTTCTGGCAGTCGGTGGTCGCCCTTGGCGCGGCCTGCGCCCTTTACTCCACCGCCTCCCTGCCAGTGGAGACCCAGCTCATTTTCCCCTTTATAAAGGATCTGGTGGTGAATCTGGGTCCCTGGTATGTGCTGCTAACCTATTTCGTGGTGGTGGGCTCCAGCAACGCGGTCAACCTGACCGACGGGCTGGACGGGCTGGCGATCATGCCCACGGTGCTGGTGGCGGGGGCCATGGGGATCTTCGCCTATGCCTCGGGCCACGCCCAGATCGCGGAGTACCTGTTGATCCCCCGCATACCCGGGGCGGGTGAGGTGGCGGTCTTCTGCGGCGCGATCGTGGGGGCGGGGCTCGGATTTCTCTGGTTCAACGCCTATCCCGCCCAGGTCTTTATGGGTGATGTGGGCGCCCTGGCGCTGGGCGCCGCCCTGGGGATCGTCGCGGTGGTGGTGCGCCAGGAGTTTGTGCTGTTCATCGCCGGCGGCGTGTTCGTGGTGGAGACGGTGTCGGTGATCCTGCAGGTGGCCTCGTTCAAGCTGACCGGGCGCCGCATCTTCCGCATGGCGCCGCTGCATCACCATTTTGAATTGAAGGGGTGGCCCGAACCGCGGGTCATTGTGCGTTTCTGGATCATTACCGTGATCCTGGTGCTGGTCGCGCTGGCCAGTCTGAAGATTCGGTGATATGGGGGCCGCCATTGATCACACACGGAAAGAGGATCGGCAAGTGAATATGCCCACAGCAACCAAGGTGCTGGTGATCGGTCTGGGAAAGACCGGGCTCTCCTGCGCGCGTTATCTTTCCCATCGCGGTTTCTCCGTGGCGGTGAACGACAGCCGGGAGCAGCCGCCGGGGCTGGAGGTGATGCGCGAGGAGATGCCGGGGGTGGCGCTGTTTCTCGGCCGCTTCTCCCCGGAGGCGTTCGCGGAGGCGGATCTGCTGGTGGTTTCGCCAGGGGTGGCGTTGTCGGAGCCCATGATCCAGCAAGCCATAGAGCGGGGTGTTCCCGTGGTGGGAGACATCGAGCTGTTTGCCCAGGAGGCCAAAGCGCCCGTGGTGGCGATCACCGGCTCCAACGGCAAAAGCACCGTCACCACCCTGCTGGGCGAGATGGCCGCGCAGGCGGGTGTCCGGGTGCGGGTGGGCGGCAACCTGGGCGAACCGGCCCTGGACCTGCTGGACCCGGAAGCGGAGCTGTATGTGCTGGAACTCTCCAGCTTCCAGCTGGAGACCACCTGGTCCCTGCGTCCGGCGGTGGCGGTGGTGCTGAATGTCTCCGCCGATCACATGGACCGCTATCCGGGAATCGATGAGTATGCGGGCACCAAGGCCGGGATATACCAGGATGCGGAGCAGCGCGTTTTTAACCTGGATGACTCCCTGGTCATGGCCATGCGCGGCGAAGCCGGGAACGATTTCCTGTTTACCCTCGGCGAGCCGGATGGCGACCACTGTTTCGGTCTGCGCCGCGAGGGGGAGACGGACTGGCTCTGCCGCGGCCAAAGGAAGTTGCTGGCGGCCTCGGAGCTGTGCATTCCGGGGCGGCACAATCTGGCCAACGCCCTGGCGGCGCTCGCCATGGGCAGCGCTCTGGGTCTGCAAGAGAGTGTCATGCTTGAGGTGCTGCGGAGATTCCGCGGTCTGCCGCACCGCACCCAGTTTGTGGCCGAGCATGAGGGCGTACGCTGGTACAACGACTCCAAAGGGACCAACGTGGGCGCCGTGATCGCCGCCCTGGAGGGGCTGGCGGACGGGCGGGGCCGCACCGTGCTCATCGCCGGCGGGGAGTGCAAGGACGGCGACTTTTCGCTGCTGGCCCCCGTGGTGGAAAAGACGGTCCGTGCGCTGGTCCTGATCGGCCGGGATGCGCCCGAACTGGAATACCGCCTCGCGGGTAGCGCGCCCCTGTTTCGGGCCGTGGATATGAGCGAGGCGGTGGCGATCGCCGCGGGCCAGGCGCAACCCGGCGACCGGGTGCTGCTCTCTCCCGGCTGCGCCAGTTTCGATATGTTCGACAACTACGAACACCGGGGCCGGGTGTTCACCGAGGCGGTGCAGAGGTGGGTGCAATGAGTGTGACCAGCCGCGCACAAGCCACTTCCGGGACCATATCCTGGTCCCTGCCCGACCTCGACTACACCCTGATCGGGGCGGCCCTGGCGCTGTTGGTGCTGGGTCTGGTGATGGTGGCCTCCGCTTCCCTGCACCGGGTGGCGGACGCGCCTTTCCACTATGTGATCCGGCACCTGATCGCCATGGGTATCGGTCTGACGGCGGCCCTGTTGCTGTTGCGCGTCTCCATGGAGCAGTGGGAAAAGGCGGGGACCACCCTCTACTTCGTGGGGCTGTTTCTGCTCATCCTGGTGCTGATTCCGGGCCTGGGGCGTGAGGTGAACGGCGCCACCCGCTGGATACCCATGGGCCCGTTCAGCCTGCAGAGCTCCGAGTTCATGAAGCTGTTTCTGGTGATCTACATCGCCGGCTATCTGGTGCGCCGCCAGCTGGAGGTCACCCAGACCGTGTGGGGCTTCATCAAGCCCATGATCCTGCTGATCACCGCCTCGGCGCTGATTATGGTGCAGCCCGATTTCGGGACCACCGCGGTGCTGCTCGCCACCGCGCTGGGGATGTTGTTCCTGGGCGGCGTTCCCGTCTGGCAGTTCGGCATCCTTATGGTGCTGGCGGGAACGGCGCTCGCCTCGCTGGTGCTCTATTCCCCCTATCGCCTGCAGCGGGTGACCACCTTTCTCGACCCCTGGGCGGATGTGAATGACAGCGGCTATCAGCTGGTGCAGGCGCTGATCGCCTTCGGCCGCGGGGAGTGGTTCGGGGTTGGGTTGGGCAACGGCATCCAGAAGCAGTTCTATCTGCCCGAGGCGCACACCGATTTTCTCATGGCGGTGATCGGTGAGGAGCTGGGGCTGGCTGGCACCCTGCTGGTGATCGCCCTGTTCGCCACCATCGTCTGGCGGGCGTTCCGCATCGGCGCCCTGGCGGAGCGGTATCAGAACCGTTTCGCCTCCTATGTGGCCCAGGGCTTCGGGCTGTGGCTGGGCATCCAGGCCTTCATCAATATCGGGGTCAACGTGGGCCTGCTGCCCACCAAGGGATTGACCCTGCCGCTCATGAGCTACGGCGGCAACAGCATCATCGTGGTCTGTATGGTGATCGCCATACTGGTCCGCATCGACTATGAAAACCGGCGGCAGGATCCGGTAACCGCTACGGGAAGGGTTCGATGGGCGCACGCGTAATGGTCATGGCCGGCGGCACCGGCGGACACGTCTTCCCCGCACTGGCGGTGGCGGAGGAGCTGCGCCGGCGTGGACATGATGTGTTCTGGCTGGGCAGCCGCGGCGGCTTCGAGACGCGGGTGGTGCCGGAGGCGGGTTTCCAGGGGGAATGGATCTCTATCCGCGGGCTGCGCGGCAAAGGGGCGGGGGCGCTGTTGCTGGCCCCGTTCAAGATCCTGTTCGCCATGTTCCAGGCCCTCCGGGTGCTGTTACGCAAGCGTCCGCGGCTGGTGCTGGGTATGGGTGGTTTTGCCAGTGGGCCGGGTGGCCTGATGGCCCGCCTGCTTGGAATCCCGCTGGTGATTCATGAACAGAACGCCATACCGGGCATGACCAACCGCTGGCTGGCGCGCATCGCCAACCGGGCGCTGGAGGCCTTTCCCGGCAGCTTCCCGGCCGGCAGCAGGGTCGTCGAGGTGGGAAATCCGGTACGGCCGGAGATCTCGGCCCTGGAAACGCCAGCCGTGCGTATGGCCGGCCGTAACGGGCCGGTGCGGCTGCTGGTGTCCGGCGGCTCCCAGGGGGCGCGGGTGTTGAACGAAACCCTGCCCCGGGCCATCGGAATGCTCGATCCGGAGCAGCGGCCGCTGGTGCGCCATCAGGCGGGCCGGAACGAGGCCGAAGGGACGGCGGCGGCCTACAGCGACGAGGGTGTGGAAGCGGAGGTGACCCCCTTTATCCAGGACATGGCCGAGGCCTACGGCTGGGCCGATCTGGTGGTGTGCCGCGCTGGCGCCCTGACGGTATGGGAGCTGGCGGCGGCCGGGGTGGGTTCCATCCTGGTGCCCTATCCCTTCGCGGTGGATGACCACCAGACCTGGAATACGGCTCATTTGACCGCGGTGGAGGCGGCGCTGCTGCTGCCCCAGGAAGAGATGACCGCGCAGCGGCTGGCCGAAGTGCTGCGGGATCTGTTGCCGGATCGGTCAAGACTCTTGTCAATGGCGTCCGCCGCCCGGCGGCTGGCTCGGCCTGAGACCGTGGGGCGGGTGGCCGATATCTGTGAGGAGTTGATCGTCGGATGAAACAGGAAGACAGAATGCAACTGCGGCACGCGGCGGAAGCCATGGGGCGCATGCGCCATATCCACTTTGTGGGGATCGGCGGCGTGGGCATGAGCGGCATCGCCGAGGTGCTGGTCAATCTGGGCTACCGTGTTTCCGGGTCCGATATGAAACGGAGCGCGGCGGTGGAGCGGCTGGAACGCCAGGGCGTCACCGTGTTTCTGGAGCACCGGGCGGAGAATATCGCCGGGGCGGATGCGGTGGTGACCTCCAGTGCGGTGCGCAGCGAAAACCCGGAGGTGGCCGCCGCACGGGAGCAGCGGATCCCCATCGTGCCGCGGGCGGAGATGCTGGCGGAGCTGATGCGTTTCCGTTTCGGTATCGCGGTGGCGGGGACCCACGGCAAGACCACCACCACCAGTCTGGTTTCCAGCCTGCTGGCGGAGGGAGGGCTCGATCCCACCTTTGTCATCGGCGGCCGTCTCAACAGCGCCGGCAGCAACGCCCGCCTTGGGGCGGGGGAGTTCCTGGTGGCCGAGGCGGACGAGAGCGACGCCTCTTTCCTCTATCTGCAGCCCATGATGGCGGTGGTGACCAATATCGATGCCGACCACATGTCCACCTATGACGGTGACTTCAACCGTCTGCGCGGCACTTTTATCGAATTCCTGCACCACCTGCCGTTCTACGGCCATGCGGTGCTCTGTATCGATGACGACGAAGTCCGTGGACTGCTGCCGCAGATCTCCCGTCCCCTGCGCACCTACGGCACCCGGGAAGAGGCGGATGTGCGGGCGTTCGACATCCAGCAGGAGGGCCTGCGGACGAGATTTTCGGTACAGCTCTCCGAGGGTGGGGAACCTCTGCATCTGACCCTGAATATGCCGGGACGCCACAACGTCCTCAATGCCCTGGCGGCCATCGCCGTGGCGCGGGAGCTGGGTGTGGACCGGGAGGCGATCGGCCGGGCGCTGGAGAAGTTCCAGGGTATCGGACGCCGTTTTCAGGCCCACGACGGCTGCAAGATCGCCAATGGAAAGGTGATGCTGGTGGACGACTACGGACACCATCCGAAAGAGGTGGCGGCCACCATGGCGGCGGCGCGGGAGGGGTGGCCCGGACGCCGGGTGGTGCTGGCCTTCCAGCCCCACCGCTATAGCCGCACCCAGGAGCAGTTCGAAGACTTCGTCCAGGTGCTGTCCCAGGCCGACGTGCTGGTGTTGACCGATGTCTACCCCGCCGGCGAACAGCCCATTCCCGGGGCCGACGGACGCGCCCTGAGCCGCGCCATCCGGACCCGCGGCCAGGTGGACCCGGTGTTCATCAATGACCCCTCCGAACTGCCGGAGGTGCTGTCCGGGCTGCTGCAGGATGGCGATATCGTTTTGACCCTCGGGGCCGGCGACATCGGCGCTATCGCCGCACGGCTTCCCGGTCTGCTCTGTGAGGGAGAACAGGAGTGATGGCCGCGGTTCACACCCAAAACGAGTGGAGGGGCGAGATGCGTTACGACGAGCCCCTGTCCGATCACACCACCTGGCGGGTGGGTGGTCCGGCGCGCCGCTACTACCGGCCGGCGGACAGTGAAGATCTGGTCCGCTTTCTGCGGCAGTTGCCCGCGGACGAGCCGCTGTTGTGGCTGGGGCTGGGCAGCAATCTGCTGGTGCGCGACGGCGGCTTCAACGGCACCGTAATCGCCACGCTGGGCGTGTTGAACGGCCTTGAAATGGTGGCCGAGACGCGGTTGCGGGCGGAGGCGGGCGTGGCCTGCGCCATGGTGGCCCGCTTCGCGGCCCGCAACGGACTCTGCGGCGTGGAGTTCCTGGCCGGCATACCCGGCACCATGGGAGGCGCCCTGGCCATGAACGCGGGGGCCTTCGGCGGCGAGACCTGGGAGCGGGTGCGCACGGTGCAGACCGTGGATCGGCATGGCGTGGTGCGCAGCCGCCTGCCGGACGATTTCAAGGTGGGCTACCGCCAGGTTACGGGTCCCGAGGGGGAGTGGTTTCTGGCGGTGGAGCTGGAGCTGCAGGCGGGCGACGGCGATACCGCTCTGGAGCGCATCCAGGAGCTGCTGGAGAAACGCGCCTCCACCCAGCCGGTGGGTTTTCCCAGTTGCGGTTCCGTGTTCCGCAACCCGGAGGGGGATTACGCCGCGCGGCTGATCGAGGCGGCCGGTCTGAAGGGGCACGCGATCGGTACTGCCTGCGTATCCAGGAAGCACGCCAATTTCATTATCAATCAAGGCGGCGCCACCGCCTCCGAGATCGAACAGCTGATCCGCGAGGTGCAGGCGCGGGTGGAAGAGGAGAGCGGCGTCCGTCTGCAGACGGAAGTGCGCATCATCGGGGAGGAGACGCTATGACCGCCAGTGCTGATTTCGGAAAGGTGGCCGTGCTCATGGGCGGTAATTCCGCCGAGCGCGAGGTCTCCCTGAAGAGCGGCAAGGCGGTGCTGGAGGCCCTGCTGGCCCGCGGGGTGGATGCGCATGGCGTGGATACCGCGGAGGGCATGTTTGAACAGCTCAAGCAGGGAGGCTACGACCGGGCCTTCATCGTACTGCACGGACGCGGCGGCGAAGACGGTGTGGCGCAGGGGGCGCTGGAGACACTGGAGATCCCTTATACCGGCAGCGGCGTGGCCGGCTCCGCCCTGGGTATGGACAAGTACCGCTGCAAACTGCTGTGGCGGGGCCTGGGTTTTCCCACGCCGCCGTTCGTGATGGTGGCGGACGAGGATGATCTGGAAAACGCGGACGTCCTCGGCTATCCGCTGATGGTGAAGCCGGTACACGAGGGTTCCAGCATCGGCATGGCGCGGGTGGAGTCCCGGGAGGCGTTGCACCGGGCCTGGGCGCAGGCGCGGGAGTACGACCGGCAGGTGATGGTGGAGAAGTGGGTGACCGGGCAGGAGTACACGGTCAGCATCCTGCGCGATGAGGCGCTGCCCCTGATCCGCCTGGAGACCCCGCACGCCTTTTACGATTACGAGGCGAAGTACAGCGCCGACACCACCCGCTATATCTGCCCCTGCGGTCTTCCCGAGGCCAAGGAGAGCGAGTTGCAGCAGCTGGCCCTGGACGCCTTCGCGGCAGTGGGCGCCACCGGCTGGGGCCGGGTGGACATGATGCTGGATCAGGAAGAGCGGCCGTGGCTGATCGAGGTGAACACGGTGCCCGGCATGACCGATCACAGCCTGGTGCCCATGGCGGCCAGGGAAAAGGGGATCGGGTTCGAAGAACTGGTATGGCGGATCCTGGAAGATACCCTGGAGGCGTCCCAATGACGGCCCAAACGGGACAGCAGACGAGGGGCGGCAAGGGGCAGGCGCCCCAGGGGAAAACCCTTTCCCCCCGCCTGGGCTGGGGCTGGATGGTGACCCTGCTGCTGTTTTTCGGCGTGGCGCTGTGGGGAATCCACAAGCTGCAGGACCCGCAGCTTCTGCCGGTTGAGGTGGTGCGGATCGACGGGCAACTGGAGCATCTGAATCGCGCGCAACTGCAGCAACAGGTTCAGCAGCAGATTCAGGGCGGATTTTTCAGCATCGACGTGGCCTCGGTGCGCGAGGCGGTGCAGAAACTGCCCTGGGTGAAGGAAGCGAGCGTGCGGCTGATCTGGCCCGGCACCCTGCGCATGAGCGTGGAGGAGCATGTGCCGCTGGCGCTGTGGCGGGAACAGGAGGTGATGAGCGTCCGGGGCGACTCCTTCCAGCCGCTGGCGGAGGAACTGCCGCTGGGATTGCCGCGTTTTTACGGCCCGCAAGGCAGTGAAAAACAGGTGCTGGAGCACTACTACCAGCTGAAACCGAATCTGGAGGCGTTGGGTGTGCGGCTGGAGCGGCTGCGTCTGGACGCCCGGCGCGCCTGGACCTTGACCATCGACGATGGGGTGGAGATCAAGCTGGGAAAATCGGACACCGAACAGCGCCTGCGGCTGTTCTATCGGATCTATCCGCTGCTGCAGAAAGAACAGCGCAAGATCGACCGGGTGGATCTACGTTACACCAATGGGTTTGCGGTGCGCTGGCAGGGAAGCGGCAAAGACGAAACGGTTCCCGTTACGGGATTACGATCAGGGGCGTACGCCCGGGATGACAGAGGATTGACGTGATGACCAAGAGGGCTGAAAAGAACCTCATTGTGGGCCTGGATATCGGCACATCGAAGGTGGTCGCCATTGTGGGCGAGATTCGATCGGACCGGGAGATCGAGATCATCGGTATCGGTTCCCACCCCTCGCGGGGGCTGAAGAAGGGGGTGGTGGTCAATATCGAATCTACCGTGCAGTCCATCCAGCGGGCGGTGGAAGAGGCGGAGCTGATGGCGGGGTGTGAAATCCACTCGGTCCACGCGGGCATCGCGGGCAACCACATCCGCAGCCTCAACTCGGTGGGCATCGTGGCGATCAAGGATCACGAGGTCACCTACGGCGATGTGGAACGGGTGATCGACGCGGCGCGGGCGGTGGCCATTCCTGCGGACCAGAAGATCCTGCACATCCTGCCCCAGGAGTTCATCATCGACGAACAGGAGGGCATCCGCGAGCCGGTGGGGATGTCCGGCGTGCGGCTGGAGGCGCGGGTGCATATGGTGACCGGGGCGGTGAGCGCGGCGCAGAACATCATCAAGTGCGTGCGCCGTTGCGGGCTGGAGGTGGATGACCTGATCCTGGAACAGCTCAGTTCCAGCTATTCGATTTTGAGCGACGACGAGAAAGAACTCGGCGTCTGCCTGGTGGATATCGGCGGCGGCACCACCGATATCGCGGTCTTTACCGACGGAGCGATCCGTCACACCGCGGTCATCCCCATTGCCGGGGATCAGGTTACCAACGACATCGCGGTCGCCCTGCGCACCCCCACCCAGCACGCGGAAGAGATCAAGGTTAAGTACGCCTGCGCCCTGACCCAGCTTGCCACCAGCGATGACACCATCGAGGTGCCGAGCATCGGTGACCGCCCGTCCCGGCGCCTGTCGCGCCAGACCCTGGCCGAGGTGGTGGAGCCTCGCTATGAGGAACTGCTGACCCTGGTGCAGGCGGAACTGCGCCGCAGCGGCTTTGAGGATCTGGTGGCGGGCGGCGTGGTGCTCACTGGCGGCAGTTCCAAGATGGAGGGGCTGATCGAACTGGCGGAAGAGGTGTTTCACATGCCAGTGCGGTTGGGCATTCCCCAGTATGTGACCGGTCTGGTGGATGTGGTGCGCAATCCTATCTACGCCACTGGCGTGGGTCTGCTGCTGTTCGGCGCCAACAATCGGGGGATGGGCCGCGCCGGTCATGAACTGTCGGGTGACGGCGGCATGAAGGCGGTGTGGGGCCGCATGCGGAGCTGGTTTCAGGGCAACTTTTAACGGTTTTTGGATTTTTATTTCAGTTTCGGTTTCAGGCGCGGTTTCCGGCCTGTAGGAGAGGAGAAAATGGCAATGTTTGAATTGATGGATGTATCCAGTCAGAACGCGGTAATCAAGGTGATCGGTGTCGGCGGTGGCGGCGGCAATGCGGTCAATCACATGGTGGAGGCAAAGATCGAGGGAGTGGATTTTATCTGCGCCAATACCGATGCCCAGGCGCTGAACAGCAGCCAGATTCGAACCCTGCTGCAGATCGGTAGCGAGGTGACCAAGGGCCTGGGGGCCGGCGCCAATCCCGAGGTCGGGCGTCAGGCGGCGCTGGAGGACAAGGACCGAATCCGGGAGGCGCTGGATGGGGCCGATATGGTCTTCATTACCGCTGGTCTGGGTGGCGGCACCGGCACCGGGGCGGCGCCAGTGGTGGCGCAGGTGGCGCGGGAGATGGGCGCCCTGACGGTGGCGGTGGTGACCAAGCCTTTCCCCTTTGAGGGCAGCAAACGGATGCAGGTGGCGGATCAGGGGATGCAGGAACTGGCCCAATCCGTCGACTCGCTGATTACCATACCCAATGAAAAACTCCTCTCTGTACTGGGTAAGGAGATGAGCCTGCTGAATGCGTTCAAGGCCGCCAACGACGTGCTCCAGGGGGCGGTGCAGGGGATCGCCGAGCTGATCACCCGTCAGGGGCTGATCAACGTGGACTTCGCCGACGTCAAGACGGTAATGTCCGAGATGGGGGTGGCGATGATGGGTTCTGGTATCGCCTCCGGACCGGATCGCGCCATTACGGCCGCCGACGAGGCGATCCACAGCCCGCTGCTGGAAGATGTCAATCTGTCCGGCGCCAAGGGCATCCTGGTCAATATCACCGCGGGTATGGACCTCTCCATCGGCGAGTTTGAGGAGGTGGGCAACCGGGTCAAGGAGATCGCCTGCGACGACGCCACCGTGGTGGTGGGGACGGTGATCGATCCCGAAATGGAGGGCGCGATGCGCGTGACCATGGTTGCGACCGGTCTGGGGGAGATGCAGTTGCCTGTCCGTCAGCCGACCCTGGTCAAAACGGAGAAATCCCCGGCGGCGACGGTGGAAGAGCGCGCTGAAGAAGAGGTGGCCGGCCCCGATTTCGGAAGCGGCAAGTGGGACAGACCCACCTACATCCGGGACAAGGCCGCGGCGTCGCCGACGGCCGAGGCCCAGGAGGCGCCGGATATGGATTACCTGGATATCCCCGCGTTCCTGCGCCGCCAGGCGGACTAGGGCCCGCTGCGGGCGGTCTCTGAAGCCCTTGAATGGCTTGGAATATGGCTATTTGTCATGCTAATATTGCCAGCGCTTTGTATTGGGGGAAGAGTCCTGCGCGGGAGAACGATAACAGTAATGATCAAGCAGCGTACGCTAAAAAATGTCATTCGCGCGACCGGGGTTGGGTTGCACACTGGCGAAAAAATATTCCTCGCACTGCGGCCGGCGGCGGTAGATACCGGAATTGTCTTCCGCAGGGTCGATCTTGAAGAGCCTGTGGAGATCAAGGCGTGCCCCGAAAACGTGGGCGACACCCGGCTTTCCACCACCCTGGAGCAGGCTGGAGCGAAAATCTCCACCGTGGAGCATCTGCTGTCGGCCTTCGCGGGTCTGGGCATCGACAATGCCTATGTGGATGTAAGTGCCCCGGAAGTGCCGATCATGGACGGCAGCGCCGGTCCTTTTGTATTCCTGATCCAGTCCGCGGGCATCGAAGAACAACAGGCCCCGAAAAAATTTATACGCATCAAACGGGAAGTGGTGGTCGAGGAGGGTGACAAGCGCGCCTCGTTCAGCCCGTTTGACGGTTTCAAAGTCTCGTTCGCCATCGATTTCGATCACCCCGTTTTTACCCAGAAGACCCGTTACGCATCGGTGGATTTTTCCTCCATCTCTTTCGTGAAAGAGGTGAGCCGTGCACGCACCTTCGGTTTCATGCGTGATATCGAGATGCTACGGGAGCGGGAATTGGCGTTGGGCGGCAGCATGGATAACGCCATCGTCGTGGACGACTTCAAGGTATTGAACGAAGACGGTCTGCGTTACGAAGACGAATTTGTGAAGCACAAGATTCTGGACGCGATCGGAGATCTGTACCTGCTGGGTCACAGCCTGATTGGGTCGTTCAGCGGCAGTAAGTCAGGCCACGCCTTGAACAACAAGCTGCTGAAGGCGCTGTTGCAAGACCGTGAGGCTTGGGAAGAAGTGACCTTCGAAGAGGGAGACAGCGCGCCGATCTCCTATATGAAACCCCTTCCTGTTTCCTGAACGGAGGGTTTCATCTGTGGTGCCGGCTGAGTCGGATCAGCGCGGAACCCAGGGCCGGGTCGCCGATGGATTCGGCGGTCTGCCGGAGTAACCGGGCGTTTTCCTTTGACAGCAGCGTTTTACTCCGTAGTTTTTGTTTACGGGCGTGATCAGGGATGAATACGCGAATGGCGATACTTTCAATCCCGGAATGACCGCGCTGCTGAAGTTCGCGGATCAGATTGCGGGAGAAGAAGCGCAGGCGGCTGGCCCAGGCGGAAGAGTCGGCGTACAGCACCAGCGCACTATCCTTTGGGACGGCGGCCAGGCAGTGGGCGTCAAGCGGCTTGGGAAGCAGCGCCCGTATCTGTTGCAACAGGCTGTTTTGCCGGACGGACCGGGCAAGGAGTTTCCGGATCACGGGATCGGTCTGGAGGAAATCATCAAGGAGGCGCGGTATTCTATTCACTTTGGAAGAGGGGGTTTAGGAACGCGTTTTGTGTTACCTGATGGATAAACGGACGAAACTATAACTATACATGAAGATACTGCTTTTAACTGGTAAGTCCCACAAGACCGGGAGCGTCATGATTTCGCTCTGGCAGGTCGGCCTGTTGGCCGTCGTGCTGCTGGCGGGTATTGGCGCCGGCGCCGGTTGGGTTGGATACCAGACGGGCGCGGGCGAGGCGCAGTTGGCGCTGAACCTGAAGGACCGGCAGGGTGTATCCCAGGAAGAGGGTTTCGCCATGCTGATGGACCGGCAGCGCAGGGAGGCCCTGGAGGCCAAGCAGCAGACCCGGAAGCATCTGGATGCGCTGGCGCTGAAACTGGGCGAGATGCAGTCCCGTCTGCTGCGCCTGGATGCGTTGGGCGAGCGTCTGACCAAGCTGGGCAAACTGGACCCCGACGAGTTCGATTTTTCCGAACTGCCGCCGCGCGGTGGCGTGGATATCACCATTGGAACGACCCCGTCGCTAAGCCCGGAAGATGTGGCTCGAGAGATGGAGCAGATCGCCCGTACCATTGAGGATCGCGAACTCAAGCTGAACGTAATCGAAGACCTGATCATGAACCGGGAACTGCAGAAAGAGATCAGGCCCTCCGGCTACCCGGTCCGCGGCGGTTGGATCTCTTCCCGCTTCGGCTATCGCAAGCATCCCTTCACGGGACGCCGCACCTTCCATCGGGGTGTGGATATCCCGGCCAAGCGGGGCACCGAAGTCATCGCCGCCGCTTCCGGTATTGTCAGCTACTCCGGCAAGCGGGCCGGTTACGGCTATACCGTTGAGATCCGTCACGGCAACGGCTATATCACCCGCTACGCCCATAACCAGCAGAATCTGGTGAAGGTGGGCGACGCGGTAGCCAAGGGGCAGCCCATCGCCGCGGTCGGGTCGAGCGGGCGTTCTACCGGCCCCCATCTCCACTTTGAGGTGGTCCTGAACGGCGCTCCCGTCAATCCGCAAAAATACATGCGGCGCGTAAACTAGATTCTTCCCCTTTTCTTTTCCGCTACCAATCCCCATATCCAACCAACATGTAAAGCCGCGCGTTGCGGAAAACGGCTTCAAACCGCTACATAGAGCGGTTTTGTCATGTTAGTCCCACGGATTTGCGGTATCATTTCCCCTTTTTATCGGTAGTGCACGGAATCGGTCTGTATGGTCACCAAGATATTTCGCAAGATATTCGGCAGTCGCAACGAGCGTCTGGTTAAACGCATGTCCAAGGTCGTGGAACAGATCGGCACCTTGGAACCACAGATGCAGGCATTGACCGACGCCGAGCTGAAGGCCAACACCGAGCGGTTCCGCGAGCGGTTGGCCAATGGTGAAGAGCTGGAAAGTCTGCTGGTGGAGGCGTTCGCCACCGTGCGCGAGGCCGGGGTGCGGTCGCTGGGGATGCGCCATTTCGATGTGCAGCTCATCGGCGGCATGGTGCTGAATCAGGGCAAGATCGCGGAGATGCGCACGGGGGAGGGCAAGACCCTGGTGGCCACCCTGGCGGCCTACCTGAACGCGTTGCCGCAAAAGGGCGTGCATGTGGTGACGGTGAATGACTACCTGGCCCGCCGCGACGCCGAATGGATGGGCCGGTTATACGATTTTCTGGGGCTGAGCGTGGGTATTATCCAGTCCTCCGGCGGCCAGGGTCCGGACGAGGCCTCCTTTGTTTACGATCCCCACTACAATGGCAAGGATGGCGGCTATCTCCATCTGCGGCCGGTCAGCCGGCGCGAGGCCTACGCCTGCGATATCACCTACGGCACCAACAACGAATACGGGTTCGACTATCTGCGCGACAATATGGCGTTCAGTGCAGACCAGCGTTCCCAGAGAAATCCGTTTTTCGCCATCGTGGACGAGGTGGACTCCATCCTCATCGACGAGGCGCGTACCCCGCTCATCATCTCCGGTCCCACGGACGGCACCTCCGATCTCTATATCCAGATCGACGCCATCATCCCGCGCCTCACCCGTCAGGACCCCATCACGGGCGAAGACGGCAAGCCGGATTTCGGTCCCGGCGATTTTTCCGTGGACGAGAAGGCGCGCCAGGTGTTCCTGAGCGAAGAGGGCCATCAGCATGTGGAGGAGATGCTGGCGGAGATCGGTCTGCTGGCGGAGGGAACCAGCCTCTACGATACGGCCAATATCAGCCTCATGCATCACGTCATGGCCGCTCTGCGCGCCCATGCCCTGTTCCAGCGCAATGTGGAGTACATCATCAAGGACGGCGAGATCGTCATCGTGGACGAGTTTACCGGCCGCACCATGCCGGGCCGCCGCTGGTCCGAGGGGTTGCATCAGGCAGTGGAGGCCAAGGAGGGGCTGGCCATCAAGCCCGAGAACCAGACCCTGGCCTCCATCACCTTCCAGAACTACTTCCGCCTCTATGACAAGCTGTCCGGCATGACCGGCACCGCGGACACCGAGGCCTATGAGTTCCAGCAGATCTACGGACTGGAGGTGGTGGTGATCCCCACCAACCAGCCCATGGTCCGCGACGACCGGGGCGATCTGGTCTATCTGACGGCCGAGGAAAAGTACCGCGCCATCATCCAGGATATCCGCGACTGCGTGGAGCGGGGCCAGCCGGTGCTGGTGGGCACCGCCTCCATCGAGAGTTCGGAGCTGATCTCGGAGCTGCTGCAGAAGGAGAAGGTCAAGCACAACGTATTGAACGCCAAACAGCATGAACGGGAGGCGGGCATCGTGGCCGAGGCCGGCCGGCCCGGTGCGGTGACCATCGCCACCAACATGGCGGGACGCGGCACCGACATCGTGCTCGGCGGCAATCCGGAGATGGAGATCGCGGCCCTGGACGAGAATCCCGACCCCAAGGCGGTGGAGAAGATCCGCGAGGAGTGGAAGCTGCGCCACCGGCAGGTGCTGGAGGCGGGCGGTCTGCATGTGGTGGGCACCGAGCGGCACGAGTCGCGGCGTATCGACAACCAGCTGCGCGGCCGCTCCGGGCGCCAGGGGGACCCGGGTTCGTCCCGTTTCTATCTCTCCCTGGAAGACAATCTGATGCGTATTTTCGCCTCGGAACGGGTGTCGGCCATTATGAATAAAATGGGCCTGCCCGAGGGCGAGGCGATCGAACACCCCTGGGTGAGCCGCGCCATCGAGAACGCCCAGCGCAAGGTGGAAGGGCGCAACTTCGATATCCGCAAGCAACTGCTCGACTATGACGACGTGGCCAACGACCAGCGCAAGGTGGTCTATCAGCAGCGTCAGGAGCTGATGGACGTGGACGATGTGTCGGACAGCATCGAGCGGCTGCGTGAGGACGTGGTCAATGACCAGATCAGCACCTATGTCCCGCCCGGGAGCCTGGAGGAGCAGTGGGACATCCCCGGTCTCACCGCCGGGCTGGAGGAGGCCTTCGGGGTGCAGTATCCGATTCAGCAGTGGCTCGACGAGGACGATTCGCTGCATGAAGAGACCCTGCGCGAGCGTATCCTGCAGTTGCTGACCGAAGAGTACGCGGAGAAAGAGAAACTGGCGGGGAGCGAACATCTGCGGCTGTACGAAAAAGCGGTGATGCTGCAGGTCCTCGATCACCACTGGAAAGAGCATCTGGCGGCCATGGATTACCTGCGCCAGGGGATTCATCTGCGCGGCTATGCCCAGAAGAACCCGAAGCAGGAGTACAAGCGCGAGGCGTTCGAGATGTTCGGCCGCATGCTGGATGCGGTGAAATACGAGGTGATCTCGGCCATCTCCAAGATCAAGGTGGTGATGCAGGAGGATATGGAGATCCCGCAACAGCAGCAGCCTATGGACGACATCCAGTTCAAGCACGAGGAGTTCTCCGGCTTCGGCGGCGCCGAACCGGAGGCAGAGGATGATGAGGAAGGGGCTGAGGAGGAGCACAAGCCCTTCGTGCGCCCGGACCGCAAGGTGGGGCGCAACGAACCCTGTCCCTGCGGTTCCGGCAAGAAGTACAAGCAGTGCCATGGCAAGATCCAGTAAGGGCGCTGTCCGGTTACGGTATCGACTCTATCTAGCCGCGAAACGAGTATGACCAATCCTGATGTCGACATCCGGCCGGTGGCCGGCATCCGCCTGGGTACTGCCGCCGCGGGTATCAAGTACCCCGGCCGAACCGATCTGCTGCTGATTGAGCTGGCGGAGGGCGGAAGTTGCGCCGGGGTGTTCACCCGCAACAGCTTCTGCGCCGCGCCGGTCCAGGTGGCCAGGGATCACCTTGCCCAGGGCGCGCCCCGTTATCTGCTGGTCAACTCCGGCAACGCCAACGCGGGGACCGGGGAGCGGGGTTTACGCGATGCCGTGGCGTGCTGCGATGCGGTGGCCGCGCTGGGCGGCTGTGGCGGGGAGCGGGTGCTTCCCTTCTCCACTGGGGTGATCGGCGAACCCCTGCCCGTGGAGCTGCTCTGCAACGCTCTGCCCGCGGCGCTGGCGTCGCTGTGCGAGGACGGGTGGCAGGCGGCGGCCCGCGCCATCATGACCACCGATACGGTGCCCAAGCTCGCCTCCCGCGAGGTCCAAACGTCCGCGGGGAGTTTGGTGGTCACCGGGATCGCCAAAGGGTCCGGCATGATCCGGCCCGATATGGCCACCATGCTGGCCTATGTGGCCACCGACGCCGCGGTTTCCCAACCCCTGCTGCAGCGTTGTCTGGAGCAGGCGGTCGCCCCCTCTTTCAATGCCATCACCGTGGATGGCGACACCTCCACCAACGACGCCTGCATGCTGCTCGCCTCCGGCGCCAGCGGATGTCCCGCCATTGCGGATGAGTCGGACGAGGCGTACCAGGCGCTCTGTGAGGCGGTGACCGAGGTGTGCATGGAACTGGCGCGGGCCATCGTAAAGGACGGCGAGGGAGCCACCAAGCTGGTCACGGTGGCGGTGGAGGGTGCGGCATCCATCGAAGAGGCGAAGGGGGTGGCTTATACCATTGCCCATTCGCCCCTGGTGAAGACGGCGCTGTTCGCCTCCGATCCCAACTGGGGCCGTATCCTGGCCGCGGTGGGCCGGGGCGGGGTGGAGGGACTCGATATCTCCCGGGTGGAAATCTGGCTGGACGATGTCTGTATCGTGCGAGAGGGCGGCCGTTTCTCTGGCTACACGGAGGAGGCGGGACAGGAAGTCATGTCGCGGGACGAACTGACCATCCGGGTGGACCTGGGGCGCGGTGAGATCCGTACCGAGGTGCTGACCTGTGACCTCTCCTACGATTACGTCCGTATCAATGCGGAGTACCGTACCTGACCTGGCTAAAAAGACGAACTTCCGAGCTAGCGTTAAGATATTTTTTGCCACAGAGGGCACAGAGATCACCGAGAAGTTCGTCCTCTGAAGATGGACGGATTGGCAATCACGACCGCCCCCCCTGTGAACCTCTGTGCCCCCTGTGGTGAAAAAATGGTTCGCCCGGTGGGGTAAGGCCCCAAACTACTCGGTCTCGGCGATTGCCCCTTTGTTGACACCCTCGAATAGCCGCACCCGAAAGCTCGATTCCGGATATTCCTGCTTCAATGCGTCCGCTAGGTGCTGGGCCAGGTTTTCGATAGTGGAGTCGGCGTCGATCAGATAGCAGCGTTCTGTGGGCAGTTCGATCTCGAAGCGTCCTTCTTGGGTGGTGTATCCGAGATGTAGATAGGCGACGCCATCCTGTTCCGATGAGGCAATGACATCGGCGTAGCTGCCGATGTAGATATCCCGCCAGCGCTGTTCCCAGCTCTGTTCGAGTAACTCGTCCCTTTTACCGTCGCGGTAGATCTCCAGGCGGGAGCGGTGGCCGTGGGCGATGCGCTGGCAGCTGCCGGCGTGCTTGCGCAGCCCATGGGTGTACTGGAAGCAGGCGCCCGTGATCTCCTCGTGGCGCAGCTGGATGCGAAAGCGGGAGACGTTGTCCGGCAGGGTGGGCCGAATCACGGCCTCAATGGCCGCAGCGACACTGTCTGCGTCCACCTGTTCGCTGTCGATCGCGGCGACGGCCCTGGCGGGAGAGAGATGGCGGATCTGCCCACAAGCCCCGTCCAGGGTGACCTGTTTCATCTCATCCGGCAGCTCTTCGATCCGGCACTTCCCATAGCGGGCGGGGATCAGCAGCCGGTGGTCGAAATCGCGGTCGACAATCGCCTTGACCTGCCGTTTGATATCACCGAAGTCCAGCACCATGGATTGCTGGTTGAGGCTCCCTTCCAGTTCCACGTCCACCAGCCAGCTCTCTCCCACCACGCCCCTCTCCGGGTCCAGCCGGGCGGCGTCGATCACGGTCAGGTTGTGTACAAACAGGGTGGTCATGAATGCGGCTGGCGTAGATCCGGTAAGGCGATAGTTGGAGCCGATGGGCGGAATCGAACCGCCGACCTACTGATTACGAATCAGTTGCTCTACCGACTGAGCTACATCGGCTGGGGAGCGATGGAGTATAAAGAATCCCCCGGCGGGAGACAATAAAGCGGAATCAGGCCCGGGCCGTACTGGGCCGCAGGTGGATTACCACCTCGACGCCGGAAATGGCCATGCCCGGTGGAAGGTCCGTGGGCAGGCTCAGGGCTACCTGGTCCTCCGGCACGTCGGAGAGCTCCTGGGTTTCCGGGTTGTAGTAGTGGTAGTGGGGGTGGGTGCTGGAGTCGTAGAACACCTTCTGCGAATCCACAATCAGCTCGCGTATCAGCCTCTTGCGCGCGAACAGCCCCAGGGTGTTGTAGACGGTGGCCTTGGAGACCTTGCGGCCGCTTTCGTTGGCCATGGCCATCACCTGATCCGCCGAGACGTGCTGCGGCCGGGTCAGAAGCACGGAGGCGATCTTCACCCGCGGCGCGGTGGGGGTGACGCCGTGCTCCCTGAGCATGCGGT
>JBNKPL010000014.1:0-31802 GCA_050295355.1 Sedimenticolaceae bacterium
AGCTTCGCTGCTCCTTGTCGAACCCATCTGTTTAGAATATCTCGGGTTCGAATCCTTCCTTATAAAAACCAAAAACCCGCCATAAAGGCGGGTTCTTTGGTTTTGGCGGAGAGGGAGGGATTCGAACCCTCGATACGCTATTAACGTATACACACTTTCCAGGCGTGCTCCTTCAGCCGCTCGGACACCTCTCCAAAACTGTTTGTATTCACCGTTCGTGGTAATACCATTTTCGGCGAATGGAGCACGCGGCGTGCTCGTCATGTCGGGCCTTCGACCCATCACCTCTTCAAGGCCCCTCCTAGTGCTGCAAAATCGCTCCCGCAATTTTGACAGCCCTTAGACACCTCTTAAAACCGTTTTCTCGCCGTCCATGACAGCCGGACGGAGCCTACCTCCGGCTATGGGAGGCGCAAGGGTAAACCAGATCGGCCCGGTACGCAAATTCTATCCACAACCCAGGTCAAAAAAGCTTATTCACCCTGGCCGGCAAGCCAGTCGCCAGCCTGCTTAACGACAGAAACCAGGTACGCCGCGCCGATTTCGAGGGCGTTTTCGTCAAAGTCGAATTTTGCGCTATGGGCCGGGTAGCCGTCTTTATCGGGGGATCTGGCTCCATACCTCACATAGGCCCCTCGCACCTGCTGCAGGTAGCAGCCAAAGTCCTCCCCACCCATATTTCCCCTGGGCGCAACGGTGATCCCCTCCGCTCCGACCACATTCCGTGCGGCCGCTTTTGCCAATCCGGACATTTCAGGTTCCATAATCATCGCGGGAGGTCCCGCCGTAAATTCCACGGTGGTCTCTACCCCATATCCCTGCCCAATGGATTGCGCCAGACGGCGGATGGCCTCCAGCAGATGCCCACGCACTTCGGCCTCCTGGGTGCGAATGATGCCCTCCAGGATCGCGGTTTCGGCAATCACGTTGGCGGCCCTGCCGGCATGAAACCGCCCCACCGTGATCACCGCGGGCTGTGCCGGGTTGATCTCCCGGGAGACCACGGCCTGGAGTGCGGAAACCAGCTGGCTGCCCGCAACGATGGCATCGGCAGCCTCATGCGGCCGCGCCCCGTGGCCGCCCCGCCCCCGTATTTCGATATGGAAACGGTCGCAGTAGGCGCTTATCGCCCCCTCTCCCACGGTAATGGCACCTACCGCATGATGAAGATCCAGATGCCCACCGAAGATCAGGGCCACATTCTCCAGCACCCCCTCTTCGATCATCTCCGCCGCCCCCTGCTCGATCTCCTCCGCTGGCTGAAATAGCAGACGTACCGGATAGAGCGGCGGCTCCCCTTCGGCAAGCGCCATGGCGGCCCCCAGCAGCATACTGACATGGCCGTCGTGGCCGCAGGCGTGCATCACACCGTCGCTGTGGGACGCAAAGGGCAGCCCGGTATCCTCCTGCAGAGGCAAGGCATCCATATCGGCCCGCAAGGCGATCACCGGGCCTTCTCTCTTGCCGGCAATCTCCGCCACTACACCCGTTTGCGCCACCCCTGTGCGATAACGTATGCCTATGCGATCCAACACCTCGCCGATTTTGGCCGCCGTTCGGTGTTCCTGCCACCCCAGTTCCGGATTTCTGTGCAGATCACGCCGGATTTCGATCATCGCATCCCGGATACGGTCGCTTATTACTGGTCTATATGTACTCATCTGGATCGCCTTGGCCGGAACGTAAGATTATGAATAGAATCCAACAGGATTTAACAAAAGCCCATCATTTTTTGACAGCACCAACCCGCCTTGTCAATAATCCCCCTGCTTTCCACTCCTGTTATGAAAATCCATTAACCTGAATCGAGTATCGGCCCATGGCAGCAAAACAAAAACGATCCAAAAAACGCAAGGCGAGCATGGCGGAACGGGCCGATCGCCACCACCTCTACGAACTGGCGGTGCAGTATGCCCCGTCGGAGATCGATTTCGTGGATGACACCTTCAAGAAGCTGCGCGGTCGCAAGGCGAATCTCCTGCGCGAGGACTTCTGCGGTACCGCCAACGTCTGTTGCGAGTGGGTACGGCGCAGAAAGGACAACCGCGCCATCGGGATCGACATCGACAAGGAGGTGCTGGATTGGGGAGAGAAACATAACCTTGGCAGACTCAACGGCAAGCAGCGCAAGCGGGTAACGCTACTGCAAAAAGACGTGCTTGAAGCGGAGACCGAGGCGCCGGAAATCGTCTCCGCCATGAATTTCAGCTACTGGCTGTTCAAGGAGCGCGAGGATCTGAAGCGCTATTTCAGCCGGGTCCATTCAGTACTGGCGGAAGATGGGATTCTATTTCTTGATGCCTACGGCGGCTATGACTCCTTCAAGGATCTCACCGAGGAACGGGAGATCGAAGAGGGCAATTTTCACTATATCTGGGAGCAGGAACAGTTTGATCCGGTCAACAACGGCCTGATCTGCAATATCCACTTCGAATTCCCGGACGGTTCGCGGCTCGACAAGGCCTTCCATTACGACTGGCGGCTGTGGACGCTCCCGGAGGTGCGGGACCTGCTGAGAGAGGCCGGATTCCGCAAGGTCACCATCTATTGGCAGGGGTGGGATAAGGATGGCGAGCCGGACGGCGACTTCAAACCCGTGAAAACCGCTGAGGCCGATGCCGGCTGGATCTGTTACATCACCGCAGAAAAGTAGCGATCACAAACTCTGCGATGGCATGGGCATCGTTGAGATCCAGCACCGGCAGTTCCGTGTCCACAGACAAGACCCCGTCTGTCGCCACCGCCACGATATCCGGGTCATGCGGGTAGAGCGGCTCTCGCCCCAGGCTGGGCCGGATGAGCTCTATCTTCGGCACTGGTTCATGCTTGAATCCCTCCACCAGCACCAGATCTAGGCTGGTGTGATCCAGCCGCTCCAACAGTGCCTGAAGCGGGGGATCGCCCCCCCAGTCCCGGTCCGCCATCAACGCCCAGCGCTGCCCGGATGCGATCAGCATCTCCTGGGCCCCAGCCTTGCGCAGTTCGTAGCTGTCCTTGCCCGGCCGGTCCACCTCAAAGTCGTGATGGGTGTGCTTGATGACAGCCACCCTCAGCCCCTGCGCCCGGAACAGGGGCAGGAGTTTTATCAAAAGGGTCGTCTTGCCGGTGCCGCTAGCGGCAGCGAAACCCAGCACTGGCACACCATATTTCAGCATTTCAATAATTCCCTGTACAAAAGAAAAGGCCAGCGTAACGCTGGCCTTTTTCCTGGTGTTCGCAGGAACACCAAATGCTTCAGCTCACCTTATTTGGCGAAAACTTCCACGCGACGGTTGCTTGCGCGACCTTCGGCAGTGGAGTTGTCGGCGATGGGCTGGGCTTCACCCATACCGTCGGTACGGATACCCTTGATGCCCTTGCCAGCCAGGTACTGAGCGGCGGACTTGGCGCGGCGAATGGAGAGATCCATGTTGTACGCTTCGGAACCGACGCTGTCGGTGTGACCGACTACGGTTACGGAAGAAGCGCCTTTGATCTTCGCGGCAATGCCGTCCAGAGCCTCTTTCATGCGGGGCTTCAGCACCGCGCTGTCGAAATCGAAGTTGTCAGCGGTGAGCACGAAGTGCATACCGCCTTGGCAGCCCGGAGCGTGATCCGGATTGGGCCAGATGCCCTGCCAGCACTCACCATAGCTGTTACGGGCGACAGTGCCCCATGTATCGGTCAGGTAGCCTGCTTCGGCATCCTGCTGCGAGCCCAGCATCATGCCCACCATCAATGCAGCCGCTCCAACGATGCCTGCTTGCTTCTTCCTAAGTTTCATGTCATCCCCCAGTGAGAAAAACAACGTTTAGTATTACCAAAAAGTCCGTGAACCCCTATTCCAAAAGGTCCACATGAATCCATCCGTCTCAGGGTTTCCCCTAAAACACGCAGGCATCAAACATTAGCCCAATGCCAACCTACATTCGGTATTATAGTGTATCCATAATGGAGAAAAAAGGGGGAAAATATTTCAGTCCCGTTGCAGGGGAAATTACCCAGGTGGGACAAAATTTTGGCTATTTGCGGCTCAACGCCTATCAGCCCGCCTTTCTTTGCCCATGCAACGCTACCAGCAGCTCGGCCTCACTGGGACTCATTTCCAACTCTTCAATGAGACGGCGGGCTCCTGCCCCCTGCTGGACCAGCCGAATCGCTTCCCCATAGGGCCGGTCGGAAATATCCTGGTTCTCCAGCGTTTCCTGCCGATGCTCAAGATCGCGGTTGGTACGCTCCAGACGCACTACCCGCCGATCCACGCCCACCGCTCCGGCGCACAGGGCATTCAGACTGGAAGTAAGTTCCTGCACCTTCCCTTCCATAGCGGCGATACGGCGCTGCTGTTCACGAACCGTCCGTCGCAACATAAGGAGCGCCGCCAATACCGGCACCAACGCCAATCCCATTGTCCAGCCTAGTATATTCATCACATCACCCGCTCACACAAATTCATCAATATGGGGCCCGCCTTCCTCGTCCTCGCGGCGCTCGGGGCGCCGTTCCCGTGGTTCCTTTTTCGGCGGAGGCGCTTTTCGCTTTTCGTTCTCTGATTTACGTTCCGGCCGCGCAGGCCAGACCGGCTTGATCGGATACGGCTCGGGTATGTCAGGCACCATTCACCTCCATGATCAGAGCGTCGAAATCTCTCCCCATTCACTTTCGGTCAGCAGTTTGTTCAGGTCGACTACGATCAACAGACCGTTGTTGTAGGAGGCGACCCCCTGGATATAGCGGGAACTCTCCTCATTACCCACATTGGGGGCGGAATCGATCTGCGATCCACGCAGTTCCACCACTTCCGCCACACTATCGACCAAAATGCCGATCACCTGTTGCTCACTCTCGATCACCACGATACGGCTGGAATCGCTCATCTCCCCCACCGGCAAACCGAACCGGATTCGGGTATCAATCACGGTGACCACATTGCCCCGAAGATTGATAATGCCCAGCACATAGGACGGCGCACCCGGGACCGGAGCAATCTCCGTCACCCGCAACACCTCCTGCACCTGCATCACATTGATGCCATAGGTTTCGTCCTCCAGCCGGAAGGTAACCAGCTGAATAATCGGATCATTTACTTGTTCTTCGCTGACATTCGTCGTCATGTCATTTCCTCTGTCATCAACCAGCCGTCAATAATCGGACGCTTTCGGTTGTGAGCAATAATTTAGCTGCATTATTCGTGCCCAATCACATCCAAAAGCCCATCTACATCCAACAAGATACACAATTTATCGATCACCGTCCCGGCCATCCAGCGCCGGTCCGGATGGCCCAGGGACCATCTCACCTCGTCCTTGTTCAGAAAAACCGGCTTGGTGAGGGTGTCACAGGTAAGCCCCCATCTCCCCCCGCCTATCAGCAGGATGTGGCCTCCCACTCCCTCGTCCTCCGCCGCCTTGTGCAGACGTTCCGGCATCACCAGCTGGGCGGTATCCACCAGCACCACCTGTTGCCCGCGATTGGTTATGACCCCGCGATGCCAATTGGGTTGGCCCGGTATCTGGGTACTCTCCTCGCCTGGCTTTAGAATCCCGTCCAGCGACAACAGGGGCACCGCCATGGTCATGCCCCGCAGCCGGAACAGCAGACACTGGAACGGCTCCTCCGCCCACTCCGGGATCTCCGACACGGCCGCTCTCTCTTCGGGCGTATCTTCGGCGGCCTCTACCTGAGTCTCCAGAACCTCCTGCGGGACCTCCTCCAGCTCCGGAGCCACCGCCTCCACCAGTTCCACGGCCTCCTGGATCTGCTCCTCCGTGGCCGGTTCCAGGGAGTCCGGAAGTTCACTGAGCAGCGCCTCTAGGTAATCGTAGACCGCTTGTACCGGCTCTGCCAGATGAGTGTGTTTTTTCTCACCCATTTACCGTCACCCCACCATCTCCCGGCCAGCGGCGTGGCGCTCATCCTGCATCAGATAGCCGAGTAGCTGGGTATAGGCCTCAACCCCCCTCGTCTCGGGACAGAACTGTGGCGGCGGAACCCCCGCCTTGCTGGATTCACGAAACTGGGTATCAATGGGAATCACGCTGTCCCACAAAACGTCCGCATAGGTCTCCCGCAATACCCGGAGACTATCCACGGAGGCGCGGGTGCGGCGGTCAAAAAAGGTCGGCACCACGGTATGGGTCAGGGGGGTGGAACGCGAGCGAAGCACCATTTTCAAGGTATGCAGCATACGCTCCAGCCCTTTGATAGCGAGAAATTCGGTCTGCACTGGAATAATTAAATGATCGCAGGCGGCCAGCGCATTCACCATCAGCACACCCAACATGGGGGGACAATCGATCAGCACATGTTCGAACCGTCCAGACAGACTCTCCAGGGCCTGCTTCAGGATCAGTCCCATCCCCTCCAGCCGCCCCATTTGACGGTCCAGGGTGGCCAGGGCCACGGAGGCGGGCAGCAGATGCAGCCCCTCGGTGCCGGTGCCACAGAGCAGTGCTTCGGTTTCGATCTTTTTTCCCTCTGCCCTGGCCTTGAACAGGGAGAACACACTCTGTTCCAACTCTTCCGGGTCGTAGCGGAAATAGCTGGTCATGGAGCCCTGGGGATCAACATCCACCAGCAAGGTCTCAAGGCCCCAGTTGGCCAGCAGGCCGCCCAGGGTCACAGCGGTGGTGGTCTTGCCCACCCCGCCCTTTTGATTGGCGATGGTCCAGACTTTCATTTCGTCCGTCCCTTGGCGGTTCCCGACGACACATCCTTGTGCATCACGATCAGCGATACCCGGCGGTTCTTCTGCCGTCCCTCTTCGGTATCGTTGTCGCTCACCGGCCGGTACTGCCCGTAGCCAATGGCGGCCATCCGGTCGGAATTCACATGGAAACGGGTGAGGATATGCACCACACTCGCCGCCCTGGATGCCGACAACTCCCAGTTGGATGGAAAAATCTCTGTCTGGATCGGTATGTTGTCCGTATGGCCCTCCACCAGAACCTCATTGGGCAAGGGTCCCAGAATCACCGCCACCCGGCGCAGTGCCACCATCGCCTCGCGGGAGAGACGTGCGCTGCCGCTTTCAAACAGCATTTTACTCTTCATCTCCACTTCGATACCGCGGTCGGTCTGCGTGATATTGACCAGATCATTCTTAATGAACGGCTCCAGCGCCGTCTCTAGCGCATCAATGGTCTCGCCCTCGGTTGGAGATCCCGCCTCTACCTTTTCCGCCGGCTGCTGGACCTCTTGCGCCGGAACCTCGGGCGCCTCCTGAGCGGGTTGCTCCTCCGGTTGTTCTCCCTGCTGCGCAAACTCCCCTTGGGTGGGCAGCAGGCTGCGCGCCTCCTCCCCGATCTGGATCAGCTCGGGGGTCAGCACTTTTTCCTGGAAGGCATCGGTCAGGGTATCCGACAGCACACGATATTTTCCGTCGTTGATAGAGGAGATGGAGTACATCACCACGAAAAACGCAAACAGCAGGGTAATAAAATCCGCATAGGAGACCAGCCAGCGTTCGTGGTTTTCATGCTCTTCGGTTCGTTTTCTGCGCGCCATGGTCTGCACCCCGAATCAATTCAGGAATCCCTGCAGCTTGGACTCGATGTTGCGTGGATTTTCTCCCTCGGCGATGGAGACGATGCCCTCCACCACCATTTCCCGGTAGTGAGAACGGCCCAGGGCGAGCGATTTCAGCTTGTTCCCGAAAGGCAACAGAAACAGATTGGCGAGCCCCACACCGTAGATGGTCGCCACAAAAGCGGTGGCGATCCCGCTGCCCAGCTTGCTAGGGTCGGCCAGATTCTGCATCACATGGATCAAACCCAGCACCGCGCCGATGATACCAATGGTGGGTGAGTAGCCGCCCATGGATTCAAACACCTTGGCCGCCTGCAGATCATGGTGTTCCCTGCTCTCCAGTTCCATCTCCAGGATCTCACGAATGATTTCCGGTTCGTTTCCATCCACCAGCAACTGCATGCCTTTGCGCACGAACAGGTCCGGCTCCTGCTCCGCCACCGCCTCTAGCCCGAGAAGGCCTTCGCGCCGTGCGATATTACTCCAGGCGACGATCTTTTTGATGGTGGGGGCCACGGAGACCTTGGGGGGAACGAACACATTGCCCGCCACCCGCAGGGCGTGCAGAAACACGCTTACCGGGGTCTGCAACAGAATAGCGCCGACGGTGCCGCCGAACACAATCACCAGCGCCGGACCGTTGATCAACGAATCGAGATGACCGCCCTCAAGGGCATTTCCGCCCAGAATGGCGCCGAAGGCGAGAATGATCCCAAGAATGCTGAGAACATCCACTTCACACCACCTTGGCCAGGGTCGGTCCGATCGTATCCAGCGGCATCACCCGGTCGGACAGGCCGGCCTTTTCCACTGCCTGGGGCATACCGTAGACCACACAACTCTGTTCATCCTGTGACCACACGGTGGAGCCGCCCTCCTTCAACAGTCTGGAGCCCTGCTTGCCGTCAGACCCCATCCCGGTCAGCACAATGGCAAGCACATCCTTCCCGAACACACGGGCAGCCGATCCAAAGGTAATATCCACTGAGGGCCGGTAGGTCTGGCCCGCCGCGCTCTCTTCAATGCGGATGATATTGCGATTTCCCTGCCGTTCCAGCAGCATCTGTTTCCCGCCGGGGGCAAGGTATGCCTTTCCCGCGACCAGCTGATCGCCGGTCGCCGCCTCTTTCACCTCGATTCTGGACATGGCGTTCAAACGTTCCGCATAGGCGGGGGTAAAACTCTCCGGCATATGAATGACCAGAATCAGCGGTAACGGAAAGTTTTCCGGCAGTGCCGTCAGTACACCCTGGATTGCCACCGGTCCTCCCGTGGAGGCGCCGATAGCCACCAGGCGGTATTGGGAGGTTCTACGGGCAATCGGCTCCGAAACAGGCCGTACCACCGGCTTTGCAGCCAGGGCGGAAACGGGATGCGGAGTACGCAACGACGACAGGGTCCGGCGGCGTCCCAGGGTCAGCACCCGTTGGACCAGTGTATTGCTACCCGCATTCAGATCATTCATCTGTTTGGGGAGAAAATCCACCGCCCCCGCGTCCAGGGCATCCAGTGTCGCCCTGGCGCCTTCATGGGTCAGGGAAGAGAACATCAGGATTGAAGTTGGCGCTTCCTGCATAATCTTCCTCACCGCGGAAATACCGTCCATGACCGGCATCTCCACATCCATGGTGATGACATCCGGCTTCAGTAGCCGGGCCTGCTTTACGGCCTCCAGACCGTCGGCGGCCACCCCCGCCACCTCAATGGCCGGTTCGCGCGACAGGATATCCGTGATCCGCCGGCGGAAGAAAGCGGAGTCGTCAACGATGAGCACCCGTACTTTTGAGTTCATAACTTAAAACCCGAATCGCTCTACCGCCGGTCAGCAACCGAACAACAACCCCAGGAAAATGCCTCCATCCGGTTAGAACCTGCTCGCATATTTTTTCAGCAGGCCAGGCACATCCAGAATGATGGCGATCTTACCGTCACCAGTAATGGTGGCCCCGGCCATGCCGGCGACACCCTGCAGACTCGCACCGAGGGGCTTGATGACCACCTCCTCCTGTCCAATCAGGTGATCCACCACAAGCCCTACCTGCAGCCCCCCTACGTTCACAATCACCACATGGCCGAGACTGTCGTTCCCTGCCGGGCCGCCATCCTTTACCAGCCACTTGCGGAGATAGAAAAGGGGCAGCGCCCGTTGCCGAACCATAATGGTCAGTTGCCCGTCCACAACATTGGTTCGATCCAGGTCGAGATTGAAGATCTCCACCACGCTGGCCAACGGCAGCGCAAAAGGCTGCTCACCCAGCTTCACCATCAGGGTTGGAAGAATCGCCAGGGTCAGGGGCAGCTTGATGGTGATCAGGCTACCCCTGCCCAGTTCGGAATCGATCTCCACCGAGCCGTTCATCTGGGCGATGCGCGTCTTTACCACGTCCATGCCCACGCCGCGGCCGGAGACATCGGAAATCTCGGTTTTAGTAGAGAAACCGGGCTGGAAAATCAGATTGTAACACTCCTTGTCGTCGAGCCGGGCGGCCGCCTCCTCGTCCATCATCCCCTTTTCCACCGCCTTCTTCCGCAAGATATCGGGATCCATACCCTTACCGTCATCCTGGATGGTCAGAAGGATATGGTCACCCTCCTGGGCGGCGGAAAGCACCACCGTCCCTTTCCTGCTCTTGCCGGCCTTTTCCCGCTCCTCGGGTGACTCCACCCCATGGTCCACTGCATTACGCACCAGATGCACCATGGGATCGGCCAGCGCCTCCACCAGATTCTTATCCAGGTCGGTCTCCTCGCCGTGCATCTCCAGCTCGATCTCTTTCTTCAGGCTGCGGGCGAGGTCCCGGACCACTCGCGGAAAACGTCCGAACACCTTCTTGACCGGTAGCATGCGGGTTTTCATGACCGAGTTCTGGAGGTCGGCGGTCACCACATCCAGATTCGCCACCGCGGCGGCCACTTTTTCGTCATTGAGGGACGCCTTCAGGGTGGCAAGGCGGTTACGCACCAGCACCAGTTCACCCACCATATTCATGATGTCGTCCAGGCGCGCGGTATCCACGCGCACCGTGGTTTCGCCGGAGGAAGCGGCCTTTTTGGCTGCCGGCGCTTTCTTGTCCGCGTCCTTTGCCTCCTCCTTCGGTTTTGGCGCTGCCGCCTTGGGTGCGGGCGCAGGCGGGGGGGCCGGTTTCGCGACCGCTTTCGGTGCCGGGGGCGCCGTCTTCGCCGCCGGGGCGACTTTAGGCACGCCGCCATGTTTTCCCTTGCCGTGCAGTTCATCCAGCAGGGCGTCGAACTCATCTTCCGTTATTTCGTCGGATGTCGCGCCGGCGGGGGCCGCCGGCTTGGCAGCGGCTGGTTTGGATTCAGCCGCTTCCGTGGCGGGCACCCCGCCGTGTTTGCCCTTGCCGTGCAACTGGTCGAGCAGGGCCTCAAATTCATCCTCTGTGATCTCATCGGCTTCCGCACCGGAACCCGCCGCCGGTTTAGGTTCCTCCGTCTCCGCCGGCACCCCGCCGTGCTTACCCTTGCCGTGCAACTGGTCAAGCAGGGCCTCAAACTCCTCTTCCGTGATCTCATCGCTATCCGTTGCGGCTGCCGCCTCTTGGGCCGGTTCCGGTTCTGGTTCCGGCTCGGGTTCTGGTTCTGGTTCCGGCTCGGGTTCCGGTTCCGGCTCTGCCTCCGGGGCCGGAGCTTCCCCCGGCGAGGCCAATACACGAAGGGCTTCCAGCAGTTCCGCACTCGCCGACTCGGGCTCTTCGCCCTCCTGTACGGTGGCGAACATGTCGTTTACCACGTCCAGCACTTGCAGAACCACATCCATCAGATCCGTATCAACGGCCCGTTGTCCCTGCCGCAGTACGTTGAAGACGTCCTCCGCCCGATGACATACCCCTACCAGGGCATCAATGCCCAGAAAACCCGCTCCACCTTTGATGGTGTGAAAACCTCGAAAAACGGCGTTCAGCAGGTCATAGTCTTCCGGCCGCTGCTCCAGATCTACCAGCTGCTCGTTTAGCTGCTCCAGAATCTCTCCGGCTTCGACCAGAAAATCTTGTAGGATTTCGTCATCTGCATTAAAGGCCATATTTCACAACCTTCTAAAAACCTAAACTGGACAACAGGTCATCCACATCGTCTTGGCCGTGAACCACATCTCCCTGGTCCACGCCCGGCACTACGGGTCCCTCCAGTTTGGCTGGATCCTCCTGCTTCTCCGGCAGTTTCGCGCCGGAGATCTTAACCAGTTGGACCAACTTGCCTTCCACGTCATGCACCAGATCGATTACCTGGCGGATGATCTGACCGGTGATATCCTGAAAATCCTGCGCCATCAGCACATCGGTCAGCTTGTTATGCAATTCGGCGGAATGATTGGTGATCAGGGCAAGAAACTCCGTCAGATCCTTGCTCAGCACCCGGAAGTTATCCACCGACAGCTTGCGCCCCCGGAAACGCTCCCACTCTTCCCGCAACACCTCTGCCTGTTTGCCTAACTCGTCCACCATGGGCAGGCTGACTTCCACGGAATTCAACGTTGTATTGGCCGACTGCTCGGTCATGGCAATGACATAGCTCAGGCGCTCGCTGGCATCCGGGATATCCTTTTCCGCCAGTTCCGCAACCCGGTCGTCCAGCAAAAAACCGTTGATCGCTTCGTGCAGTTCGCGCGTCAGGCGTCCCACCTCCTGAAACAGGTCGCTGTCAAAATGCTGCGCCAGACTGGAGATCACCCGGTCCGCCTCGGTGTCGTTACCGGCCTCCAGATGTTCTACCAGCGCACGCGCCAACTCCAGACGGCTACTACTATCACTACCTTTTCCCATCAAAACTCTCTCTAGTTCGCGTTCATCGAAGGGACTATTCAACCCGCTCGAAAATCTTTTTGATTTTTTCTTCCAGCGTGGCCGCGGTAAAGGGTTTCACCACATACCCGTTTACCCCCGCCTCCGCCGCTTGCACGATCTGTTCCCGCTTCGACTCCGCGGTTACCATCAACACGGGCAGCTTCACCAGGTTAGGATCGGCACGCACCGCTTTCAGCAGTTCAATGCCTGTCATGCCCGGCATGTTCCAGTCAGTTACCAGAAAATCGAACCCCCCGGATTTCAGCATCGGCAGCGCCGTGCTTCCATCGTCCGCTTCCTGCGTATTCGTGAACCCGAGATCCCGGAGCAGATTTTTGATAATTCTCCGCATCGTGGAAAAATCATCCACAATGAGAATCTTCATGTTCTTATCCAAGACGACCTCCAAACCAAAACCGAATTCTCATCTACAACCTCTAAACCTCTTCATCTTCCGGACCGGAAAGCCAATCGGAGAGACGTGAACGCAACCGAAACGTGGCCTGACTGTGTATCTGGCAAGTCCTTGATTCGGTAACCCCTAAAACCTGGCCGATTTCACGGAGATTCATCTCCTCATCGTAATAGAGCGTAATCACCAACCGCTCACGCTCGGGCAACCCGGCAATCGCTTCCGCCAGCGCATGTCGGAAGGCGTCCTTCTGCAAGCCGTCACTGGGCTCCACCTCGGCGCTCGCCGAACGGTCCTGCGACAGCTCTCCCGCGGTTGTTAGATCCTCCAGACTGAAGATGCGGCTGCCGGATGCATCCTGCAAAATCCGGTTGTACTCCTCCAGCGACATCCCCAGCACATCGGCCACTTCCACGTCCCTGGCGTCGCGCCCCTCTTCATTTTCAATCTTGCGCATGGCTTCCGCCACCATGCGCGCCTTACGGTGTACCGAACGCGGGGTCCAGTCACTGCGCCGGATTTCGTCCAGCATCGCGCCGCGAATACGGATGCCCGCATAGGTCTCAAAACTGGCGCCCTGTCCCGGATCGTAATTGTGGCTCGCCTCCAGCAGACCAATCATCCCCGCCTGGATCAGGTCATCCACCTGCACGCTCGGCGGCAAGCGGCTCATTAAATGATAGGCGATACGCTTTACCAGTGGCGCATGGCGGGTAACCAGCGCATCCGTACCGCCTTTGTCGGCGGCGGAGCCATACGCCGCAAGGCCTTTTACCATCCGGCTCCTCCGCCCTGACTGGCAAACTGCACCAAACGTTCGACAAAAAACTGTAAATGGCCGCTTGCACCAT
Organism: Sedimenticolaceae bacterium; assembly: GCA_050295355.1. Classification (GTDB taxonomy): domain Bacteria; phylum Pseudomonadota; class Gammaproteobacteria; order Chromatiales; family Chromatiaceae; genus CBFDBF01. The sequence continues at coordinate 13,572 of JBNKPL010000014.1, forward strand.
CCGGTACAGGCCAGTTATCGACCTTCTTGGCCAAATTCTTAAATGCTTGCGCGGAACTGCTGCGCGGAAACGCCTCGGTAACCGCTTTTTGGGTACGAACCGCCTTGCGCAACGACTCATCGTAGGGGACATTGCCCAGGTAGCTGAGCATCACGTCCAGGTAACGGTCCGTAACCCGGCAGATCTTATTATATAGCTCCTGCCCTTCCTGGGCGCTGCGCGTCATATTGGCCAGGATGCGAAAGCGCTCAACCCCGTACTCCCGGTTGAGCAGCTTGATCAGGGCATAGGCATCGGTAATGGAAGCAGGCTCATCGCAGACCACTACCACCACCTCCTGCACCGCCCGGCTGAAGCTGACCACCGTATCGGAGATCCCGGCCGCCGTATCCACAATCAGCACGTCCAGATCCGTACTCAGATCGCTGAATGCCCGGATCAGGCCGGCATGTTCGGCCTCGCTTAGCTCCGCCATCTGCTGTATCCCGGAGGCGGCGGGCACCACCTTGATCCCGGCCGGTCCCTCGATAACCACCTCTTCCAGCGTTCGTTCGCCGCGCAGCACATGGGAGAGATCACATTGGGGGTGCAACCCCAACACCACATCGATATTGGCCAGACCCAGGTCGGCGTCCATCAACATCACCTTGCGGCCCAGTTCCGCCAGAGCGACCGCCAGATTGACCGATACATTGGTCTTTCCGACTCCGCCTTTGCCGCCCGTAACGGCGATGGCCCGAATTGGTTCTGGATTCACCATGCGTCTCAAACCCGCAGCTTGATCTGTTCCCGCCTCAACCATGAGCGCTTAACCTTGCCCCACCCAGCGCCACCGCCAGGTACTCTTCACTGTACTCGGTTCCCTCCTGTTGTGCCAGACTCACGGCGCGGCTGACCAGCGAATGGGTCCGCGCCAGTTGAATGTCCTCCGGCACCTTCTGCCCATCCGTAATATAGGCCACCGGCAGGCCGCTATCGAGCAGGGCGGCGAATGCGCCGCCCAGGGATGCCGTCTCGTCCATTTTGGTGAGGATAACAGCTTCCGGGTTGGCGACGCCAAAAGACTTGATGGTCTGCCGCATGGCGGCGTGCTGAGTGGCCGCCGAAAGGGCAAGAAAAGTACGCACTGGACGGTTGCCGGAGCTTAGCAGAGAGAGGTGTTCGCCAATCCGCACATCCCGCATGCTCATGCCGGCGGTATCCACCAGCACCAGCCGTTTTTCCGCGAAGGCGTTCAGCGCGATATTGAGCTCCGCCACATTGGAGGCCATGCGGATGGGCACATCCAGAATGCGGGCATAGGTCGCCAACTGCTCCTGGGCACCGATGCGGTAGCTGTCGGTGGAGATCAGGGCGATATGGCGATTGCCATGCCGCAGGGCGAAACGGGCGGCCAGTTTAGCGATGGTTGTGGTCTTGCCGACCCCGGTGGGTCCTACCACGGCCACTACGCCACCCTGCTCCAGCAGTTCGTCGCCAGTGACTTTCAATTCCGATGCGAGGTTATACAACGCCGTACGCCAGCCCTGGTCCACGGCCTCGAACTCCCCAGCCTTTTCCACCAGCCGCTGACACATGGCCGGCGGCAGATCCAGGGTGATCAGGCGGCGCAGCAGTTCACTGACCTGCGGCCGATGCTTGTCCGTATCCTTCCAGTTCATGCCGGACAGCTCGTTCTCCACCATCCGCCGCAGCACCTGCATCTCCTTGCGCATATCCACCAGCAGGGGATCCTGGCTCCACTCCACCCGCGGCGCGGTTTGGCGTGGTTCGCTCTCCTGCGGTGCTTCACTGCGATCACTCTTTTCGCTTCCCGGGAATGCGGTAACCACGCCCCGCTTGGGTTCCGGTTCCGGAGCGTTATTGCGAGTCGGCGCGTAGTTCATCCGGGATTCATCAAAATCGAGCGCCGCAACCAGTTCCACGCCTCCGTCTACGGATTTGTTGGAAAGGATCACGGCGTCGGAGCCCAGCTGTTCCCGAACCTGTCGAATGGCAGTCCTCATGTCGGCTGCAAAGAATCTTCTGATCTTCATATCCGCTGTTCCACTAACGCTTATTTAAACAAAACTGAATAACCAAGGAGCCGTTACTCTTAACCCATCTCCGGCGGAGGCCATTAATGCGCCGCACTTTCCGCTCCCGAACGCCCAACCGTTGCTACCACCTTGATCTGCCGGTTGTCGGGTATCTCGTTGTAGGAGAGGACCTGCATCCCGGGGATGCTGTGCCGGACGAACCGGGACATCCAGGGCCGTATCCCTCCGGCCACCAGCAGGATTCCCTCTTCCCCCGCCATCTCCTGTTGCGCCGCCGCCTCGATCAGCGCCTTCTGCATCTGTTCCGCCAGCCCGGGTTCGAAACCCGCACTCCCTCCTTCGCTGGTCTGCAAGGTCTGCAGCAATATCTGTTCCAGGCTCGGATCCAGTACGATTACCGGGATCTCCTCCCGCGGACCCACCAGTTGCTGCACGATGGAGCGCGATAGCGCCACCCGTACCGCCGCCGTCAACAAGCCAATGTCTTGACTCTGGACCGAGCGCTCCGCCAAGGTTTCGGCGATAGAGCGGATGTCGCGGATGGGAATCCGCTCCTGCAGCAGGTTCTGCAGGATCTTCAACACCTGCCCCAGGGAGAGGGATTTCGGCACCAGATCCTCCACCAGCTTGGGTGCGCTGTTGGCCAGCACATCCAGCAACTGCTGCACCTCCTCATGGCCGAGCAGCTCGTGGGCGTGCGCCTGCAGGATCTCACTCAAATGGGTGGCCACCACGGTGCTGGAATCCACCACCGTGTAGCCCAGGGTCTGGGCATGATCCCGCTGCGCGGGGTCGATCCACACCGCATCCAGACCGAAGGCGGGATCCTTGGTGGCCTCCCCGTCCAGGGTCCCGAACACCTGGCCCGGATTGATCGCCAGATCACGGTCAGTGCGGATCTCCGCTTCGCCCACGGGTACCCCATGCAGGGTGATACGATAACTGTTGGGTGACAGATCCAGGTTATCCCGGATATGGACCGGCTGGATCAGAAAGCCCAGTTCCTGGGAGAGCTTCTTACGCACCCCCTTGATCCGATTCATCAGCTGCCCACCCTGGTTGCGATCCACCAAGGGAATCAGCCGATAGCCCACCTCCAGGCCGACGATATCCACCGGCTGCACATCAGCCCAGGATAGTTCCGTCTGCTCGGGGGAAACTTCCGCGACCGGGGCCGGTTCCGGGACCGCCGCCCGCAGCGCCTCTTCCTGCTGCCGCTTTTCGATCATCCAGGCTCCGGCGCCCGCGGCGGCGGCCAGGGTCAGAAAAGCGAAATTGGGCATACCGGGAATCAGCCCCATCAAACCCAGCACCCCGGCGGACACGGCCAGTGCCTTGGGGGTGGAGAAGAGCTGGCTGAGCACCTGGGAGCCCACATCCTGAGACGAGGCCACTCGGGTCACGATGATGGCGGCGGAGGTGGAGAGCAACAGGGAAGGGATCTGCGCCACCAGGCCGTCGCCGATGGTGAGCAGGGTATAGAAACGCATGGCGGTCTGGAAATCCAGGTCGTGCTGGATAATACCGATCCCGAGACCGCCCAGGATATTGATAAACAGGATCAGGATGCCCGCCACGGCATCGCCGCGGACAAACTTGCTGGCACCGTCCATCGCGCCGTAAAAATCCGCCTCCCGGGCCACCTCTTCACGCCGGGTGCGCGCTTCGTCCTGGTCGATCAGCCCCGAGTTCAGATCAGCATCAATGGCCATCTGCTTACCCGGCATGGCGTCCAGGGTAAAACGGGCGCTCACCTCGGAGACTCGCCCGGCGCCCTTGGTAACCACCACGAAGTTGATAATCACCAAGATAAAGAACACCACCAGACCGACGGCGTAGTTGCCGCCGATCACAAAGGCGCCGAACGCCTCGATCACCTTGCCGGCGGCGTCACCGCCCTGATGCCCTTCCAGCAGCACCACCCGGGTGGAGGCCACGTTGAGGGCCAGCCGCAGCAGGGTCGCGATCAGCAACAAACTGGGAAAGACACCGAAATCGAGGGGGCGCAAGGCGTAGACCACTACCAGCACCACCACAAGAGAGAGCGCAATGTTGAAGGTGAAGAAGATATCCAGCGCGAAGGGAGGAAGGGGGACCACCACCATGGCCAGGAGCATCAGCAGCACCAGCGGTATGCCCAGCCCCTTGGCCCCTGTGGTTCTGACGTTGTCCAGTATGGCTACCGCATTCATGGTCACTCAATCTCTTGTGGTTTCTACCTTATCTATTCTTCAGCCTCCTCCTGCTCCGGTACCTGAAGCTCCTCGGGGATGGAGAGATCTTTCGGCATTACCGGCTTCTCTCCGCCGTCCCGCTGGTAGACACGCAGCTGGAATACATAGGCTAGTAACTTGGCTACTGCAAGAAACAGGCCAGCAGGTATGGTTTCACCCAATTCGGTATTGAAATAGAGGGCTCGGGCCAGCATTGGGGCCTCTATCAGGGGCACATGGTGCTCCTCAGCCACTTTTCGGATGTTGGCCGCCACAAGATTGACGCCCTTGGCCACCACCTTAGGCGCCAACATTCTGGCTTGGTCGTAGCGGAGCGCCACGGCGTAATGCGTCGGGTTAGTGACGATCACATCCGCCTTGGGCACCTCCTCCATCATGCGCCGCTGGGCCAGCTCCCGCTGCATGGAGCGGATTCGGCCGCGCACCTCGGGCCGCCCCTCGGTCTCCTTCATCTCATCGCGGATCTCCTGGCGGGTCATCTTCAGCTGCCGCTTGTGCTCCCAGAGCTGGAACGGCACATCCACCGCCGCCACGATGATCAGGGTGGTGGAGATCATCACAAAGGCCCATCCGATCAAAGAGGCCATCTCCTGGACCGCCGGCCCCAACTCCATATGACTGAGTTGCAGAAAATCGTCCAGCGTCAGCCACAGGACCAGGGCCGTGGCTCCGGCCACCAGGAGAAATTTGGCGATGGCCTTCAACAACTCCATCAGGCTCTTCATGGAGAACAGGCGTTTGATCCCCTTCAGGGGATTCAATTTGCCCAGATTGGGCGCCAACGCTTCACCACTGAAGGCGATGCCGCCCAGGGCCACGGAACTGAGCACCGCCACCACCACAACCACCAGGAAAAAGGGGGCCAGCATGAACAGGGCGTCCTGAAGCGCCTGGGCAAAGCGCCGCACCATGGCCATGGGGTCGTAGATATCGGCGCGGGGGATGGTGAAATTATTGGTCATCAGGTCCCACAGGCCGCCACCCAGATGGCCGCTCATGGTGACCAGCGCGATACCGCCGATCAGGGTGACCGCCATGGTATTGAGTTCGCGGGAACGGGCGATCTGCCCCTTTTTCTTCGCCTCCTGCAGCCGTTTGGGTGTGGGCTCTTCTGTTTTTTCCTGACCGTCTTGGTTCTCTTCCGCCATGGGTCACCTCGAGATCAGGAGCAGACGCCGGATCAAGGCGAACGCCTCGTCCAGCAGGTCGCTGAAATTGCCCATCACGTCCGGCAGCGTAACCCAAAGGAGGATGAAGCCCATCATCATGGTCATGGGAAAACCCACCGCGAAGATGTTGAGCTGGGGAGCCGCCCGGGTGACGATCCCCATCCCCAGGTTCACCAGCAGCAGGGCCGCGATCGCCGGCAGGGCGATGAGCAGACCGCCCTGAAACATGCGGCTGGCCCAGCGGACGATCTGCTCGATATCGGTCCGCCCGAGTCCGTCCACCGAGACCGGCAGGGTATGAAAGCTCTGGGCCAGGGTTTCGATCAGGATCAGATGACCGTTCAGAACCAGAAAAAGCAGCGTGGAGAGAAGGACGTAATACTGCGCCAGCACCGGCACCTGCACCCCGTTTTGCGGGTCCATCATGGAAGCGAAACCGAGTCCCATGCTGTAGGCCAGGGTCTGGCCGCCGAATACCAGCGCGCCAAACACCATCTGCAGGATAAAGCCCATGGCGACACCGATCAGGATCTGCTGCACCGCCATCAGAAACGCCTGGGGACTGAACACATCCACCACCGGAGGCTGGGGAATCACGGGTATCAGCACCAGGGTGAGCAACAGCGCCAGGGCCACCCGCAAACGGACCGGGGTCTGACGGGAATTGAAAATGGGGGCGGAAGCCACCATGGCGCTAATGCGTATCATGGGCCACATGAAAGCGGCCAGCCAGGTGCTTAGTTGTGCCTCGGTAAAATTCATACCCCTGCCTTGCTCCGCATTCCCGGATAACGGGACCAGCCCGCGGCTCCGGACTTCAGCCAATCAGCTCCGGTATGCTTTCGAACAGCTCAATCACGAAATCCATGATCAGCTGCAACATCCAGGGTCCGGCGAGTATCAATACCAGGGCCACGATGATCAGCTTGGGAATAAAGGTAAGCGTCATTTCGTTGATCTGGGTGGCGGCCTGAAACATGGCCACCAGCAAACCCACCAGCAGCGCCGGGATCAGGACCACGCCGGCCAGCAGCGCCGTGATCTCCAGGGCCCGTTGGCCTACGTCGAGAACGATATCCGGAGTCAATTTCTAACCTCCCGCAACCGTCAGGGAAAGAAGCTGGAGGCCAGACTGCCGAACACCAGAGCCCAGCCGTCCACCAACACGAACAGCATGATTTTGAATGGCAGGGAGATAATCAGCGGCGAGAGCATCATCATACCCATGGACATCAAGACACTGGCCACCACCAGGTCGATAACCAGGAAGGGTATAAAAAGCAGAAATCCGATCTGGAACCCGGTCTTCAACTCGCTGGTGGCGAAGGCGGGCAGCAGCAGGGAAAAGGGAACCTTGTCCGGGGATTCGATCTCGCCGTAATTGCCGATGCGGGCGAACAGATCCAGGTCCGATTCCCGGGTCTGGGCCAGCATAAACTCGCGCATGGGCCGTTTCGCCGCATCCACGGCCTGGACCGCGGTGATCTTCTCCTCCAGGTAGGGTTCCAGCGCGGTGTCGTAGACCTCGGTAAAGACCGGGCTCATGATAAACAGGGTCAGAAACAGCGCCAGCCCCACCAGCAGCTGATTCGACGGCGTGTTCTGGGTACCCAGGGCCTGACGCAGAATCGCCAGCACGATAATGATGCGGGCGAAGGAGGTCATCATGAGCAACGCCCCCGGCAGCAGGGTCAGCGCGGTCATGAACAGCAGGACCTGGATGCTCAGGGTATAGACCTGCCCGCCACCCTCGCCAGCGGTTACCGTCATCGCCTCCAGGCCGGGGGCCGCCAGCGCAGCGAGCGGCGATAGAAGCAGCAGCAGCGCGACCGCGATCCTCATTGTGCATCCTCCTCCAGCGCCGTATCCAACTGCTCCTGGAAGGTTGCGCCATCCTCGGCATCATCCAGCACACAGAGGGTCTGCACCCGGCCCGGCGCCACGCCCACCAACAGACGTTTCTTTTCCACCTGCAACAGTACGGCCCGTTCACGGGGACCGAGCGACACCCCGCCCATAATGGTCACCGCCCCCTTGCCGCCGACGGAGAAGCTTCCCATGCGGCGCACCAGCCAGCTCAGGCCGATGATGAGCCCGATGATCAGCAGCAGGAACAGCACCATTTCCAGCAGGATGCTTCCGCCCAGAGAAGGTGCGGGCGAGGTCAGTTGCTTGGCCGTTTCCGCTTCCGCCGCCAGCAGCGGCGGCGCCAGTACGGCAAGCGGTACCACCGCCAGGAGACGCCGGATCATCAACTCAGCCTCTTCACCCGGTCCGCGGGGCTAATGATATCGGTCAGGCGAATGCCGAACTTCTCGTTCACCACCACCACTTCGCCCTGCGCAATGAGGGTGCCGTTTACCAGCACATCCATGGGTTCCCCGGCCAGCCGGTCCAGCTCCACCACCGAGCCCTGATTCAGGTGCAGCAGATTGCGGATACTGATCTTGGTCCGCCCGATCTCCATGGAGATGGTAACCGGCACGTCCAGAATGGCATCCAGATTCACATCGCCGACCCCGGGCTTGATTTCGGATTGCAGTTCCTGAAACTGCGCGGCTTCGGCAGCTTCGGCCGCCTCGCCTGCCGCCGCATCCGACACAGCCTGCTCTTCCATGGCCGCGGCCCACTCATCCGCCATCGCTTCTTGATCCGGTTCTTTCGCTTCGGTATCTGTTTCGTTCATGATTACATCCCGTCGTTGGATTCCACCGCTATTTCTCGGCCGAACTCTTTATTAAACTCTGCAGGTCATCCTTCACTCGCTGCTCTATCCATTCCTGGATCTTGATCGCATAGTTACCATCCGACACCCCCACCTGCCCCCGGAACACGGGAAAGTCCGCCGCGCAGACCTCCACGGTATCCGGCACTTCAAGCGGGATGATGTCCCCTTTCTTCAACTTCGCCAACTCCTTCATGGTGATCTGCGTTTCGGCCAGGATGCTGCTCAGTTCCAGCTTGGCTCCCAGAATCTCCTCACGCAAGGAGCGCTCCCAACGCTCATCCTTGTCGCCCCGGTCGCTCTGAACGCCGGCGTCCAGCAGATCGCGAATCGGCTCCACCATGGAGTACGGCATGCAGACGTGAAAGTCGCCTCCACCACCCTCGATTTCGATCTGCAAGGTGGTCACCACCACCACCTCCGTGGGGCTTACGATATTGGCGAACTGTGGATTCACCTCGGAACCGATGTACTCAAAGTTGATATCCAGCACCGGCTTCCAGGCCTCTTGCATATCCTTGAACGCCAGTTCGAGCAGTATTTTCACCACCCGCAGTTCGGTGAGAGTGAAATCACGTCCCTCGATCTTGGTATGGAAGCGTCCGCTGCCGCCGAAGAAATTATCCACCACGGCGAACACCAGCTTGGGTTCAAGTACAAAAAGTCCCTTGCCCCGCAGCGGATTCACCTTGATGAGGTTGAGGCTGGTGGGCACGAACAGGGTGTGCACGAACTCCGAAAACTTGAGCATCTGTACGCCTGAGACCGAGATATCCGCGGTTCGGCGCAGCATATTGAACAGACTGGTGCGGTAATAACGGGCGAACCGTTCATGGATCATTTCCAGGGTGGGCATGCGCCCGCGGACGATCCGGTCCTGACTGGTGAAGTCGTAGGCGTTGGCCTCGCCCGCTGCGGCGGGAGTGGGTTCGGTATCCACATCGCCGCTGTCCACACCGTGGAGCAACGCATCGATTTCGTCTTGTGATAGTAGGTCGTTGGCTGCCATATCTGTTTACGCTGTATACGTAGTTATTGCATCACAAAGCTGGTGAAATAGACGGACTCGATCTTTCCGCTCCCCCCCAACTCTTGCACAATCTTTTCCAGTTCCTTTTGCACTTCGGCCTGCAGTTTCTCCTTGCCGGCCCGGCTGCGCAGTTTTGCTGAATCCTGGGCACCGAAAACGGTGAGCAGGCGATCCCGCACCATGGGATCATTATGCTTCAGAAACTCCTGCAATTCCGGCTGGCGCAGCATTACATCAACGCCGATCTGCAGCATCTTGGCGTCCCCCCCTGGTGGCAGGTTGACCACGAAAACCGGCTTGAGGGAATGATAGATCGGCGGCAACAGTTCGGCCTCCGCGCCCTCTTCACTCTGCTCCGCGCCCTGTTCCGCAACCGCTTGCTCACCCTCGGCGGGCGCTTCATCGTCACCGGAGAGAAAAAACCAGAGGGCCCCGCCGATCAGGGCGAGCAGCAACACGCCGGCGGCAATAATGATAATGAGCTTCTTATTGCCGCCCTTCTCGATACCGAGATCCAGTTCGTCGTCCAGTTGCTGTTCCGGTTCTGCCATTTCCGATCTACCTCCAGATCCTGTTACGCATAAAATGCAATTGACGTGCCACAAAAAACCGCGTCATTAAAACAATATATTTCAATAAGTTATGCGCAGCACTTCAAAACAGTGTCATACTATTGACTCCGCAAACGCCGTTTGAAGGCCACACCGCACTCCCCGCCAAGTATGCATCCTGCCACGGGCCAGGGGAAGCGGTCACCCCTCCAGCGCCCGCGCCTGCTCCCGCCCCCGCTTTTCATCCACCAGCGCCAGCAGGACGGCGCCGGAGATCAGCAACACAGGTATGGTAAGGATGGAGAGCCGGTGACTCCCGGTCCCCATGGCCACCCATCCCATCAGCAGCGGCCCCAGCACGGCCGCGAATTTACCCAGCATATTGTAAAAACCATAAAACTCCCCCGCCTTGTCATGCGGGATCAGGCGGGCGTAGAAAGAGCGGCTGAGGGACTGGATGCCCCCCTGCACCAGACCGATAGCCACCGCCAGCGCATAGAACTCCCATACCCGCTCCATCTGGTAGGCCCAGACCACCACCAGAAGATAGACGAAAATCGCCAGCATGATCCCCTGCCGCGGCCCCCTGCGCTCCCCCAGTTTTCCAAACAGGATGGCGGCGGGAAATCCCACAAACTGGGTCACCAGCAAGGCCGCCAGCAGGTTGCTGGAATCAAAGCCCAGGGACAGGCCGTAATCCACCGCCATGCGGATAATGGTGTCCACCCCGTCGATATAGAGCCAATAGGCGAGCAGAAACAGAAACACCGAACGCAACTGCCGCACCTGCTGGAAGGTGCCGATCAGTTGCTGAATGCCCGCCCGGACATCAGAGCGAAAGCGGCTTTCCCGGGGCAGACGGTGCTCCTTTACAAACAGCATGACGGGAATGGAGAACAGCCCCCACCAGACGGCGACCGACAGGAATGACCAGCGCACCGCCTCCGCCGCATCCTGCAGTCCGAAACTGGCGGGATAGAGCGTCATCAGCACGTTAAAGGCAAAAAGAAGGCCGCCGCCCAGATAACCGAGCCCATAACCCAGCGCCGATACATAATCAATGCGCCCCTCCCCGGCCACATCCAACAGCAGGGCATCGGAAAAGACCACACTGCCGGAAAACCCGAGGATCGCAATGCCATAGAGCAGCAGCGCCATAAGCCAGGCTCCCTCCGCCACCAGAAACAGCCCCCCGGTCATCACCACACCCATCATGGCGAAGAAGATCAGAAAGTGCTTCTTGGTGCCGCCCCGGTCGGCGATGGCCCCCAACAGCGGCGCCATCAACACCACACAGATGCTGGCGGCGGAGTTGGCGCTGCCAAGCATAAAAGTACTGCTGGCGCTCTCCACGCCGCCGGCCCAGTATTGCTTGAAAAAGAGCGGAAAAAAGCCGGCCATGACCGTGGTGGCGAAGGCGGAGTTGGCCCAATCGTAAAGGGCCCAGGAGTAGATGCTTTTGCGATCCGGCAATATGGGGTCCCCGCATCAGGCCAGTGGAACGGAATCGTCCAATTCGCTAGGGTACTTTCAGCTCAGGGCGAATGCCACCGCTCTCTGCGCTTTTTTCCTATAGAATAACTTCCATTTCTCCCTCGGGCCGGACGACGTGATTTCAGACCATTCCACCATCGACAAAATACTCTCGACTTTCGAGTTCCTGGGCCAGAGCGACGACACCACGCGCAAACGCTTCCTGCAATCCGCCACCATCGCCCATCTGGAGCCCGGACAGTTCATCTGCCAGCAGGGAGCGGAATGCGCCCACCTCGCCCTGGTGCTGAACGGAACAGCACGGGTATACAAGCTGGGGGAGAACGGCAGGGAGATCACGCTCTATCGAATCGGACGGGGTGAAAGCTGCATCCTGACCGCCTCCTGCATCCTGAGCCAGCTTCCTTTTCCCGCCGTTGCGGTCTGTGAGGAGACGGTGGAGGCCGCGGTGATCCCGGCGGGACTGATCCGGCAGTGGCTGGCCGAGTCCTCTTTGTGGCGTGACTATGTATTCGGACTGGTAGCCCACCGCATGGCGGATATCATCAGTCTGGTGGAAGAGGTGGTGTTCCGCCGCATGGACCAGCGCATTGCAGACTATCTGGTCCAGCACGGCTCCGGCCCCGGGCAGCGCATCGAAATCACCCATCAACTCATGGCCTCGGACCTGGGAACCTCGCGCGAGGTGGTGAGCCGGATTCTGAAGGATTTCGAAAGCCACGGCCTGATCCACGTGGCGCGGGGTTCGGTGGAGATATTAGATCCGGCGCAACTGGAAACCAAAATCCATCTGTAGCCCGGACTGGAATCCCGCTCCTGTGTGACATAGTCACAGACAACGGTGGTAATTGGGACTATCTTTACTAACCATCAACCGCCGGTCCGTCCATGCATGAAGGACCGGCATTGTTCCCGCAGCATTTATTAGGAGATCGTCATGAAACAGAACGTCGGCGGAATTGACCGTATTTTGCGCCTGGTAGTTGGCTTGGCACTCATTGCCTGGGGCGTGGTTGCTGGAAGCTGGTGGGGCGCCATCGGCGTCGTCCCGCTCTTCACCGCCGCCATCGGCTGGTGCCCCGCGTACCTGCCCTTCGGCATCAGCTCCTGCAAAACCAACCAGGAGTAATCCCGCTGTCCCGGCCTCAAGGTGCGGTTCCCGCGCCCTGAGGCCGGTCAGGATACCTTCCCGGCCGCTTGCCCCCCGCTATGCGCCTGGTAGTGCCGGTCAAACAACTCTTCCAGCCGGTCGATCACTTCAACCGCGGCAACACCCCGCACCAGATGGGCGGTCATCAGTTCGGATGTCTCATCCAGCAATAGCGCCCGGTCCAGCATAGAGTAACTCTCGGACAGACGCTTGATCGCCGCCACCACGGATTCGTCATCGGGGCGCGAGATGGGCTTCGGCTCGGCCGGTTCAGGATCGGACGCGGCCTGTTCTGAATCACTGCCTCTAGCCGCCAGAAACTCGGCAAAGGCAAGCAGGCTTGCGCGGTCCTGCTCCCCCAGGGCGGCATAGACCTTCAGGAGCTTGCGCTGGTCGGCGGAGATCGTGGGCAGCTGCGGCAACACAGGGGGCGGCACCGATTTATTGCCGGAGATCCCGGCTGTGCTCCTTCAGATAGCTGCGGGCAAACTCCAGCAACTCCTCCATCACCCGCACCCGGAACTTCTGTTTCTGGTGCACAAATGAAAACGGGCGCTCCAGCGCCGGGTTCAGGTTGATGGCAACCAGCGTACCCAGCTTCAACTCCTTTTGAATCGTGGCGCTGGAGACCACCGATATGCCCATTCCGGCCTCCACGGCGCCCTTCACCGCTTCGGGGCTGCCCAGTTCCATGGAGACGTTCAACTCCTCTTGGCAATCTTCTGCGCTTTTGAGCCACTCATTGATCACATCCCGGGTGCCCGATCCCTCCTCCCGGCAGATGAAGGGATATTTGAGCAGATCGTTAATAGTAAGGCTGGGGCGCTCCGCCTCCGGGTGGCCGGGTGGAACAATGGCGACCAGTTGATCGGGACTGCAGCTCTCCACCACCAGATTTTTATTCCCTACCGGGGCCTCCACCACGCCCAGATCGATGATGTTGTTCTCCACCATGGAGACGATCCCGTCCGTGTTGGAGACCTTCAGGTGGATATTCACATCGGGGTATTTAGCCTTGAAGTCCCCCAGCAGGGAGGGAAGCATATATTCGGCAATGGTGGTGCTGGCCCCGATGGTGAGCGCGCCGCGGATCTCCCCGGTCATCTCCCGCACCGAGTGCTCCATCTCGTTGTAGAGTTCAAAAATGCGGTCGGCGTATTTATAGACCACCGTCCCCGCCTCGGTCAGGCTGATGCGGTTGTGGGTGCGGTCGAACAACCGGGTATTAAAGTACTCTTCCAGTTGACGCACCTGGAAAGTCACCGCCGGCTGGGTCATGTGCAGCGTCTCGGCCGCCTTGGTAAAGCTGAGCAGGCGCGCAACCGTGTGGAAAACCTGAAGTCTGCGGTCCGCCATATAAATTCCCCAATTGCAAAATAAGTGATAAGTTTTCCTTATATCACACTTTTAGTATTCAAGACTATTCCGTTGAGTTCAACTCTTGGGAAATACCTTGAAACAGAGTGGCCAAGTGATTACCCTTCCGAGGGTCTCACCTAATAACACCATAATCTCAGGGGCAAATGGCAAAAGGGGTCCAATAATGAATATTCATCATCACCGCCGAAAGCTGGGGATCGCCTGTACCGTCCTTCTCGCGGTTTCCACTCAACAGGCAGCCGCATCGGGCTTTCAATTGATCGAACAGAGCGTCTCCTCCATGGGCAGCGCCTACGCGGGGACCGGTGCCGTGGCCCAGGACGCCAGCACCATCTATTTCAACCCGGCGGGTATGACCAAGCTGGAAGGTGGTAACCTCAGTGCAGGTGTACACGGCATCTTTCCCAAAGGTCATTACCAAGACGAAGGCTCTCAGCATTGGCTTTTAGGGGTAGGTGCATTAGGTACAGAAGAGAGCGGTGACCTGGGAAAGGACGCCATCATTCCCAACTTTTATTATTCCCAACAGGTAGGGGACTATGTATTCCTGGGCCTGGGAGTCAACGTGCCTTTTGGAATGGGCACCGAATACGACGACGACTGGATCGGTCGCTACCACGCCACTGAATCTGATATACACACTATAAATATCAATCCCTCCCTGGCCTTCAAGCTGGGTGACCATTTCAGCGTCGGGGTCGGGGCAAATGCCCAATATCTGGAGGCGGAACTCTCCAATGCTGTTGATTTCGGTCTCCTAGAAGGAGCACCAACGACAATGGACGGCACAGCCACTGTAAAAGGGAATGACTGGGGCTTCGGCTGGAACCTCGGACTATTGGTCGAACCAGTAGAGGGAAGCCGCATCGGCATCCACTACCGCTCCAAGATCAAATATGAAGTGGAAGGCGATGTTGAGTTCACCAACGTTCCCAGCGCTCCTGTCGACCTAACTGGGACCTACACCAATGCCGACGCCAGCTCGGATGTAGAACTACCGGCCAGCCTAACCGTCAGCCTGTATCAGGACATTAATGATGTCCTAGAGGTAATGTTCGATTATAGCCGCACCTACTGGCACGTGATGGATGAACTCCGTTTTGATTTTTCAAACACCCTTACTGACGGCGTCACCACCCTGAAGTGGAAGGACAGCAACCGCTACTCCCTCGGGTTCCAGTACAAGCCTTCGGATAAATGGAAAATTCGAACCGGGATCGCCCTGGACGAAACCCCCATCCCCAGCGCCCACTACCGCACACCCAGAACCCCCGGTGAGGACCGATACTGGGTTACCCTCGGTGCGGGTTACCAAGCCACGAAAAGCCTGAGTTTCGATTTCGGTTACGCCCACATCTTCCTGGATGATGCGCAGATCAACAAACAGTTCAATCTGGACGGCGGTGAAAACAACGGCAGAGGCAACCTGCACGGCGAGGTGGAATCCGAAATCGATATCGTCAGCCTGCAGATGAACTATCGGTTTTAGCCAAGCCAGTTTTTTCTTTTACTCAAACGAAAAGGCCACCCCTCGGGGTGGCCTTTTCGTTACTACTTGCTACAGCAGATCAGATATAGAGGCAGATATCGCTCTCACCCGCGAAATCGAAGAAACGGGCAGCACCCGCGTATTCCACGTCATCGATAAAGTCAGAGTGGGACATGTCGAACAGGTCCACGGTCATCTGGCAGGCGATGTACTTCACCTCGGCCTCAAGACATAGTTCACGCAACTCTTCCAGGCTGGCCACGCCCTTGTCCGCCATCTTCTTCTTCATCATGGCGGTCATCATGGCCTGCATGCCAGGAAGCGCGGTGCCCAGTACGGGGAACCACTTGTCCATACCCATGGGCATGGGCATGCCGGGATTACCCAGCGGGGTCACTTCCAGCTTCATGTCCTTCTTCAACAGTTGAAGTCCATAGAAGGTGAAAAAGACCTCGACCTCATAGCCCAGAGCGGCGGCGGTGGAAGCAAGAATAAATGGAGGATAGGCCCAATCAAGCGAACCCTTGGTGGCGATAATGGCCAGCTTCTTCTGTTCCATCGCAATCTCCCGTTGTCAGTCGTATCTGCTTATAGTTTTGCTTGACCCGAATCAGGCCTTCTTGATCAGGAAGTAGAACTTGCCGCCCTCTTCCTTGGATTCCATCAGCTCGTTACCGGTCTGCTTGGCGAAGGCTTCGAAGTCCTTCACGGAACCCGGATCGGTGGCAATGATGTGCAGTACCTGACCTGCTTCCATACCGGCAAGGGTCTTTTTCGCACGCAGGATCGGCAGGGGGCAGTTCAGTCCACTCGCATCCAGTTCTTGATCAAAATCGGCCATTTGGAACCTCCAAGGCAATGGTTGTGATTGTTGGTAGGAAATCAGCGGTATCTTATATTCCAACTACCTAGCAAACGCAAGGGCGCCGCGGCACTAAATGGCGGCGTCGTAGGCGGGGGTGACGATCTGGAAACCGTTCCGGGCCCAGTCCAGAATACCGCCGCGCAGGTTGATTACATTGGTAAATCCCTGCTGCATCAAATACATACAGGCATGAGCGGAGCGGGCGCCGCTATGACAATAGAGCACCACGTCCTTATCCTTGGGAAAATCGTTCACACGCAGGGGCAGCAGGTGCATGGGCACATGCCGGGAGGCGGGCAGTACGCCCCGGGCCAGTTCGGAGGCGCTGCGGATATCCAGCAGATAAATCCCGTCATCCGAAGCAAGCCGTTTTTCCAGTTCTGGGGATTCGATTTCGTTAATCATGTTTTACATCTCCTCTGTCCTTAACGATTCAACTATTCCGTGATGATTGATTAGTATATGCTAATAATTTCATAATATTCAATGGCGCCACGACACCCGGCCGCGATTGATTCCGGCGGAGAATCGTGGTTCAGTGCAGCCATTTCCCTTATCCCATATTTTTATTTTGGAGTGGATTCCAGATGGATTTCCTGCCCATATTTCTCAATGTCCGGGAGCGTTCCGTTCTCGTCGTCGGCGGAGGCGAGGTCGCGGCGCGCAAGATCTCCCTGCTGATCAGGGCCCAGGCCCGGATCAAGGTGGTCGCCCCCGAACTCTGCCCCGCCCTGCAGGCACTGAAGCAGAAAGGCACCATTGAACACCAGGCGCGGGGATACCAGGAAGGGGATCTCGCGGACTGCAATCTGGTGTTTGCCGCCACCAGCGACTCCGCGGTCAACCGGACCATCTCCGAGCAGGCCAAAGCCCGCAACCTGCCGGTCAACGTGGTGGACCAGCCCGAGCTATGCAGCTTTATCATGCCCTCCATCATCGACCGCTCCCCCGTGGTGGCGGCCGTCTCCACGGGCGGCGCCTCCCCCGTGCTGGCGCGCCTGATCCGCACCCGGCTGGAGGCGCTGATCCCCGCCGCCTACGGCCGTCTCGCCGAGCTGGCCCGACGCTTCCGCGTACAAGTGAAAGAGAAATTCGCCAACCCCACCGACCGGCGGGTCTTCTGGGAGAAGGTGCTGCGCGGCGGCGTGGCCGAGCGGGTGTTCTCCGGCCATATGGAAGAGGCGGACGCCGCCATGGCGAGGGCCCTGGCCGAGGCGGAACCCGGCTCCCCCATGGGCGAGGTCTATCTGGTGGGCGGCGGGCCGGGCGATCCGGACCTGCTCACCTTCCGCGCCCTGCGGCTGATGCAACAGGCGGACGTAGTGGTTTACGACCGCCTGGTGGCCCAGGCCCTGCTGGATATGACCCGCCGCGACGCCGAGCGCATCTATGTGGGCAAAGAGCGCGACCACCACGCCATGCGCCAGGAGGAGATCAACCAACTGCTGGCCGACCTGGCCAAACAGGGCAAGCGGGTGGTGCGCCTGAAAGGGGGCGACCCCTTCATCTTCGGCCGTGGCGGCGAAGAGATCGACACCCTCGCCGCCCAGGGCGTGCCCTTCCAGGTGGTCCCGGCCATCACCGCCGCCTCGGGCTGCGCCGCCTACTCGGGCATCCCCCTCACCCATCGGGACTACGCCCAATCGGTCACCTTTGTGACGGGCCACCTCAAGGACGGCACCATCAATCTCAACTGGGAGCAGCTGGCCCACCCGAACCAGACGGTGGTCTTCTACATGGGCCTGCGCGGCCTGCCCGTGATCTGCGAACAGCTCATGGCCCACGGCGTCTCCCCCGACATGCCCATCGCCCTGATCCAGCAAGGCACCACGGAGAAACAGCGGGTCTTCAGCGGCACCCTCGGCAACATCCTAGCGATGGTGGAGCAAGAGCAGCCCAAGCCGCCCACCCTCATTATTGTGGGTGAGGTGGTGAAACTCAGGGATAAACTGAACTGGTATCAGGCCCCGGAGCAGCCGCAACAGGGCGCCACCTCGGCCGTGGAAGGTTGACAAAAAGACCTTAATTTCACAGGATTAGCCACCTTTTGCAGTACATCAAGAGCCTTAGCATGAGCAACCTATCCACCGCCCCCACCCTGCCCC